>NZ_JXST01000009.1 GCF_000878195.1 Mycolicibacterium llatzerense | reverse complement strand
ATCGGTGGAACCGACGCCCCACTGCATGACATTGAACGCCTACCGGAGATCGATCAAGAGTTGTTGCCTAGCAACACCTTTGGCGAATTCTAGCCACCGGGTCCACTTAAGCAGATAAGCAGTACATATGTTCGATACGCAAGGTTCTCACTGCTCGAAGATTGTGATGTATCAGGACATCGGTGACAGTTCTGCATCAGGACATTGGTGACAGTTGGTGTGTCAGGACATTGGTGACAGTTCGTCTGGTTTGGGGTGTGAGCCGCGGGGTTTTCCGTTGCCGACGTAGGTCACTCCAGGTGCGGGCTGGGTGTGCTCGATGAGGATCTCGCCGTCGAGGTCAGCCACGATGATCTTGTCGACGTCGGTGGCGACCAATACCTCTTGGAGGCCGTGTTGGCCACCGACTTTGTAGATGACCCCGGCGAGCATGAAGGTGCCGGCGGTAGACAGCCTCCTGACGTGGGCCCCGGCTGGCAGCTCTGGTGCGGGCTGGAGTTGTTTGACTGCGGCCTCGATGAGAAGGGGCGGGTCGGGCTTGGGGCGAGGGGCTTCGGCTTTGGGGGTCGCTTCCCACGCGGCCAGCGGGGTGACGCGCCCAGGAAGACCTTGGTGGGGCCGTTCGGTGTTGTAGATGTGGTCGAACGCATCGACCTGGGCCTGCAGTTCCTCGAGGGACTCCGCAAGGGGCTGCTTGTCCAGGTAGCGGAACAAGGTCTGATGGAACCGTTCATTCTTGCCCTGGGTGGTCGGCTTGTAAGGCTTGCCGGTGATCGCCTCCACGCCCAGGGCCCCAACATGATTGACGAGTTTGCCGACCAATCCCCGGCGCGACGGGTTCAGCGCCAGTCCGTTGTCCGAGAGCAGTCGTTGGGGCACGCCGTGGGCGGCGACGGCCTTGTCAAACACGGCGATCGCAGCCTCCGCAGTTTCACTGCCGGCCACGTGGGAGGCGACCGCATAGCGGGAGTGATCATCGATGAGCTGGAAGATCACACACTTTCGCCCGCCGACCAGCACGTACTCGGTGGCATCGAGTTGCCAGCATGCGTTCGGAGCCGGGTAGACGAACCGTCGCCACGCCGAGCGGGGTTTCTTCCTCGGCTCCCGGCGGGCCACGCCGGCTTCGCGGAAGATGCGGGCCAGTGACGCCGTGGACGGGACCTGTGGCAGGCCCATCGCGCGCATCTTCTCGTGCACACTGATCGGCCCGTGATCCAAACCGGAGGCCTCCAAGGCCTTGCGCACGGCTACCGCCTGATCCTTGACTTCCTCGGTCAGCGTCGACGGGCTCGATGTCGGTCGCCGGGTCCGGGGTTCGAGCACTGCGGCCGGCCCGTCAGTCTTGGTCCGTCTGCGTAACTCGTAGAAGGACTTACGGGAAATACCGTGCTCGGCGCAGAACGTCGAGACTGCCCCACGCGGCGCATCATCCGGCCACTGCGCAATCGCCAGACGGACACGAGGATCGATCGGTTCATAGGCAGCCACCACCTGACCCTGAGGGCCTAAGTGTCACCACCAAGACCACCCGAACTGTCACCAATGTCCTGATGCAGAACTGTCACCAATGTCCTGAGACATCACATCACTGCTCGAAGATTCTTGACAAGGTCGCTAGTTGTGGATAGCTGCGACCACGGCTGGAAGGGCCTGGAATTGGCTCGATCGCACCTGCGCACCGCACGATGGGTGACGCTTGCCGCCGACTCATCGACCCAGCGCGCGTCGACCCAGCACTCGCTGAGCGCGCCATCGGAATACAGCATCAGCCGAGTGGTACCCGGTTCTGCCATCAAACTGGCCCCTGACAAGCGACCAATGAGTACCTAGTCTCGAAGTGTGGCGACAACGACGGCAGTTGGACATGCGCGCCAGGTGAACCTGGACCGCGACTCCTTGCCTGGCCAAGTCAAACGTGCCGACTATCTCGACGCCTTCGAAGTCACCGTCGCCGAATCCGACACCCGGACGCCCGAGGTGCTGGCACGTGAAGCGCTCGAGCGATCCGGGACTCTCCTTCGCGAGGGAATTCGATTCGCGCACAAGGAGTTCCTGCTATTCCACCTCGGACCAGCGGACTCGCCGGACCACATCCTCGGCTGGCGCATCGTGGATTCGACACCTGATGCGGTCCACCTGCAGGCCGACTCACCACTGATGAGCGGGACCCTGATTCTTCGACGAACGGATGCCTCGACGGGCCAACTCATCACCGCGCTCCACTACAAGCGCCGCCGGACGGCCGCCGCGGTCTGGCGAGCCATCGGCCCCATCCACCGCACGGCCGCGCCCTACCTGATGAACAAGGTGGCGACCCGGTGATCGGTGACCGGTGGGGCGTCACCGACGTCGAGACCCGGGCGACCTACGGCTGCGACAGCTATGTCACCAGCCCATCGCTCGAGGCATGGCGCGGAGTGACGGTGAACACGACACCAGATCAATTGTGGTCGTGGCTTGTTCAGGTTCGCCTGGCGCCGTACTCGTACGACTGGATCGACAACCTGGGCCGGAAATCACCACGCGAGTTGCGCAACCTGCCCGATCCCACGCCCGGCGATCCGTTCACCGCCACCGCGGGACAGCCCCTGGGCAGGGTGCTCGCGGTGGAGCACCAGGTGCAGTTGACTGCGCAGATCATGGGCACGCACATGTCGTATCAGCTCACCCCGATCGACGACCGCCGAACTCGACTGGTGTTGAAAGTCGCTGCGCCGCAATCAATGCGGCTCGCCGCTCCGCTGCTCAGTGTCGGCGATCTCGTGATGGCACGGCGGCAGCTGCTGAACTTCAAGCATCACGCCGAAAACTCGGCGAACATCGGTCGCTGATATTCCGGAGGCAATCGCGCCGCTACGTCACATTGGTTGTGAAGGAGGAGTTTTCAGCACATGATGCTGACGTGACCGAGTGTGAGAATGCCGCGGCAAATGGAGTCCACCCGCTATTGGCGGAGCGGTTCAGTCCAGTGTCGTTCGATCGAGATGCGGCGTTGAGTAACGCCCAGGTCGACGTGCTGCTCGACGCTGCCCGGATGACGCCTTCGGCAGGGAACTCGCAGCCGTGGATGTTCATCGTGGGTCGGCGTGACGATCCGATCCACGCGCGGATCGCGAGTCACCTGGCACCCAGTTCAGCTCGGTGGGCTCTGGATGCCTCGCTGCTGGTGGTGAATCTGGCTCACATCCTCGTTGAAGACACGGACTGGGAGTTCTCGGAATTCGCGCGATACGACCTCGGACAGGCGGTCGCCCACATGACGATTCAGGGGCTGGTCATGGGACTCGGCGCACATCAGTTCCGTGCATTCGATCGTGAAGGTGTCGCCCGCGAGTTCGATGTCCCAGCCGAGTGGGAGGTGACGTCGATGACGGCCTTGGGTGTGGCCAGCCCTGCGTCGGACGGAAAGGCGGAAGCGGCCCCACACCGCGCTCGGCTGTCACGACGCGAAATCACCTGGGCCAGCATGTAATCCTCCCCGTTGGTCGGCTCCATGCATCAGGCAACGGAATCATTTGCGCCGCTTCGGTTTCCCAACTCGGGGATGAGACAGACCGTGCCGCCGGCCGTGTCCATCGGCCTGATACCGAGGCCCTGGTTCAGCCGTCCACGCTGGTTCTCCCAGGCGATTTCGGCCGCGATCTCCATCAACTGCCCCTTGGTCAGATGCGTGAGCAGTTCCTCACGGAGCCCGTCCGAAATGATCGCCGGTGTGCGGGACATCTCTTCCGCGAACTGAATGCACAACTTCTCCAGGTGCGTGAACTCGTCGCTGTCGCGATAGTTCACCAAGGCGATCAACTTCTCTTCCGAGAACCCCTCATGGCGGCCGAGGGTGTCGGAGATGTCGATGCAGAACTCGCAGTGAGTCAGCATCGCCGCTTTCGTGCCGGCGAGCACCTTGAGCGCGGTGGGCGCCCTGCCACTGAACAGCAGCGCTACTTCGTACAGCCCATTCGCCGCCGCGATGAGCGGGCGCCGGATCAGCCAACCCGGTAGGTCCCAACGATTTTCGCGAGACTTGGACAAGACGACCAGGTGAACCCAGATGCGCTTCAGGATCCTCACGATGCGTTCTCCTCGATTCCCTTACCAGCGGGCCGGTGGCTGCGGTATAGCTTCATGTTAGGTCCGCACTGGTCGCAGGTTAGGAACCAATATTTCGAGTGAATCGGGTACCACTTCAGGTCCAGAGCTTCTCATCGAGCTGGACCGGACCAGTGGCGCCGCCGCGCTGCATCGTCAGCTGGCCGACGGCCTGCGTGACGCGATCCGAACCGGCCGGCTCGCGCCGCAAACCCGATTGCCGTCCAGCCGTGTGCTCGCCGCGGACCTCCAAGTGTCGCGGCGGCTCGTGGTCGACGCGTACAGCCAACTCGTCGCGGAAGGCTTCCTGCAGAGCCAACAAGGTTCTGGCACAACGGTTGCCGCCGTCGACACGACCACCGGGCGGTCTCAGCCATCCCACCCCGACCGTCGGACATTCGACATCGATTTCGCACCGGGCGTGCCCGATCTTGCGAGCTTTCCACGGCACAGTTGGCTGCGCGCACTGCGTCAGGGGCTGGCCTCCATCGAGTCCGAGTCGTTCGGATACGTCTCCCCCAAGGGTCTGCCGGATGCCCGCGCGGCGGTATCGGAGTACCTGCGGCGCACGCGGGGCGTGCTGGCCGATCCAGAGCGCGTCGTCTTGTGCTCCGGCGCGACGCAGGCCATCGCATTGCTCGCCCATGTGCTCCAGCACCGCGTCATCGCGATGGAAGATCCGGGGTTCTGGTTGCACCGCATGGTTTTTCGCCACCACGGCATCGAGCCGACCCCCGTCCCGGTCGACGACGACGGACTCGACGTGGAGGCACTCGCCGGCACCGCGGCATCCACAGTGCTCGCCACCCCAGCACACCAATCTCCGACCGGGGTCGTCCTGTCACCCGCCCGCCGCACCGCGCTCCTCGAATGGGCGCGTGCGGGCAACCTCGTCATCGAGGACGACTACGACGCCGAGTATCGCTATGACCGCGCGCCCGTCGGCGCACTGCACGCCCTGGCCCCCGACCGCGTCATCTACCTCGGCTCGGTCAGCAAGACGTTGGTTCCGGGGCTGCGGCTCGGCTGGATGGTGCTGCCCGCGGACCTCGTCGGTCCCGTGGTGTCGGCGAAAGGCCTCGCCGACACCGGTAGCTCGGTCATGGATCAGCTGGCCTTCGCCACCTTGCTGCGGTCCGGCGACTACGACCGGCATCTGCGGCTCATGCGCCGCCGGTACCTGGCCCGGCGCAACTCCTTGCTGCGGGCACTCGGCCGGCACCTCCCCGAAGCCACGGTGCTCGGCGCCGCCGCCGGCGTTCACCTCACTGTGAGTCTGCCCGCCGACTGCGAGATCGACGATGTCGTGCGGCGAGCGGCGAGCCGGCGGGTGCGCATCGATCCACTGTCGTGGTGCTACACCGAACCCGGCGCTGCCCCGCCGGGTTTGATCCTCGGCTATGCCAACCTCACGGAATCGCAGATCGACACCGGTGTCCGGGCGATCGCCGCTGCCGTCCGCTGCCCGTCGTAAGTGGTACCCGATTCTGCCGAGGAAGTGGCGCCTGACCCTGGACCATTGTGTAGCTACCCTCGGAGAATGACGACGCAAACACCGTTGCGGATCGTGTTGGTCACCTGCGCGACTCTCGGCCTGATAACGCTGGTCCTGGGCATCTGGGCGTTCGTCGCGCCGATGTCATTCTTCGAGGTGCTCGCACCGTTCGAGCCCTACAACCGCCACTTCCTCCATGACGCCGGCGTCCTGCAGATCGGTGTCGGAGTGTCGATGTTGCTGGCCGCCGCCCGTCGATCGCCGGTGGAGGTGGCATTGGGTGGCTTCGTGACGTTCGAGGCACTCCACGTCGTGTCGCACGTGATCGACCGGGATCTCGGCGGCAGGCCGGCCTTCGACATCACGGCCCTCACGGTGCTGACCCTTGCCGGCGTGGCCGCGCTGATAGTGGGTCGACGGCAGCGCAGTGACAAGGCTGAGCCCACGCGGCCCACCCCGACCGGTTACGTGGGCGTCAAGGTGAACGGCAGCCAGTAGGTACCGGCACCGTCACCAGGGCAGCCTGGCGCTGCCACAGTGAACGTCCGCTCGCCGGTGAAACTGCCGTCGCCGTTGGGCGTGAGGAAGTCCGACCGGAACGCCGTCACCGCAGCGCCATTCGGGCCGCAGTGGAACGGGTAGTCGCCCGAAGACTCCCAGCGATCACCCGTCCACCGGTAGTCGAACAGTGCCGGAGCGTTCGGATTCTCTTTCAGCTCAGTCACTCTCAGCCAGTGTGCGACGCAGCCGCCGGCGTCACACACCGTCCGGAACATGGCCGCCTGGGTCGACGGGTCAGAGCTGTCCGGACGCCCATTGAAAGTCTGACGAGAATGGTCGAGAAAGGTGTCGTAGCTCCCGTAAAGCGGCACCGGTTCCGCGCGATCGGCGTGCGCCTGCGGGACGGCCACCAACAGCGCCAGGGCCGGGGCGACACAAATTTTCGGCAGCATGACTTTGAATAGCACACTGCGCGAGGCCCAGGGGGTGGATCAGACTCAGACCATCGTTACCGCGAGAGTCGTCCCCACCGAGCGACTGTGTTGCGCAGCGTGTAGGTGTGCCAGGCATCTCCGCGTAGCAGCAGTGTCATTTCGCTGGGACCTGAGGGCGGGTAGGTGACGCCAGGGTCGTCGAAACAGATGGCGTCGACTTCGTTGCCCACGAACACGCTGACGCCAACCACACCCGTTGGGCCAACCAGCAATTGACGGTCGGGGTTGCGGCGATCGCCGATGGCCAATAGTCCGCTGGCGATGTTCAGTTGGCCATCAAACGCTCTGACGCCGAGTCCGCCGGTGTCCGAGCCGGAGAGCACGCGAACCCGAATCCCCCGGCCCACGACGTCGCACTCGTGGGCAGTCATGGTCTGCACCCACAGTGCGCGCTGCACCGTCGCGGCCTCGCAGTCGATTTCGGTGGTTACGAGGGCACGGGCACCCGAAATCTCCTTCGCCCCAGCATCTTCAATGACGATGAAACCGCCGTCGGGTGCGATCGTGGTGTCGCACAGCAGCTTGTTCGTTGCTGTTCGCACAGCCAAGTCTCCTCTTTCCGTAGCCAACACATGGCAGTTGCATTCCCGGGCGGACTCGATCCGCAGTGGGGTTCGACCACGAGCGCGCCCCCAAAGCCCGGCGACAGTTGATGCCGGTCAGTCCACCCACGGGTCGTCGGCGAAGTACAGTCCAGGATCCTGCGAAATTCTCCGGTCAGCTGCCGTTTCTCCCGGTTTGCGAGTGGCAGTCGTGATCGTCGTCCAGAACAGCATTGGTATTGATGCGAGGCAACGCAGGACCCCCTGCATGTCACGAAACATATTGCGCATTGGGGTCGGTCATCGCGGCAGCGGTCCCTTTCTTGTCTGAAGGCCAGTCACACACTGGCCGAAATCGATAGTGCGGCCCCAAATTCGAGAAGTCGTTCCATCTCGGCCTGACCGTCGTCTGAGTTCTTGTCGAAGAGGTAGCACTCGACGTAGTGCTGACTGTCCTCGGGAGTGGTTCGGGTGGTGCTGCTGACGATCGACGTGTACAGCCGCAGGCGCACCGAAACCAGCTGGCGAGAACCGTCGTCCAGCACGTCGTAGTCGGTGTGCAACGCCTGATCACTGAACCGCGAGAGCAGAACGGTTCGCACCGAGGACTGGAACATCGGGTGCGGCAATCGATTATCGTGGCCAGCGCATTCAGTGTCAGAGCCGTGCCACAAGATCAAACGCTGTCCGTCGGTGACCGCAACTTCTTGCCACGCCGGACGCTGCGTAAGTACGAACGAGTAGACAGTGTCGAAGTTGACGAAAGCGCGCAAATTGTTCAGCGCCACTTCGGGATTGCGGATGCCGAGCATTACCGCCTGCTGAAGATGCCTGTGCGATGTCCAATCAGTCATGTGCGGCCAGCGCCCTTCCGAATTGAATCAGCCGTTCCATCTGTGCTCGTCCGCCGTCGGTGACAGACTTCGTGAACAGCAGTTCCTCGCTGAACGCCTCGGTTCTCGACGGGGTCTTGGCGAGGGTGTAGTCGGCCGTCGTGGTCACCAACCGCAGTTCAACACTGTGCAATGACCGTCCTCCGCTGCCGTCGACGCGATATGCAACCTTGAGATTGCGGTCGGTCAACGCGGACAATGGAATCGAGCGCAGGGTAGATGTCAGCAATAGTGCGCCAGGCTCAGGATCATCGTCGTCGGTGAGTTCATCGTCACCCATCCACAGCAGCAATGTCCGGCCATCGGTCACAGCGACCTCCTGGTACAACGACTCGCGCGAATCCTTCTCTTCGAGAGTGCGTTCCATGACGAACGCCTTGATCGCCATCGGATCCATCACGCGGCACAACGCCTCCAACGCGATCGCCGAATCACGCAGGTACGCCTGCGCCGCTTGTACCAAGTCGGAGTAGGGCGCCCAATCCTGGTGATCGGCCGGCCCGGCGGAGCGGTCGCGCGATATTTCGGTCATCGACACCCGCTCCTGGATGGTCCCAACGCCCGCGGCGCAGGCGTCACCTGCGCCGACGAGAAATCACCCATGCCCACATCCCCTTTTCCAACAAACCGACGCCGCGGCAACGACGACGAGCTTGTCCAAGGTGTAGTCGGGAACCAGCCGCAAAACCGAACAGTGATCTAGCCCACAACTCGATGCAGTTCTGACTGCCCGTGCGCGAGGCATCGGCAGAGTGCACTCATCAGTGGGATTCGCCGTCCCCGCCGGCAGGAGTCGATGACGAGTCACGGCCAGCACGTCTGCGCGAGCGGCTTTTCCTCATTGGCAACCGCATCGAGAATCTGAGCATAAGCAGTTTGGTCGTGCCGCAATGCATCCCTGCTGACGTCGTCGGTTTGTTGCCGGGCCGTGGCGACGATGGTGGCGGCCCGGTCGGCAAGTTCGGCAATGCGGCGTGCGTGGGGGGCGATGTCGGGGAATCCCTCTGCTGCGGTGGCATTATCGCGCAACTGTTGGGCTAGGTGTTGATAGTCGTCCAGTGGTCGCCCGGTCGGGCCGATGTTGGTGGTCCAAAACCACTCGCGGTTGGCGTATATGTCATGCACGACTGACCGTGCAACTCGGCAGCCCCGCTCTTTCGGGGAGAAGTAGGTGGCGGTACCCAACAGGGCACCGTACGCCAGTGCAACGATCACGGCGAAGGCGACCGTCCACCAGCGCCAGTTGGGTCGCGGCATCGGGGTGACGGGATCGGCGATCGCCGCGGATACCTGCGGGTCGTGATCGGCTGCTGCGCGTAGTTGCATCAGCCTGGGTCGTCGCAGCTTTTCACGAATCTCGGACCAAAACACGGCGAGCAGGCACACCACCCAGAGCGCCAGAATGAGCACAGTCGCCCCATAGTTGTGGCGCGTGAAGTTCACCAATACCGCCGCAAAAGCCCGAACGCCCAGGAGGGCTGCGACAACGAAGCGCATACGCAGAGTGCGGCGGCGGTAGTGCTCTAACAGATCGCGGCGGCGCAGCACCGCAACAAGAACAGCGGGATCGTCAGGGACCGGGCCGCGTTTCCAGGCGCGGGCCAGCTCATCGAGTTGCTCCTGGTCAAGTCCGGCAACGGCATCACGCTGGGCGTCAACAATCTGCCGCGTGGTGAAGACGCTGATCCACCCGACTGTCAGGCTGACGGCGGCACCAACGACCGCACACACGAGCCACCACAGCCAATCGTGGATGCCGTACCCGTACCGGGTCAGCGTCCACGCCGAGATGCCGAAGGTCCAGGCAAACATCAGGCCCGATCCGATCAGCCACCGTGTTCGCTCTGTCATGTGCGTTGTTCGCATCCACATCGGTTGTCGGCCTTTCGGTCCTGTGAGGGTTGTCAGCTTCCATGTATGGGGCGCGGTGCCAACGCCTGGCTCCATACCTGGCGGATTGCGATGCCGATGAGCACCAACGCGAACACGGCGACCAGGCTCAGCTGTACGCCACCGGTGAAGGAACCGGCGCGCTCGTAGAGTGCGGTGAGAACGACTGTCGCTCCGATGATCGGGGCTACGATGGTGGCGGCGCCGGCGGGCCAGCGGCCGACCGCACCGGCTTCGACGACCGCGGCGATCACCACCAGCACTAGAGCGCCAATCACCCACGCCGACATGACGTCTGCGCTGAGGAGGCGGTCACTAAGTCCCGGCGCTGGGTGGTCCGTCAGCGGCGCGTAGGAGGTCCAGCCTGCGTCGACATGACCCAGGCCGATTCCGAACGCCGCCGGTGGCTCGTAGTCTGCGTAGCGACGTGGGAGGCCGGATGTGTTCATCTCCGCCATCAGTCGAGCGACCACGAACACCCACCAGGCGACGTCCCCGGTGACGTGGGCGACACGTGCAATGTGCCAGCGCTTGCGGGTTGGCTCGGGACTCATTGCCCCTCAGCGATATTGGAGGTGCGGTGTTTGTCGCCAGGTTTCACCGCGGCGACGACGCTACTGCCCGTCCGCCCATGGATCGTCAGCGACGTAACCCTCACGGGGCTGAGTTCACCGGCCAGCAACGACCACGTCTGACGTTCTGAAGGTAGCCACAATCGTCGCCGCGAACAGCGCCGGCATTGATACGAGAGACCGCACTACGCGCGGCATACCACGAAACACTGCTTCCCCCTTGCAAAAGCCTGACCAAAGCCCCCCGGCCCGATTGACTCTCCAACTGATATTCAGGAGAATTCCACGAACCAACCGACTCGTCAACTCATATCGATGAGTAGCTGTCAACACCTTGGATCGGTTTTGAGCTAACGTGCACACGTTGGGTTTGCCGTCTGCGGCTTCAATTGGTTCAGTAGTCAACCCAGATGCCGCACCCCCGGGCGGTCATCACCAGGCGCTCGTACGCCACACATACCAGTCCCTCCCGCCGAGTAGGACGGGCTGTAAGTCTCTGTACCACAATCACATTCAGGGGGATTGCATGGCCGACAGGAAACGCGCCAGGGTGTCGGTGGATGTCGACGCGTTCACCGAACGATTGAATCGATTGTTCGCCGTTGTGTACTCGCCCGGGCGCGGCCCCTATCGAAACGTCGAGGTTACGGAGGCGCTGGCCGGCCGTGGATACCAGCTGTCTGCGCCGTATCTGTCGCAACTGCGCACCGGAGTACGCAGCTGTCCGTCCGCACGGACCGTGGAGATGCTGGCCGAATTCTTCGGTGTCGGTGTCGAATACTTCGACACCGACAGCAGCTACGTCCGCGTCGTCGACGCTGATCTGGACTGGCTGGACCTCGTCCACGACCAGAGCGTGCGCGAACTAACCACAGCGCTCATGACGCTGGCGCCCGCCGTGCGCGACCGGCTCCTCGACTCGGTCGACTGTCCCGCCAACACACCCACCGCGAGTTAGGCACGTAATGGCCTCAGAACCGGTCAGTAGCAATGCTGATGATGACGATCACTACCGCATGGACTCAACCCGACTAGGAAGCACCAATCGCGAACATCTGAACCTGCGTGGCGCCGAGATCGCCGCGGCACCACGCTTTGCGGCGCAAGGTGGCAAAACCTCCACCGCGACAAGAGCATTGCTGCAGAGCCAGTCAGCTGCCGTGAAGAGCCAGCAAGAGCCGCCGCACCATCTGTGGTCGACGCGACCGCCGACGCCATCGTGAAAGGAATGTGGGCATGACACCCCAGCAACACCAGCGCGTCGGCCCCGTATGGAGATCGTTCGTTGACCACGTACAGAGAGCGATCGCTAACAACGGCCACTGTCTGGATGTGGAGATCATCGGGATGGACGGCGTCGAAGGACTGGAAAGGTTGCAGTCCCAGGCCGGCATGGTGGCGTTCGCAGACCGCCACTGGACTGAGGTGATGGGCTGGACCCAGGACCCCGACCCCGAGACGGTGGCGGCGCTGTTGAACCATCCGGGTGCGCGCTGGTGGTTCCAACCGATCCTGCACGAGCATCTCGTCATTCAGCCTGAACGCCCCACTCGGCTCACAGGCGGATGGTGGATGGAACCAGCCGGCTACCCGACTGTCTCCCAGGCGTTCGGCGGCGACATGCAGATTGTGCGGCATTATTGCGCCGACGAGCACTCAGACAACAAACCTGTTGCAGTACAACATCTTCCATCCCAGTACCGCGGCGATCGGCGGTTCACGATCGCCAGTCCCGAGGACTGGACCGCCCTGGTAGACCGCTACCCCGCCAAGCACCGCGTCTTCCGCAGCCATGAGTTTCAGCAGTTCGACGAGCTATGGATACCGCACTGGCAGTCGGCAGCCGCCGATATCGACCTGGTCACCCTTACCGTCGGCGGATTCGCTTACACCGCGTACCTGCCACTGGTCACCCCCGCCGGCCGTAACACCATGCTCTGCGGATGGAACCCCGGCGAATCGATTGTCCTGAACCCGTGGTGGCAACAATGAACGCACAAACTCACCGAGCCTGTTCATAGCGCCGGTTGAGTTCTCAGCTAGTCGATGTGGAATTCGTTGTCCCCCAAGCTGCCTCGAAGGGAGGCTCGCGGTGGTGCGACAGCACCGCCGTCTACTGTGCGCCAGATCACCGTCGGGTGGCATTCGGTTTCGGGGCGGGCGCCCGACTACACCTTGCAGAACAGCGTTCCTCGTGAACTGACCGCCCGGATCATCGGAGACAAGACGAAATGAGAGGTGTCACTGGTGGACCCGTTCTTCCTTGACGAGGAGAATCCCGCATCGGTGCAGTTGCTGCTGAGCACCGGCGATCTGGCTGTGGACGCGGCCGTGGAGGCTCACGGTCATCTGGCGAACGGCTACTTTTGGACGGGAGTGGCCGAATACCTGATCAGCAGCTACCGCCCGGATCTTTCCGGCGAGTTCGAATTTGACTCTGAGGCAGGAACATTCGCCGCCTTTGGCGATCGAGACCAACTGCTGACACTTGCGGCCTTGATGCGTCCCGCGGTGACCGACTCCGACGTGGTCGGCGCGCTCATCACCACCGCCACCGCAGCAGGCCACGAATTCGATGACTAGCAACAAACGCCGCCGCCGAAGCCATGACGGCCAACTCGTCGGCGAAGCAGTACACGGTCGTGCCGCTATCTCGTCCAATCTCAGATATTCGGTCGACCCGAAAGCCTTCCCGAACCGACTTTCGTTCACAGGGGATGTGCCCCTGGAATGTGAGAGGACATAATCGAACCTGAACGTCTCGCTGCAGCGTCGATCGCTACGGTCTTCATCGTCACCGAAAGTGTCGTCACAGTGGTCCTGGTCGTCGCCAGCTGCCGAGCAGCCACTGGGCGCCTGGCCCGCAATCAGTTGACGGGCATCCGTACTCCGTCGACGATGCGCAGCGATCAAGCGTGGGTCGCCGGCCCACCGGGCTGCGTGGCGCCTCGCACCGCTGCACGGGGCGAACGCGGTGATCGCGTGCGGCCTGCTGCTGGCTGTGATCGTGCGTTCATGGCCGCCGGGGCCGGTGATACTCCTTGGCATCGGTTGCCTCGTCGCATTCATCGGCATTGCGTTGTATACAGCGGTTATCGCGGGCAGGGCGGCTAGGCGAGCAACGCCACACGATGGACGGAACTGACGCGCACCACAGGTAGCAACGTGGCCGTCTACGGCAATTCGCGGACCCTGCCGCAGCAGCCAGCGCTGAGTGCTCGCCTGATGATCATCCGCGGGCAATCATCGCGCGCGCTTGGCCAGCGCCGCTGGATCGACAATGCTAATCGTCTTGCTCTGCATACGAATCCAGCCCCGATCGACGAACGACGCGAGAGCCTTGTTGGCCGATTCGCGGGTTGATCCGGCGAGCTGGGCAAGCTCGTGCTGGTTGAGCTGATGGTCGATCCGCAGTGTCCCATTGTCGGATTCGCCGAAGCGGTTGGCCAGGTCCAGTAGCAGGGTGGCGAGACGCCCAGGGACGTCGTTAAATGTCTGGTCGCACAGCTTGTTGGTGGTGCGGCGCAGCCGCCGTGCCAGCACGCGAAGCATCTGCTCGGCAGCCTGGGGGTCCTGGCTCATCCAGGACCGCAGTGCTGTACGGGTCATTGTCGCGGTGCGCACGGCGGTGATTGTGGTGACGGTGGATGTGCGCGGACCTGGGTCCAGGAGGGCGATTTCACCGAAAACATCAGAGGGTCCCAGGACGGCGATCAGGGTGTCGGAGTGCTTGCTTGCACAGGCGACTTTGACTCTGCCGGCGGTGATGATGTAGAGCCGGTCGCCGGCGTCGCCTTCGCGAAACACGTTGTGTCGCTCCGGAAATGATACCCAATCAAGTTGACTGACCGCCGCGTCCAGAAGGTCCGGACTGACACCGTGGAAGATGCTGGCGCGAGCCAACGCGGCATTCACCACAGGCCCTCCCGGGCTGATCCCATTGCTAGCCACAGTGCCTGCTCATCGTCATCCCCCATTTTGCTGGAATCGGCATACCGCCCACTTCCGTAGGTTGCCTATCTGGTTTGCTGCAGTTAGCCGGCAAGCGTACGGGTTGACGCGCCAATCAGCTTATGCGATTGTTCGCGGTATTGAGTGAAAGACCAAGCGAGCCGGGGGGCTTGGAGCCGGTCTTCACAGGGGGATTCATACATGGTCGGTTTTGGGTGGTCATCGCTGCGTCTCGGCGCAGCGGCATTGGTGTTCGCTGTATCTGTCGCTGCGTGGGCATCTCCGGTGGCGGTGTCGGTCGCTGATCCGCAGCCGATGCCGGATCGGTGGACGCAGTTCGTCACCGATGACGGCTGGGTGGTGGACGTGAACACCACCAACGAGGTGATCAATCACATCGACAACCTGGCCGGGGCATCCAATTCCTGGCAAGCGCGAGTGACGCTGCGCTCGGAGGCGCGCATCACCGGAACCGGGGGCGCGGTGATTCAGGACGCCCAACTCGAATCCGGGTATTTCGTGGGGTGCCGCACCGACTCCTCCCCCGGTGTCGAGGTCGGCGCCGATATCGGCATCACCCCTTATCAGCAGATCAACGGCCAGGTCTACGGCGGCGGCTACGGGCAGGGCCAAGGCGGTGCCGGGGGCGGGGGCGGTGGTGGAGGCGGCTTCGCCGGCGCCTCGGCCGGAGCCACCCTCGGTGTGCAGGAACACCTCGGTGGCTACATCCGTGTCCTGCTCAAACCTGGTGGGCTGGCGCAAGTTCCGATGGACCGGATCAGCCTGCGCACCATGCATGCGGTGTCGAACCTGCGCGAGCAGAACATCGAAGCCGACGGCTGCGGCGGCCAGGTGAAAATCCAGTCCTACACCACCATTCGGGTTCGCACCGACAACGGCAACGACACCCAAACCCTCTACGGCGAACCGAAAGACCTGTGAGTCCAATGAATTACCCGAAGGCATCGATCGGCCGTTCGATGGCGAGCTTGATCGCGACGGCATTGATGCTCGCCGCACTCGGCGGTCCGCTGCGGATCGCCGCTGCCGACTCCGCGGCGCCGGCACCGCCCCCGATCCCGGTGCCGGCGCCGCGGCCCATGCCCGAGGACCCCACACGAGTGAATCCCATTGGCGGCGCGCGTGTTTCCTCTACCACTCCACAAGGGGAAACTGCCGGCATGGAACGACCGCTGACAGCTCAAGTCGAACGCGGCGCGACCACAGTGCCCATGTGGGCCAAAGACGGCATCTTTGCACCTACCGCACACCCGAACCGCCAGCTCGCCATCCACCTACCCGGCGAAGTGACGCTGGGCCCGGCGGCCTGGCTACCTGGCGGCGGCGCCATCTACGGCTCCAATGACGTTGACTACCAGGTGATCCCATACTCCGGCGGCGGCGTCGACATCACCGTGACCCGCAAAACAGTGTTCTCCGCATCGACGATCCCGTTCGGTGTGAAGATGCCCGCAGCGACACATCTGCGGCAAGGCAACAACGTAGTGTTGGTGGAAACCGATGCCGCACCGGGCAATCCGGCCCGAGTGATCGGCACCTTCAGCATCCCGGCCGCCGCCGACGCCAACCAAGCGCTCGTCGGCGTCACGCCCACGCTGGGACCCGGTTTCCCACCCGGTCAATCCAACCTCACCGTCGACCTCGGCCCGACGAGCATTTTCGCGTTCCCGGTCACGATCACCGTCTCGTACCGGGCCTCCGACGCGGCGACTACCGGGGCACCGGCCCCGAACTGGGCCGGCATGCCCGCCGGAACACCTGCTGGCGCGGTCGTCCCGCCGAACCCCGCCGGGTATGTGACCGACCCGTCCGGCGCCCACCGCCCCGACGGCATTGACCCCGTCACCTATGCTCAGCGCCACTCTGGTCACTGCCAGGGCGGACCCGACACTTACGGCAGCAGCGACGGGCGGTCGGCGAACTTCGTAGCCGCCTGCCAAACCCAACAGCTCTGCCTCGCAAGCACTCCCGCGCGCACCAGCGTCGACTCCTGCAACGACCGCCTGTTGGCTCACATGTCGATCCAGTGCGTCACCGTCTTCGGCCAGACCGGCGACGACTACGACGCGTGCATCCGCACCGCTTCAGACGAAGTCGCCTGGGCCAAAGCCAACATGGCTGGTGGACCCGAATGATCCGATGCCCAGATCGCAGGGATCCGTCCGCAGAGTTACTGAGCTAGATGGGAATCCGGCCATGACACCGATGAAGCCGCGATCGAGGCGGAGCGTTAACCGCTACCGACGCGCACTCGCGGTCGTCGCGATCCTTGCTGTGCTACTGGCCGCCGTAGTCACCGCACACGATCAGCACGGATCACCGCTGACTGCGCTGCCCGGGGCCACCGCCCAACCCGCGCCTACCGGACCCACCGGCGGGCCTGGCGGAGGCTCCGGTGGGCCGCCTTTCCCCTTGCAGCCGCCAGATATGCCCAGCGCCCCAGGGCCTTACAACAGCGGCGCATACCCTGCGCCTGACCAAGGCAACGGCATCTCCATCTACAACTCCAATGCCCCGCAAAACCAGGGCGGTGGCAGCCAGGCCGGCAACTACCCACAATCGGAGCAGCCGGTCAACGGAACCCAACCGCCGGACTACGACCACCCCATTTCCCAGCAACCTTCGGCACAGCCGCAGCAGCAGGGTCAACAACAACCGCACGAGAGCCAACAAGCGACACCGACGCAGCAGCCGAGCCACAGCGCGACACCCAGCCAGCAGCCGTCACAGAGCCAGCAGTCGTCACCGACGCAGACCTCAAGCCCTAATCGGGAGGCCCAGCAGCAAAAAGATCGCGACTGCCAAGGTATTTCGGGGTTGTCGTCGGTCGTTGACGGCAAGGCTACCTACACCGCGCCTACGCAGATCGCCGATCAAGTCTCAGCCGCAGCTCAGCAGTGGAACGACCTCGGGGGTATCCAGCTCGTCCCCGCAAGCGGTAACTCCAACAGGACGAAGTCCGAGCAGGACAGCGATTCCGACGATCGGCGCTCAAACAGTGTCCAGTCCGGGGATGACTCGGGTATGCCGGGCGTGACGCTGAATATCTCAACGATCGACGATCCACTCACACCTTGGGGCGGTGCGTACACCAGCGGCGACGACTCCTCACCCAGCGAGATCATCATCAACCTGGCCCGCATGGGGGCGGCCGGGCCTGGCGGCATCCAATCAGTTCTCGGCCACGAGCTCGGCCACGCGCTAGGCCTCGACGACAGCGTTCCCGGCCAGCTCATGGCGCCCTCGGGAGCGCTACCCAGTGGACCGCAAGCCCTCGATATTCAACTCCTGCAACAAATCAGCAACCACGGCGCGACGCAACAATGCGCCGCACAGAAGTTACGAGAAGCCCTACAAGAATTCTGGTGCCCTTTCGGAACCAATGCTGACGGCAGTTGCATCGGCTCCGGAGTCGCCCGCTCCACCGGCGACTTCTTCAGCGGAGTCGGAAAAGACATCTGGGGCGACTTAACCGATATCGGCAATCTGATCGCGGAACTGACGAAAGCGAGCACCGGCAATGGCGAATCGCAATCGGCCTTACGCCAGGCACTCGGCCCGTTGTTCGGGCTCGGACCTGAGGGCAGCATAGGTCTGGGCGACGCATGGAAGAACCTGGGACTCGGGGCATTGAACCAGCTGATCGGTCTCGATAAGTGGCAATCCGGGCAATACAAGGAAGCGATGGAGCGCGTCACTGCGAACATCGTCGAAATTGCCGCGACAGTCGGGGTTGGTGCCCTTCTAAAGTTTGTTAAACGCATTGCGTCAGCCGTCCGCGACGCAAAGTCTGCGGTCGAAGTTCTAAACTCTATTATCGCACCCGGGAAGCTCGACTACATATTTGGCAAAGTTACATCTTCTCCGACGAACACGGCCAGATCGATATCGATGCTCAGAAAACTCAATGCGGTGGGTGTATTCGACAATGCGCAGGGCAGAACATTGGTACAACAAAGCCTCGAAGCTGCCGCCAAGGCGACAGAAAACGTCGCAAGAGAGGAGGTCAGGAACGGCGTCACCACTTTGACTAAAGACTCCTTGTTGATCGGCCCGGCGGGTGTGCTGAAACTGGAATCCTTCTGGGAAGTCACAAGCGACGGCCTGAGATTAACAAGTGTTATACCCTATGGCATGTAAACGATGGGAGGTGCGCGGTAGTGTCGTTCGAATATCCCGATGATGCCGAGATCCTGGACAATCTCGGTGTAACCCCTGTTATTTCGTGGGATCTTGATTACTGGGAGAGAACTGTCGAGCTGTCCACGGGAATAGAGACCCTGCGTGTCTCGTACGATCAGACCGGCTTTGTTTGCGTTGAATGGCGCGAAGGAGAGAGAAGTCTTCTTTCTCTCTCAAGAGATCGCGCGGACAGACTCACAGTCTGGTCAAAGGACGGGAGGTCGTACCTAGCCGTCGATTTCAAGGGCGAATTGGGCACCGATGGGCGTGTAACTATCGACGTCTTTCCTGATATTGCCGTCACGGATGTTCAGCGGCTGTAATCCATCGGTTTCTCCGGAGAGGTATCGACATCGATCCGATGCGTCATTTCATGCACTAATGACCGGCCTGCTGCGAACGATGGAGGTAGGGCCATAACGCGCAACCAGACACCGTCAGTAAAAGTGCGCCGAGATGCCGAGCTGGCCGCGATATTGATGACAGGCCTGCTTATGACCTGCTGCTCGGCGCAACCAGCACCGACTGAAGCGATAACGCGAGCAGTTGAGAATTTCAGCGCTGTGATCAACAAATCCGATTTCGTCGCTGCTCGGAAGTTGGCGTGCGGGAGAATGCTCGCAGACCTATCCGTTTCTGACACAGCTCTGCTGAATGGTCGGAGCGCTGCCTGGTTGATGGTTCTCCGAACCACTTTGACGAACGTTGCCACACCTCGCGTAGATGGAGGCCACGCAAGTGTGCCGGTCACGGTGAGATACACCAGCAGCCTGCCGCAGGCAGCTGAATTGACACGCGGATACGAGATTGAATTACAGAAAGTTGATTCCGGATGGAAAATCTGCTCCTTCATGCCGGCAGAGCACCCATGACGACTTCGTCGTCAGCCCCTGGATGGAGTACTGCGCGTTGCCTACTGGCCAGTGGGTTATGTGTCTTTGCCCTTGTGTCGTGCAGCAGTGAATCCGCCGAAGCGGACCCGAAATCCACACCCGGTCCGACGTCTCAACCGTCACCATCTTCGACGGCCCCCGCGGATTCTCCGACAATCCGCGAGGTTGTTCCTCACTATGCGTCTGACCTCAAGGATTTGCGGCGGCTCGCCGGACTCGCCGACGCGGTCTTTATCGGCACGGTATCCGAGCAGGCCGGCACTTTTGTCCGATACGGGCATACGAACACCCGGTTCAAGGTGAAAGTCCAGCTGGCACTGAAGGGCTCACCGGCAAGTGAGGTCGTGGTCGAGCAGGAAGGCGGCCACGACCCCGTCAAGAACACGACCTACATCGTGAAAGGTGACACGCCACTCGAAGCGGGCACAACCTACGCGCTCTCTGCGATGTATCGCGGCAACGAGAACATCTACTCCGTCATTCCGATCTACGGAGACGCCCGCCTGACCGGGGAAGAAGCCAAAGAACTATCGGCCGGCGCTACCCCGAAGCCGGTAGCCGACATGCGCGAGGCAGTTGCACACCAAATTCCCTCCTGACGAAGTGATCCCAGCTTCTCCTGTGCAGTGGCGACGGTTCGCGTAGCCCATGGACTACCGGATCCACAGGAAGGGCCAAACACTTTCCCGGTCAGAATGAACTCCGCAGCGGAAGACTGGACCCGAAGCGGGGGCTCGCCTGTATGTCACACTCCGCTGATCACCCCGTGCGTCACGATGGCCGCTGTCTCGTCGACCCAGAGCTCGTCGAGCTCGCTCTCCGGATGCAACAACATCCGCAACATCGTTGCGCCACCGATGATTTCGATGAGCCGTTCAGGCTGGACGTCGGCCTGCACCTCGCCGCGCTCGATGCCGTGCTCCAACCGGACCCGCACCACATCGAACAGTCCGTGGAAGCGCGCGACGACCCGTGCGTTGAGTTCCTCGTCAGCGCCCATGTCCGCCATCAGCCCGGGTAGCGCCGCCCGCACCGCGGGGCTGGTGAACACATCACGGGCGGCGGCGATCATGCCGCGGATATCGCCGACGATGTCCCCTTCCGGGGTGGTCAGCGCGCTCGGCGCGGTGGGGAACGCCGCCTCGTGCACCAACTCGGCTTTGCTCGACCAGCGGCGGTACAGCGCCGTCTTCGTCGTACCGGCACGTTCGGCGATGGCCGCCATTGTCAGGTTGGCGTAGCCGACTTCGGGCAGCAGCTCGGCGGCAGCAGTCAACACCGCGGCATCGATCCGTCGGTCGCGAGGCCGACCGGCGCCAGAGGGCTTGTCAACCGCTTGCAGGTCTGATTTCATAACGCTACGCATCGTATCGTAATTATCTCGGGAAGGAAGGTTCAGTGCCGAACCAACCGGCGGACAGCTCCGTCACGGTCGAAACGAACGTCGACCATATTCAGCGCTCCAGCCGTGACGTGACAACAGTTCCGGACATCCTGTCACAGTGGCTGTCCACCGTGATGGAAGGCGGCATCAAGCCCGACATCACCGTGGAGAGCGGCGTCGATTCCAACGGAATGTCTTCCGAGACAATCATTATCACCGGTCGGTGGACCGAGGGCGGCACGCCGGTGGAGCAGAAGTGGGTCGTCCGGGTCGCGCCGACGACCGAGGACGTTCCCGTCTTCTCCTCCTACCGCCTCGACCACCAGTTTGATGTCATGCGCCTGGCCGGCGAACTGACCGACGTCCCGGTCCCCCGGGTCCGCTGGCTGGAGAACACCGGCGAGGTACTCGGCTCGCCGTTCTTCCTGATGGACTGCGTCGACGGCGTGGTCCCGCCGGACGTGATGCCCTACACCTTCGGCGGTAACTGGTTCGCCGACGCCACCGAAGAGCAGCAGCGCACCCTGCAGGACAGCACCGTCGAGGCCATCGCCAAACTGCACTCCATTCCCGACGCCGACAAGACCTTCAGCTTCCTCCAAGAGATCGACCCCCCAGGCGACACCGCGCTGCGCCGCCACTTCGGCTGGCTCAAGGACTGGTATGAGTACGCGGCCGCGGGCCTCGGCCGCTCCCCACTGGTCGAGCGCGCCCTCGTCTGGCTGGAGGAGAACTTCCCCGATGACGTCGCGGCATCGGAATCGGTTCTGGTGTGGGGTGATTCGCGCATCGGCAACGTGATGTACCAGGACTTCCGTCCTTCCGCGGTACTGGACTGGGAGATGGCCACGGTCGGTCCCCGCGAGTTCGACGTCTCGTGGATCATCTTCGCGCACAAGGTGTTCCAGGAGCTGTGCGGCCTGGCCGGGCTGCCGGGCCTGCCGGACGTGCTGCGTGAAGAGGACGTGCGCGCGACCTACAAGAAATTCACCGGCGTCGAGGTCGGCGACCTGCACTGGTTCTACATCTACTCCGCCGTCGTGTGGTGCTGTGTGTTCATGCGCACCGGCCACCGTCGCGTCCACTTCGGCGAGATGGAACAGCCCGACGATCTCGAGTCCCTCTTCTACCACAAGTCACTGCTGGAGAAGCTCCTGGAAGGAACCGCCTAAATGCTCGGCCCCATGGACGAATATCCGATTCACCAGGTCCCGCAGCCGATCGCCTGGCCCGGATCCAGCGACCGGAACTTCTACGACCGCTGCTACTTCAACGCCCACGACCGCACCGGCGACATCTTCGTCATCACGGGCATGGGCTACTACCCCAACCTGGGGGTGAAGGACGCCTACTTCCTGGTGCGCCGCGGCGATACCCAGACCGCCGTCCACCTGTCCGACGCCATCGACCAGGACCGGCTGAACCAGCACGTCGTGGGCTACCGCATCGAGGTCACCGAGCCGCTGCACAAGGTGCGCATCGTGCTCGACGAGACTGAGGGCATCGCCGCCGATCTGACATGGAACGGCCTGTTCGACGTTGTGCAGGAGCAGCCGCACATCATGCGGCAGGGCAACCGGGTGTCGCTGAATGCACAGCGCTTCGCGCAATTGGGTTCCTGGAGCGGCTCTCTCGTCATCGACGGTCAGGAGATCAAGGTCAGCCCGGACACGTGGATCGGTTCGCGCGACCGGTCCTGGGGCATCCGCCCCGTCGGCGAGGCCGAGCCCGCCGGCCGCCCGGCCGACCCGCCATTCGAGGGCATGTGGTGGCTGTACGTGCCGATCGCGTTCGAAGAGTTCTCGCTCGTCATGATCATCCAGGAAGCCCCTGACGGCTTCCGGTCGCTCAACGACTGCACCCGCGTCTGGAAGGACGGCCGGGTCGAGCAGCTGGGCTGGCCGCGCGCGAAGATCCACTACGTCTCAGGCACCCGCATCCCCACCGGTGCCACCATCGAGGCGACGGCGCTGGACGGTTCGCCGATCCGCTTCGACGTGGAATCCAAGCTGCCGGTGCCTATTCATGTGGGCGGCGGCTACGGCGGCGACGCCGACTGGCTGCACGGCACGTGGAAGGGCGAGAAGTTCACCGAGCGACTCAGTTACAACATGACCGACCCCGGCATCATCGCCCGCTCCGGCTTCGGCGTCATCGACCACGTCGGTCGTGCCGTATGCCATGAAGGCACCAAGCCTCCGGCCGAAGGCTGGGGCCTGTTCGAGCACGGTGCGCTCGGCCGGCACGATCCGTCGGGCTTCGCGGACTGGCTGACCGTGGCCCCCTAACTTGCTCGCTCGCGAGCAGACAGAAATGTCCCTGACACGCCGTTGTGTCGGGGATATTTCTGTCTACTGGCGCTGCGCGGCCCATCTCACCGTCAGCCGAAACGACTCAGAGACGCCACATTTCGCGTTCGGTCGCGGCCTGTTCGAATGCCTTGTGGCGGAACGTCTCCGGCTGCCGCACTTTCGCCGCCAGATGCATCCGGGTCACGAACGCGGCGGTCCTGTCCGACCACCAGTGCATCGCGGCCGCGGCGGGGTGGAAGCCAACAGAAGCGGAGTTGGTCGCCATCGCGGTATCCCTTCACGAACTCCGACAATGCTTTTGAGATCGCACTTCCTCGGCGACGGGCAACGTCGGCATTAGTGCTCAGATTCAGCGACTGAGGTCGTCGATCTATTCCCTGCGGCAAGCCGGTGTTCGCTGTGGGCTTACTCGAGCCCGGCGGTGCCGTCCGGTTTGACGGTGACGGTGGCGCCGGCAAGGTCTTCGCGGGTGCTGGCCTCGGCTTGCGACGAATCGGTGATCACCGCCAATGCCCGGCCGCCGCTGGGCGTACGGACGGCGACGAACACCTTCTCGGGAGCACCGTCACGGGTCACCGGCGTCGTCCACGTCTCGACGGACCCGGTGCCCGACCAGTCGGCCTCGGCTATGACAGTCGGCTCTGCGTCGACTTCGGATTGCACTTCTTCCCAACGGAATTCATGTGTCGGTGGCTGCGTGCTGTAGACGCCGAAGCTGTGTTTGGTGAGGTATCCGCCGTTGGCGGTGATCAGGCCCACCTGGCCGGGATTGGCGGCCAACCGTTCGGCCATGGTTGCGATCGAATGCGAGACGTAGTTGTTCCACGGGCCACCGGCGAACGTCAAGCCTCCGGTGACCGTCAGCGGCCGCTGCGGGTCATCCAGGCCAAGGCCCAATTCACGTGCCGCCACCTGCACCGCAGACGGGAAGCACGAGTACACGTCCACCGCGTCGATGTCGTCGATTCCGAGCCCGGTCAGCTCCAGTACCCGGCGGCCCGCGATCCGGATCGCCGGCGACCCCGAGAAACTCGCCCGCTCCCCGATCAGATAGGTGTCGTGCGCATCGGTGCCCGCGTACGGAAAAACCCACCGCTCTTTCGGGATCCCTAGTGCCTCGGCCTTGCCCACTGACGTCAGGAGCAGCGCGGCGCCCTGGTCGACCATGTTGTTGGAGTTCATCAGCTTGGTGTACGGCCAGCTGATCATCCGGTTGTCCGGACCGGGCTGCCAAATCTGTTCTGCGGATACTGCTTCCCGGCTCCAGGCGTGCGGATTGCCTTCCGCCACTTGGCTGAACCGCGACCACAGCTCGCCCATCCGACGGCGGTGCTCTTCCTGTGCCTCCCCCACGGCGATCCGCAATGCCTGCTCGAACATCGGGTACACGTGCGACGGCGCCACCAGACCGATCCGGAGTTCGGCGGGACCGGCCATGGTGAACTCGGGATCGGAGGGTGCCAGCGGCACCGAGTTGGACTGCTCGGTTCCGGCCAGCCGTTCACCGCGCGCCTTCAACCGCGTCCGGGTACGCCAGGTCTCACCGCCTGCGATCAACACCACCTCATTGCGGCCCTGCTGAATGTCCAGGCAGGCCTGGTTCACCAACGACTGCGGCACGTTGCCGCCGACCGGGGTGTACCGCGTCACCGCATCGGGTGCGCCGATCCGCTGAGCCAGCAGCAGACCGGGATCGCGATAGCGCACCGACAGCAGGTTGACGATCCGCACGGCGTCGACCGCCTCGAGAACACGGGCATCAGCGGCCTCCCGCGCCGCGGCCTCCATCAAGTCCACCGGCTCGCTACCCGGGTTCTCGTCGTACTGGTTGACCTGGCCGTAGCCGACGAGCACCGGGGTCCTGGGATCAAGAGGCATACGTCCACCTTGGCGGCATCGGACCTGCGCTGTAAACGACGAGCACGGAAACCCGCACATGAGCGTTCGGGACATGCAATCGCCTTCGAGTGCCGCAGATGTCCCCGATGGAAACGTGCAGGTGTCGCACAATGCGATTTACAGGGCGGCGGCGTCCACGTTGCATAGACCTGACATGCAGAAGGGTGACCACATGACGATGAGCGTGGCCGAACGCGCCGAACTCGCCGCAGCCGTGAAAGACCTGCTCGGTGAGCATTGCACCGAAGCCGACGTGCGCCGGGTCATGGGCACCGACGACGGCTTCGATCGCGACCTCTGGAACAAGCTGGCCGCGCAGGGCGTGGCAGGTCTGATCGTCGACCCCGAATACGGCGGCGTCGGGTTGGGGGCGCAGGAGTTGGAGGCGGTCGCCGAGGTCACCGGTGCGGCCTTGTTGCCCGCCCCGTTCCTGTCCAGCGCGGTTTTCACCACGGCATTGATTCAGGCCGCCGGCGCTGACGATGACAAGGCCCGGTTGCTCCCGGCTCTGGCAGCGGGAGCCTCGATCGGAACCGTCGCAGCTACCGGGGCCCGTGGCACGTGGGCACCGGACGGTGTTGCGGTTCAGGCAGTTCAGCGCGACACGGACTACCGGCTGACGGGCGACGCACACTACGTACTGGACGGCCAGATCGCCGATGTCATCATCGTCGCGGCGAAGACCGATCACGGCATCGCGATATTCGAAGTCGCCCCGGATGCACCCGGCTTCGACCGCACCGCCGCAACAGTTTTCGATCCCACCGTCCGGCTGTCGACGTACACCTTCAATCAGACCCCGGCCCGCCGCATCGGCACCAGCGGCTGGGCTGCCGTCGAGCACGCGTTGTCACTCACGGTCATTGCCCTGGCCGGCGAACAGGTCGGTGGCGCCCGCCGACTGTTCGACATCACCGTCGAATACCTCAAGACCCGAATCCAATTCGGGCGGCCCATCGGCAGCTTCCAGGCGATCAAGCACATGGCGGCCGATCTGTTGCTGGAAGTCGAATCCGCCACCTCAGCCGCGCAGCACGCCGCAGCACAATTCGACGCCGACCCGGTCGGCGCGGATGGCCCGGTCGCCCTGGCCGGATTCGCTTGCGCGGAGGCCTATCACACCACGGCCATGCAGGCGATCCAGATGCACGGCGGTATCGGCTTCACCTGGGAGCACCCCGCCCATCTGTTCCTGCGCCGAGCTCGCACCGGCCGTCAACTGTTCGGCAACTCGCGTGATCACCGTGAGCGCTACCTGGCATCGAAGGGGGCCTGACATGAGCACCACCGCGTCGAACCCGGACGACCTACGCACCGAGGTGCGCGGCTGGCTCGCCGAGAACTGGACCACGTTGCCGCCATCGGACGATCCCTGGATCAGCTCACCCGAGGAAATCGCCTGGCGCGAAAAGGTTCTCGGTGCCGGGTACGCCGTTCCCACCTATCCGGCCGATTGGTTCGGCCGTGGGTACCCGAGCAAACTCGCGGCGGTGATCCAGCAGGAGTTCCGCGCCGTCAAGGCCCCCGGCGCCTGCCAGGACAAGCACAACATCCCGGCCAACACGCTGTTCGCGTTCGGTTCCGACGAACTGAAACACGAACTGCTGCGCGACTTTCTGACCGGAGCGGCCCGCACCTGCCTGCTCTACAGCGAGCCCGGCGCCGGATCTGATCTGGCCGGGGTGAGCACCACGGCGGTGCGCGACGGCGACCGCTGGGTGGTCAACGGCCAGAAGGTGTGGACCTCTGGTGCGGCGACGTCGGAGTACGGCCTGTTGATCGCACGCACCGACTGGGATGTGCCCAAGCACAAGGGCATGAGCTACTTCATCATCCCGATGCGCCAACCGGGCATCGAGGTACGGCCGCTGGTGCAGATCACCGGCGAAGCGCACTTCAACGAGGTGTTCATCTCTGACGCCAGTGTGCCCAACGCGAATCTCATTGGCGGAGAGGGCAATGGCTGGCGAGTATTGCAGACCGCACTCGCCTACGAACGGTCCATCATGGGTGACGGCGGACGCGGGTCACGCAACAAGTCGAAAGCCGACAGCCTCGTCGAGCTGGCTCGCGAGCACGGACGCCTCGACGACGCCGCGCTGCGGGAGAAGCTGGCGAATGTGCTGGCGCTGCGGGAACTCAACCGGCTCAACAATCTTCGCGCCAAGGCGGCCACCAGCCAGGGCACATCGAGTTCGATCATGTCCCTCGGCAAGCTCGCGATGTCGCGAATCCTGCACTCCGAGGCCGCGTTGAAGACCGACATCATCGGGACCGAATCGCTGTTGGCAGGTCCCGACAACCCCGAGGCCGATGACGTGAACTTTCTGTCGCTCAACGCGTTCTTCACCTCGATCGGCGGTGGCACCGACCAGATTCAGCGCACCATCATCGGCGAACGCGTATTGGGCCTGGCGAAGGAACCCGAGACCGATCGCGACATCCCATTCCGCCAGGCGCGACGCAGTTGACGACCATGGCCTACGACCCGCCCCTGGCCGGGGTCGAGATTCTCGATCTGACGGCGGGACCCATCACCGCCGTCGGCCGGTTACTGGCCGACCTCGGTGCCCACGTCACCGCGGTCAACCTGGCCGGAGTGACCGCAGACGACACTGTCGGACCGAACATCGACGGAGTGCCGATCGGTACCGCCATCAACCGCCACGGCGTCCCCACGGTCGAGATCGATACGTCGACACCGGCCGGCCAGCGGTCATGGGTGACGATGTTGGCCGCCGCTGACATCCTCATCGAGAACACGCCTCCTGGGTCTGCAGCCGAAGAGTCCTTGGCGGTCAAGCAGATTCACGCTGACCATCCGTCGCTGGTCATCCTGTCCATCAGTGACTTCGGCCGCGATACGCGCTATGGCAACTGGCAAGCCACCACACCGGTGCTGCATGCGTTGACCAGTGAGCTGTCCCGGTCGGGCATTCCGGGCCAGGCACCGCTGGTGCCACCGAGTGCGGACCTGCCCTATCACGTCGCCGCAGCTCAGGCCGCCTTCTTCACACTGTGTGTGTTTCTGGATCGGTTGCGCACGGGCACAGGCGATCTCATCGATTTCTCCGTGCTGGAGGGGGCGATGCAGACCCTCGATCCGCCGTTCGGGACGGCAGGCAGCGCGGCGGCGGGCGTGCCCATCAGCGAACAGCAGCGGGACTGGGTCGCCGAGCAGCAGCGCTATCCGATCATCAAATGCAAGGACGGCCACGTCCGCATGTGTGTGTTGGCAAAACGCCAGTGGCAGGGCATGTTCGAGTGGATGGGGCGCCCGGAGGAGTTCGCCGACCCGAAGTTCAACAGCCTCCGCGAGCGCTTCGCGTCCGCGACGTTGTTCGGGGCCATCGAGCAATTCTGTTCGGACAAGACGCGCGCGGATCTCGAGCTCGCGGGACAACGGCACGGTGTGCCGACGGCCGCGGTGCTGAGCTTGGCCGAGGCGCTGTCCACGGAACAGGTTGCCGCACGCGGATTCTTCCGCGAGGCGGAGCTCTCCCCCGGCCTGACGGCACCGGTGCCGGTCGGCGTCGTCGAGGTCGACGGGTACCGGGCCAGCAGCCTCAACTTCGACACATCGCAACACCAGCGGCTCCGCGACGCCCCCATGCTCACCGCGCGCGACCGCGCCGGTCTCGGACTCCCGCTGGAGGGTCTGCGCGTATTGGACCTCGGCGTCATCGTGGTCGGCAGCGACACCGGCCGTTTGTTCGCCGACCTCGGTGCCGACGTCGTCAAGATCGAGAACTCCGCCTTCCCAGACGGGCTGCGCATCAGCCTCACTCGCATGACGCAGGCCTATGCGGCCGGCCACCGGAACAAGCGGTCGATCGGCATCGATCTCCGGTCCGACGGAGGCCGGGCACTGGCCCATCAGCTCGTAGCGCAGTCGGACGTCGTCCTGAGCAACTTCAAACCCGGTGTGGCAGCTGCACTCGGCATGGACTTCGCCGCGCTGCAGCAGATCAATCCGGGCATCGTGGTCGTCGACAGCTCGGCGTACGGACCCACCGGACCGTGGGCGAAACGACTCGGCTACGGACCGTTGGTTCGCGCCGCGGCGGGCTTCACCAAGTTGTGGACATACCCGGATGACCCTGATGCCTTCTGCGACACCGTCACGGTGTACCCCGACCACGTGGCCGCGCGGATCGGCGCGTTGAGTGCGGTCGCGCTGTTGCTGCGCCGCGAACGCAGCGGTCGCGGTGGATCGGCGAGCATCGCGCAAGCGGAGGTGATGCTCAGTCACCTGGCCGACGACATCGCCGCCGAGGTGCTCACGAACCGCGGTCATGCTCCCGACGACCAGCCGGCTCACGACGCACCCTGGGGCGTATTTCCCGGCGCCGGCGACGACACCTGGATCGCGGTGACGGTCCGCGACAACGCCGACTGGTCGGCGTTGTGCGCGGTGATCGACCGGCCCGACCTCGGCGCCGACGTAGAGCTCCGTTCCCCGGCCGGGCGGCACCGCCAGCGCGCGCGGCTCGATGAGGCACTCAGTGCGTGGACGTCCCGGCGCACACCGGCGGACGCGATGGCGCGACTGCAGGCAGCAGGCGTCCCGGCGGGGGCTGTCCTGCACGCCGTGGAGGTCCCCACCTGGGACTACTACGTGGAGCGCCGGGCGTTCCGCGAGGAACTGCATCCGCACGGGGCCGCACCGTTCATGATGGAGAACGTGCAAATCCACGCTGACCTCATCCCCGATCCCCTGCTGGGGCAGGCGCCCCTGCTCGGGGAGCAGACCCGCGAGGTCGCAGCCGAACTCCTCGGCTTGGACGACGACAAGATCGAAGAACTGATCGCGCGGGGCGTTCTCGAAGTACCTGCGGCAGCGGCACATTCGGGACGGTAACCGACACCCGCATGGAAATCGATTTCACCCGGCTTCGCTACTTCGTCGCTGTCGCAGAAGAGCTGCACTTCAAACGCGCCGCCGACCGGTTGATGATCACCCCTCCTCCGCTCAGTAAGCAGATCAAACTGCTGGAGCGGGAATTGGGCGGCGAGCTGTTCGAGCGGACGTACCACGAAGTCCGTCTGACGCCGTTGGGGGCACAGCTGCTGGAACCGGCACGCGACATCCTGCGGCGGGTCGAGGAGCTGAAGTCCACCGCGTCTCGAATCACACAGGCCAGCAACCCGATTCGTATCGGGGCGACCGCTTATGCACCGTCGGACTTCACGGCCAGGTTCGAGCGGGCGGTGGCCGGCCTGGCGATGCCCACCGAGTTCAGCGTGCCCGGGTCAGCGGCCGAGGTCATCGCCAAACTGGTTTCCGGGCATCTCGAGCTGGGCCTGATCCACCTGCCGTCCGCTGACAAACGCATCCGGCACCGGGTGGTGGCCACCTATCCGGGCGCGGCCGCGGTGCGGTTCGACGATCCGTTGGCCGCAAATGACATCATCGCGATCGAGGACCTGCGGGACCGCGACGTGGTGATCGACTTCGCGCGGCCCAATCCCGTCGTGCTGGCGCAGATGACGCGGGGCCTCAACGCGCGGGGCGTCACGCGTATCGTGCGGGCCGTCAGCCAGTTGGGCGGCGAACTCGAGATGGCCAGTCACGTGTTCAACAGGTATCTCGTCGCGCTGGTCAGCTACGCGCCGGCCTCGACGCTCGGCCGAATCTTCTCGCCGCCCGAGTTCAAGCTGATCCCGATCGACGAAAGTACTTGGGCGCCGGCCAAAATCGCACTTGCGTGGGCACCGGACCGGTTGAGCAACCGGGCCGAGATCGAGGCGATCGTGGAACAGCTCGCCGCTGTGCTCTCGTAGCCCCTGAGTACCTGTCACCGCACGGCGGTAGGCTGCCTCGACGATCAGATTTCACCAAGGTGGCCCCGGAAGGTTCGATACCGTGCTCGACGCCGACGATGTGCGCCGCATCGCGCTGTCCCTCCCCGAGACCACCGAGAAGGAGCGTTGGGGTCATCCGACGTTCGACGTGGCGCGCAAGATGTTCGTCACCGTGCCCGACGATGAGACCTCTTTCGCGGTGCGCTGCCCCAGATTTGACCGCGAAGAGTTGATCGCCGCAGAACCACACAAATTCTGGGTGCCGCGGCACGAGGCGGCGTCGTCCTGGGTTCGGGTTCGGCTCGATGCCCTCGATGATGTCCAGGAATTGACCGACATTCTCCTCGACTCCTGGCGGCTGGCCGCCCCGGGCAGACTCACCGAGCCCGGGGAATCCTGATCAGGACAGGTCAGACCCGCTGCCTCACCCGGCCGAAGACCATGGACTCTTCGATGCGGTCGAAGCGGTGGTCGATGACGTCGAGCACGTAGTTGTGCCGCACGTGCCACGGCCGATGGGTACCCGACTTGGGCAGCGCGTGGGGGTTGCGGTTGATGTAGCCGGCGTCGAGGTCGAAGGTCTTCTTCTCGGCCATCGGTGCCGCGCCCAGATGCGGGTACGCGTGGGTGTAGCCGTGAGTGTCCATGTACTCCACCAGCTTTGCGAATGCTCGCGCCGTCATATCGGCACGCAGGGTCCATGACGCATTCGTGTAGCCCAGGCACCAGGCCATGTTGGGTACGTCCTCGAGCAGGAACTCCTTGTAGACGAACCGGTCGGACGGAGTGATCGGGTCACCGTCGACTGCCAGGGAGATGCCGCCGAGGGCCTGCAACTCCAGCCCCGTCGCCGTCACGATGATGTCGGCATCAACGCGCGCACCGGATTTCAGCACGATGCCGGTCGCATCGACGTGATCGATGTGGTCGGTGATGACCTCTGCACGACCCTCGCTGATAGCCGTGAAGATATCCCGGTCGAGCACGGCGCAGAGGCGTTGATCCCATGGGTCGTACTTCGGGTTGAAGTGCACGTCTACGGGGTAACCGTCCGGCAGGGCGGCCATGGCGCGGCTGCGGATGAGCCGTCGCCCGCCCTTTGGGAACTTGCGGAGCAGGTTGTAGCTGAGCACCCCGATGAGCACATTGCGGAACCACACGATGCGGTGGGCGAGCTTGCCCGGCAACAGCTTCCGGATGAAGTTGACCATCGGGTCGATCTGCCACTGCGACATCAGGTAGGTGGGCGACCGCTGCAGCATCGTCACCTTGGCGGCGGTCTTCGCCATCGCGGGTACCAGGCTGACGGCAGTTGCGCCGCTGCCGATCACCACCACCTTCTTGCCGGCGTAATCCAGTGACTCCGGCCAGAACTGCGGGTGGACGACCTCGCCGGTGAAGCTGTCGATGCCGGGGAAATCAGGGGTGTACCCCTGGTCGTAGTTGTAATAACCGGTGCCGCAGAACAGGAATCGGGCACGGTAGGACCTGGCTTCACCGTCTTGCACGGTCTGCACCGTCCAGGTGTCGGTCTCCGAATCCCAATTGGCCGACTGGACATGGGTGTTGAAGGTGATGTGACGGTCGATGCCATGGGTGTGCGCCGCGGTGGTCAGGTACTCGCGGATGTGGTCGCCGTCGGCGATGTTCTCCGGTCTGGTCCACGGCTGATACGGGAAGCTCAGCGTGAAGATGTCGCTGTCCGAACGAATTCCTGGATAGCGGAACAGATCCCAGGTGCCGCCGATGCGCGTCCGCCGCTCGAGGATCGCGTACTTCAGCTGCGGGTTGCGTTGGTGCAGCCGGTACGCGGCACCGATGCCGGAGATACCGGCGCCGATGATCAACACATCGAGGAACTCGCCGTCGCTGCCCGTCATGAATCTCCCTTGATCAAATCCGGTACCGCCGGTTTCACCTTAGGACATCACGGTCCTAGGCCGTCGAGCTGTGGGCCGACCCGACAAGCAGCGCCCGCAAATGCTGATTGACCTCGTCGGGACGCTCCAGGTTCGCGCAGTGTCCGCCACCCAATTCGACGAACGACCAGAGATTCGGCACGCTCCTGGCGATCCGGCGGGACGCCGCGATGGGCAACAGCCGGTCCTTGGTGCTGCCGATGACCAGCGCCGGCACCGTCAGGCTGTCGAGGCCGATGTGATGAGCATCGAGGTTGTCCACCAGCGCGTTGACCCACCCGCTGCGGCCGGCGGCAGACGTGCCCATGAACAGTTCGTAGACGTAGTCGGCGACCGCAGGGTCGGCGTCACGACCGACCGCGATCATGGCGACGAACTGGCGCGCTGCCTTGCGTGAACCCGGCACCAACGGGGCCCCGCCGAAGGTCTTGAGAATGCGGCCGGCCGCATAGGCCCGGGATTTCGCCAATGAGTTCGGGACCTGCGCCAGTTGGACCAGCTTCAGCAGGTCCCCGGTGGTGGTGTTGATCAGGGCGACGGCGTCCGCACACTCGGTGACGCGCTGCGGGTAGCGCTGCGCCCAGGACGTGATGGCGATGCCGCCCATCGAATGCCCGGCGATGACGGCCCGCTCCCCTGGCCTGAGGGTCGCGCTCAACACCGCATCGAGGTCGGCCGCGAGAAAGTCAAGGTTGTACTTGTGGCGGCCTTTGGGAGCTGCGCTCTGCCCGTGCCCGCGGTGGTCGTAGGCGATTACGCGGTAATCGGACGCCAGGTCAGCGATCTGGTTACCCCATACGCCGATGGCGCAGGTGATGCCGTGGGCGAAGACGATCGGCTGCCCATGCTCAGGACCGAACACCTCGGCGTGCAGTCGGGTGCCGTCGACCGCTGCGATCTCCAGCGAACGGCCTGGTGGCAGGGCTGCGGGACGTCCCGGTTTGACCAATTGGGGCTGATTGAAGACGGTCATACTGCTCCATTCGGGTTCGGCGACGTTGCCGGCGGGACATCCCGTACCGGCGAGCCTACCTAAACAACCAGCACAGGTTTGACTGCGCGACCGGCCGCGGCGTCCGACCAGGCGTCGGCGAAGCGGTCGAACTCGTATGTCCGTACCAGTTTGTCGACGGGCAACTCGCCCCGAAGGACGTGCCCGGCCAGCCGTGGGATGAAGCTGTGCGGCTCGCTGTCGCCTTCGATGACGCCCTGCACCCGCAGCCCGTTGGCCAGGATCAGACCGACGGGCAGCTCTGCGGTCAGCGCGCCCAGCCCGACGAGCGCGAGACTGCCGCACTTGCGCAGCAGCGTCAGCGCGGTGCTGATGACGTCACCGCGCGCGGTGGTGTCGACGGCCAGGGTCGCTCCACCGCCGGTGAGTTCCATGATCTCGGCCGGCAGGGTCTCCGAAGCCGAGTCGACGGCCCCAGTGGCGCCCAATTCGATTGCCAGCGAACGCCGTTCGGTAATCGGGTCGACGGCGATGATCGCGCGGCACCCGGCGATCCGGGCACCCATCACCGCCGACAGACCCACCGCGCCCGCGCCCCACACGACCAGCGCGTCGGCCGGTCCCGCGGCCAACGTGTTCAGCACCGCACCGACCCCGGTCTGCACACTGCAGGCCAGCGGCGCCGCCAGCTGTGCGTCGATACCGTCCGGCAGGACCACGACATTGGACGTGTTGGCCAGCGCGTGGGTGGCGAAGCTGGACTGCCCGAAAAATCCACCGCGAACCGGGCGACCGTCCAGCCGCAGCGCGCTCGTCTCGTCACCGCGGTCGCCCGCCATGTTCAGGCGGGTGGCGTTGTCGCAGTATGCGGGCGTGTCGGACGCGCATGCGGCGCACTGCGAGCAGCTGGCGAACGTCAGGACAACCTGCCGGCCGACGTCGATGCGGGCGTCGGGGCCGGCGGCCAGGACGGTGCCGGCGCCTTCATGGCCGAACACCATGGGCAATCGCTTCTCCGGCCAGCGTGCTGCCGTGCTGATGTCGGTATGGCAGATGCCGACCGCATTGATGCCGACCAGCACCTCGTTGCCCTGCGGCTCGCGAATCTGGACGTCGGCCAGTTCGGGGGCCGAACCCGGGCGAAGCAATACCGCGGCACGTGCATCGATCATGCCGGGATGTTAGATGGTGACATCCTGCGACGAATTGAGGACACCATGCGCGCCATACAGATCGCCCGGTTGGACGGCCCGTCAGCAGCCGAACTGAACGAGATTCCCGAACCCGACGCCGCCGGCGCCGTGGTGATCGAGGTGCACGCGGCCGGTGTCGCCTTCCCCGACGCGCTGCAGTCCCGCGGTCTCTATCAGCACAAGCCCGAACTGCCCTACACCCCCGGCGCCGAGCTCGCGGGTGTGGTGCGCAGCGCGCCCGAGGGCGCGCATGTGGCAGCCGGGGACCGGGTGGCCGCATTGACCATGCTGTCCGGTGCCATGGCCGAAGTCGTTGCACTACCGGCTGATCGGGTCTTCAAGCTGCCAGACACGGTGTCGTTCGAGGCCGGCGCCGGATTGCTGTTCAACGACCTGACGGTGCACTGCGCGCTGCGCACCCGCGGCCGCCTGGCACCCGGCGAGACGGTGCTGGTCCACGGCGCCGCCGGCGGCATCGGCACATCGACCCTGCGGCTGGCCCCGGCGTTCGGGGCAGCCCGCACCATCGCGGTGGTGAGCTCCGAGGACAAGGCCGAAATCGCGCGCGCTGCAGGTGCTTCCGATGTCGTGCTGGCCGACGGCTTCAAGGACTCGGTGCGCGAGCTGACCGGCGGGCGGGGCGTCGATCTGATCCTGGACCCGGTGGGCGGCGACCGGTTCACCGACTCCCTTCGATCGCTGGCACCGGGTGGCCGGCTGCTGGTCGTGGGATTCACCGGCGGCGATATCCCGACAGTCAAGGTCAATCGACTACTGCTCAACAACGTCGACGCGGTGGGTGTCGGCTGGGGCGCGTGGGCCATGACCCACCCCGGCTATCTCGCCGAACAGTGGGCCGAGCTGGAGCCGCTGCTGGCGTCCGGCGCGGTGGTCCCGCCGGCGCCCGAGGTGTATCCGCTGGAGCGGGCCGCGGACGCCATCGCATCGCTGGAAAACCGTTCCGCCAAAGGCAAAGTGGTGGTCAGGGTCCGCTGACCGGCAGCACCAACCGGGACTGCCCGCCGTCGCCGTGCGCGACGGTGTGCAGCGAGGGCACCATCCGGGTCGCCGTCGCCAGCGGATCACCGGTGCCCAGATTGCGTGCGTACCGCGGGAAACAGCCACCGGCGATCAGCAGGCGGATCCGGTGGCCTGCCGCGAATCGGTATGCGGTCGCGTCGAGTTCCAGGCGGAGCAATGCCTCGGGGGCGTCGGCCGCGGTGAGCCGCAGGTATCCGTCCGTGACGTTGGTCGAATGCCCATCGGGAGCAACGTCACTGATCCGCACGAACACGTCGGCGTGCGGGTTGTCGGTGCGATGGTCCAGATCGATGTACGGCGTTCCGATGACGTCGAGGTCAGCCGCGAGCACGGGGCTGGTGAAGGACAGCACATCGGATCGCTCGGCCAGCTCGGTGTCGTCGATGTAGCCGGACTTGCCGGAAACCAGAAGGCGCCCACCGATACTCGGCGTCGGGTCGGCCGGGTCGTAGACAAACGTGGACGACGCCCCAGTGTCCGGCGCAGTGTCTGCGAGGGCGCCACCAGGGTGCAGGTGCCACACCCGTTCGGCGGCCGGCGGCGGCCACTCCTGCATGTCGAGCCAGTCACCGCCGGCAACGCAGATCCGCACCGGGGCCGCGGCGCGGCGTGATCCGTCCAACCACAAAACGGATTCTTTGATGGCTTCGGTGCCGCCGGACCCGTGGGTCCACGGCCCCACGGTCAGCGCCACCTCGACGCCACGGGCCCGTAGCCGCCGGTACTGCTCCAGGGTCTGGTCCACGAATACGTCCTGCCACCCGGTGATCAGCAGCACTGGGCCGCGCAGATTGTCGAGCGCTGCCGCGACACCGTTCTCCGCCCAGTACGGCGATGACGGATCGGGCTGTTCGAGCCATGCGTTGAACCACGGCGTACGGCCACCCAGCAGTTCAGCTGCCGCCGGATCGAGCGGCAGGGTCTCCACGACCGGCTTGAGGGTTCGGGGCGTGGCCATGCCGCGGAGGATCTGACGGATCCAGCCGCCACGGTGCTGCCAGGCCACCTGATAGCTCCAACCCAGGAAGTCGCCGAGGGCGAATGATCCTGTGCTCCAAACTGAATGACCGAAATCGTGCGGCGCCATGGTGATCACCGAGGTGGTCAGGTCAGCAGGTTGGTCGACGAGCAGCGCCAGTTGGGTGAAGCCGAGGTAGGACGCACCGACGGTGGCGAATTCTCCTGCATACCAAGGTTGTTCACGCAGCCACTGGACTGTGTCGGCACCGTCGTCGACCTCGTGTCGACCGGGCTCGAACGCACCGTCGGACCCGAAGGTCCCGCGCGTGCTCTGCAGCACGACATGGAAGCCCTGCCCCGCGTACAACCCCGCGAACACCCGGTTGGGCAGCCCGTCACGACCGTACGGACCCCGCATCAGCAACGTGCCGGCCGGCTTGCGGACCCGCGGCGCGTAGTGATCGGCCAACAGGACGGCGCCGTCGCGCATGGGTACCGGAAGCGAGCGCTCCACCCGGAAGCTCTTGGCGCGCGGCAAACCCAAGCGGCGGGTCAGTGCGCGGGCACCGAGCCACGCCAGGGTGTCGCGTCGCACGTCGCACTCTCCTCGTCCTGTCGTGGGTCTGCGACCATTTTCCACGGAAGCGGCCTATCCACAGCAATTCAGGGCCGGAACTGTGATCTGATCGACGGGACAGGAAGCCCGGCTAGAAGGCGGCGTTCTCCACTTCCATGACGTCGGTGTCCAGCGTCTCGATCACCTCACGCACCGAGGACAGCAGCGGCAGCATGTTCTTGGCGAAGAACTTCGCCACCGCCACCTTGCCGGTGTAGAACGCGTGGTCGCGTTCGGTGGCGCCGGCGAGCGCCGCCTGGGCGATCTGCGCGGCGAGGATCAACCGCCAACCGATCATCAGGTCGCCGACCGCGAGCAGGAAACGCACCGAGCCAAGGCCCACCTTGTACAGCTGCTCAGGGTCGCCTTGGGCGGCCATGAGGTAACCGGTCAACGCGGCGGCCATCGCCTGCACATCCGCCAGAGCCGTTGCCAGCCTGTCGGTTTCAGCCTTGAGGTCCGGCCCGGCAGCGTCGATGGTGGCGGTGATCTGGCTCGACACGTGAGCCAGGGCCGAGCCTTGATCCCGGATGATCTTGCGGAAGAAGAAGTCCAGCGACTGGATGGCCGTGGTGCCCTCGTACAGCGCGTCGATGCGTGCGTCGCGGATGTACTGCTCGATCGGATAGTCCTGCAAGAAGCCGGACCCACCGAGGGTCTGCAGTGATTCGGAGAGCATCTCGTAGGCGCGTTCGGAGCCGACGCCTTTCACGATGGGCAGCAGCAGGTCGTTCACCCGGTGCGCCAGATCGGCGTCGGCCCCCGAAACGAGTTGCGCGACATCAGAATTCTGATAGGCGGCGGTGTACAGGTAGACCGAGCGCAGCCCTTCGGCGTACGCCTTCTGTGTCATCAGGCTGCGCCGAACGTCGGGGTGTTCGATGATCGCGACGCGCGGCGCGGTCTTGTCGGCCATGTGGGTGAGGTCGGCGCCCTGAATGCGTTCCTTGGCGTAGGCCAGCGCGTTGAGGTAGCCGGTGGACAACGTGCCGGCAGCCTTGACCCCGACCGTCATTCGCGCGTTCTCGATGACCTTGAACATCTGCGCGATGCCGTTGTGCACCCCGCCCACCAGATACCCGATTGCGGGCTTCCCATGGGCGCCGAACGTCAGCTCACAGGTGGGTGAGGACTTGATGCCCATCTTGTGTTCCAGGCCGGTGACGTACACGCCGTTGCGCTCGCCGAGTTCAAGCGTCTCGGGGTCGAACAGGAAGTTGGGCACGAAGAACAGGCTCAGTCCCTTGGTTCCCGGGCCTGCCCCTTCGGGGCGGGCCAGCACCAGGTGGAAGACGTTCTCGGCGGTGTCACCGACGTCGCCGCCGGAGATGAAGCGCTTGACGCCCTCGATGTGCCAGGTGCCGTCCTCCTGAGCGATCGCCTTCGCCCGTCCCGCGCCGACGTCGGATCCGGCATCCGGCTCGGTCAGCACCATGGTGCCCGCCCAGCCCTTGTCCATCGCCAACTGCGCCCAGTGCTGCTGCTCTTCGGTACCGACCTCGGCCAGCGTGTGGGCCATCGCCGGCCCGAGTCCGTACAGAAAGGTCGCCGACGGGTTGGCCGAGATGAGCATCTCCTGGATCGCCCACACCAGCGCCGCCGGCGCAGCCGTACCGCCGGCTCGCTCGTCGAGGCCGAGGCGCCACCACTCCGCCTCCTTGACCACCCGGACGGTCTTGGCAAGCTCGTCTGACACCGTGATCCGGTGCTCGTCGGGCAGGAACACCGGCGGGTTGCGGTCGGCGTCGACAAACGACTCTGCGACAACGCCTTCCGCGAGTCGCGAGACCTCGTCGAGCATCGAACGGGCGGTGTCCGCATCGAGGTCGCCGTAGCCGCCCGCGTCCAGGGCCGCACCGAGCGGCAGCACTTCGAACAGATTGAATTCGATATCGCGCAGGTTGGCGATGTAGTGGCTCACATACAAAGGATTGGCGGCGACGGAAAGGTACGCAACCGTAGGTTCTGTGAACCTACGGTTGCGTAGCCGAAGGGTGCGAGGTCACACCGAGACGTGACCTCCGTCACATGATGCCCGCGGGTGATTAGAGCTGGACGATGATGCTCTTGTTCTTCAGGTAGGCATCGAGCCCTTCGCGACCGAACTCCTGGCCCCAGCCGGACTGCTTGTATCCACCGAAGGGCAGGTCGTGGTCAAAGACCAACTGGCAGTTGACCTGAACGCTGCCGGCCTGCAGCCGCTTGACGATGCGGTGCGCCCGGCTGACGTTGGTGGTCCACGCGGTGGCCGCGAGGCCGTAGCTGGTGTCGTTGGCCATCGCGACGGCCTCGTCTTCGGTGTCGAACGGCAGGATGCTCACCACCGGCCCGAAGATCTCCTGCTGGTACAGGCGCATTCCGGGATCGACGTTGGTCAGCACCGTCGGGTGCACGAAGTAGCCCTTGCGATCCAGTCGGTAGCCACCGGCGACGATCTCGACACCGTCGCTGCGGCCTTCGTCGATGAAGCTCAAGACCCGGCCCAATTGCTTGGCACTGATCAGCGGGCCGCTCATCACACCCTCTTCCTCCGGCCCGCCGTACTTCATGAAGTTGGCGACACCCGCGATGCCCTCGACCACCTGCTCGTAGACGCCGCGCTGCACGAAAATCCTTGAGCCGCAGACACATCCCTGCCCGGAGTGAATGAAAATTCCCATGGCCGCACCGAAGATGGCCTTGTCCAGGTCGGCGTCGTCGAAGATCAGCACCGGCGACTTGCCGCCGAGTTCCAGCATGACCTTCTTCAGGTTGCCCGCCGACGCCTTGACGATCTCCTTGCCGACTTCGGTCGACCCCGTGAAGGCGACCTTCTCGACGTCGGGATGCGCGGTGATGGCGGCGCCCGCGGTGTGGCCGTACCCGGTGATCAGGTTGATGACGCCCTCGGGAACGCCGGCTTCGTGGATCAGCCGGTCCAGCAGCAGGGCCGAAAGAGGCGTCTCCTCAGCGGGTTTCACCAGGCTGCTGCAGCCTGCGGCCAGGGCAGGGGCGATCTTGGCGCAGGCGTTGAAGATCGGGCCGTTCCACGGGAAGATCAGGCCGACGACGCCGTAGGGCTCGCGCAGCGTGTAGCCGTGCTGGTCGACATAGGCGTCGGAGGCGATGCCGCTGGTGCGGATGTCATAGGCGGTGCCGTTGATCTTGGAACACCAGCCGGCGTAATAGCGGAAGAACTCGGCGCAGGTCGGGACCACCAGCTCGGACTGCCTCTTCATCATGCCTGTGTTGGCCGAGTCGATCGCCGCGAAGTCGGCGGCGTGCTCGTCGATCAGGTCGGCGATGCGCCACAGGATCTTGGCCCGCTCGCGGCCGGGCATGCCGGACCAGACGCCGGCCTCGAAGGACGACTTGGCGCGGGCGACCGCCTCGTCGACGAACTCAGGGCCGCAATCGGTGAATTCGCCGATCTGCTCTTCGCTCACCGGATCGATGATCGGGATGAGATCACCCGTGCCTGGGCGCTTCTGGATGTCCTCCAAGACCGACTGCAGCGTCATCGCGTGCCTCTCATCGTCAGCGACGCGCGCCCCGGGGTGAGCGCGCAACAAATGCTGTGCAGTTGCTTAGCATTGCCGTCGGCGGGTCGTCAAGAGTGGCTCACGACGGCGGTTTGTCTGGAAAGATCGGGAACGTGTCTGCCGGCCACGACTACACCTCCCCTGACCTGGCACGCAGCGCCCTGGTGCTGATCGACGTGCAGAACGATTTCGTCTCGGGGCCGTCGCAGGTCGACGGCACCGCCGAACACCTGCCCGCGATGGCGCGACTGCTCGAGGCGTTCCGCGCGGCGCGCCGACCGATCGTGCACATCGTGCGGCTGTACGTCCCCGGCGGCAGCGACGCCGACCCGCCGCGTCGGGCAATGATCGAGTCCGGCCGGCAGATCGCCGCACCGCACACCGACGGCGCTGCCGTGCCCACCGAACTGCTGGCCCACCCGTTGGACTACGACTCGCTGCTGGCCGGCGGTATCCAATACGTCGCGGCGGGCGAGGTCGTCATGTTCAAACCGCGGTGGTCGGCCTTCTACCGCACCTCACTCGATGAGCATCTCCGCGACCTCGGGGTGAACACCATCGTGGTGGCGGGCTGCAATCTGCCGAACTGTCCGCGCGCCACCCTGTTCGACGCCTCCGAGCGCGACTACCGCGCGGCGCTGGTCACCGACGCCACCTCCCAGGTGACGCCCGAGCGACTGGCCGACCTGGCGCTGATCGGCGTCGCGAGGCTGAGCACCGCCGATATCGAGCAGTTCTTCCAGGCCGGTGCGACGGCCGCGCCGGCCCAGTGAAGAATTCAGTGCGTGAGACCGCACAGTAAGACGCACCCCTGACCGCCCTCGCGATCACCGCGGTGCTGCTGGCCGGCGTCGCCGCGGGAGTGATCAACGCGGTCGTCGGATCCGGCAGCCTCATCACCTTCCCCGTGCTGATGGCCGTCGGCTACCCGCCGCTGGTGGCCAACATGTCCAACTCCGTCGGGCTGGTACCCGGCAACTTCACCGGCGCCTACGGCTACCGGCATGAGCTCGGCGGCCAGGGCGCCCGCATCGTCCGGCTCGGTGCGGTATCGCTGGTCGGAGCGATTGTCGGCGCGGTGCTGCTGCTCAAACTTCCACCGGGCGCGTTCACCGCGGTGGTGCCGTGGCTGATCCTGTTGGCCGGCGTGCTCGTGCTGGTGCAGCCCCTGTTGCGCCGCGCGCTCGACGCGCGACGCGGCACCGAACGGACTACCGACCATGCTGTGCCGCTGTACCTGGGCATCTTCGGGTGCGCGGTGTACGGCGGCTATTTCGGTGCGGCGCAAGGCATCATCATGATGGCCCTGTTCGGACTGTTCGTGTCGGAAGACCTGCAGCGGCTCAACGGCGTCAAGAACATCTCTGTGGGACTGGTCAATTCGGTCGCGGCCATCATCTTCATCGTCGTCGGCCAGGTGGCCTGGCTACCGGCGCTGCTGCTGGCCGTCGGCTCCACGATCGGTGGCTACATCGGGGCAAAGATCGGACGGCGCCTGCCGCCCAATGCCTTACGCGCCTGCATCGTGGTGGTCAGCGTCGTGGCGTTCACGGTCATGATGCTGAGGTAGCGAGTCACACCACGTACGACAGGACGAAGACACCGACCGACAGCCCCAGCATGCCAAGGCAATTGAGCCAGAATTCCTGCTTGAGGAAATCGGCACGGTAGTGCGCGTAGGCCGCGCACACGAAGTAGACGATCACCCCGACGTTGGCCGCCACCCCGATGCCGGGATACTTCAGCCCGGCCACCAGGCCAGCTACGGCCAGCAGCTTGACGACGATCAACACCCACCACCAGTCCTGCGGAAGTTTCACTCCCTCAAGACATCCGCGGATGAACTGCGGCGGACGGATCGACATCAACGCGTCACCGAAGAGCACCGCCGCCAACAATGCGGTGGGCCACCAATAGTGCGGAATACCAGTCACTGCTCATCTCCTTGTGTTGAATCGTGAATGACGCAACGGACGACGTCGCGTAGTTGGTCAGGTACCGACGCACCGCCGGACACTTGATTCCCGCCGGTCATGACGATGCCGAGATAGGCGAAGTAGACGACCCGGGCGGCGCGCGGCGCGGCGGCCTTTGAGAGCCCGGCGCGCGCCAGGACCGACTCCAGTTCGGTGACCAAGGCGACGGCGAGGTCGCGGAAGATCGCCGATTCATGGCTGCCGCGAACGATGATCGAGGAGTACTGCCGGGACAACGCGGGGTCCTCGGCGAAGTACCGCAGAAACGGTGCGAGCAGCCCGATTACGGCATCGACCGTCGCGTCCGGGGTCAACGGGTCTGGCGATTCATCGCCGGCCTGACGGTCGCGGTGGACGGCGGCGATCCACTCGTCGAAGACCTCGATGAGCAAACCGTCCTTGTCTCCGACGCCCATCACGGTGCCTGTGCTGACACCCGCGTCGGTCGCGATCTGGCGAACCGTCGTCGCAGCGAAACCCTGTCCACGGAACAGCCGTTCGGCGGACGCCAACACCTTCGCCCGGGTCTCGTCTCTCGCCGCAGCACGCGACTGAACGTGTTCAGTGAACATGTTCAACAGCATGGCGTACCGGTGCCGCATCGTCAAGCCGCGGCCCGGCAATCCAGCCCTACCAGCAAATAATCAATCCCGACACGGCCCGCGTAGGCGCGCAGAAGACCCGCCGACGTGTCAGCATGGACCCGTGAGGCCAAGCAAAAGCAGAAGCCGAATCAGAAGCCTGACGACCGCTGCGACAGCCGCAATCCTGGTGGTACCGCCAGGATTGCTGTCCGCCGCACCATTGCCGACAGCACACGCGGCAGACTGTCCAGACGCCCAGGTCATCTTCGCCCGAGGAACCGATGAAGCGCCCGGACCGGGCGGGGTCGGGACGGCATTCATCAATGGGCTTCGCACCGCAATCAGCCCGAAAACCCTTGACGTGTATGCGGTCGACTATCCCGCTACCACCGACTTCCCCACCGCCGTCGACGGAATTCGCGACGCCCGCAGGCAGCTGGTGACCACCGCTGCGGCCTGCCCGCGGACCAAGATGGTCCTCGGCGGGTTCTCGCAGGGCGCCGCCGTTGCGGGCTTCGTCACCGCGGGCACCATCCCCGAGGGGATCGCCGCCACCGATGTGCCGGCCCCCATGCCGCCGGACGTCGCGGATCACGTTGCGGCCGTTGCCCTGTTCGGTAAGCCGTCCCCACGTTTCATGCGAGCCATCGGCTCCCCCACGGTCACGGTCGGCCCGGTGTATCAGCCCAAGACCACCGATCTGTGTGTTTCCAACGACCTGGTGTGTGACGCGCACGGGTCGAGCTTCGATGCCCACAACAGTTACATCGACAGCGGATTGGTCACACAGGGCGTCAACTTCGCGATGAGCCAGCTGCAGGCCGGGTGGGCGGCCGACGCGCTGGCCGGACCCGCGCCGTGGTCATCAACGACGGTGCAGGCCGCCGACCAGGCGGGTCGCGGTCAGCCCGCACCGGCCTCGACTCCGCAGACCGCCGCGGCGCCGGCCCACATGCCGGCGAGCGCGCCATGGCTCCCGGGGCCGGAGCAGGCCGCACCGTCGCCGGCACCGGACGCTCCACCCCAGTAGCCGCTACCGGAACTGCACACCCCGGCGCCGCACCCACCAATCGGCAAACAGCGTTCCGGCCATCCAGACCATGATCGCAACACCAAGGTGCACAGCACTTTTGGTGTCACGGCCGAGCACGGGACCGACGATGTGGGCGACGGCGGTCGGCAGCGCCCGCCACAGCTCGCGGTGCTCGACCCCGCCGATCGGGTCGGCGACGAAGTACAGCGCGTAGGGCAACGCCAACGAGGACAGCCACAGCACGATGCGCCGCCGGTCATGGCGCTGACCCCACCGCTGCGCCAGCGGGACTTCGGCCACCGGCAGCAACACCGAGACCACATTGCCGATCCCCAGCCAGGACAGGATCGGCACCGCGACGTTCGGAATCGTCACGCCGAGCCGTGCCGGCGTCTCCAACCAGAGGGTCAGCACCGCGGCCACCGCAAGCACCGGCAGGCCGACGAGTACCAGCAAGGCCAGGTTCTTGTGCAGCAGCATTCGCCACGGCGGTATCGACTCCGCCAGGGCCCGCTGGACCCGATCATGGTCAGCGCCAAGCACATTGGTCGTCGTGGTGTCGGCCAGCACGAACGATGAGAAGTATGTGCCGACCAGGATCACCCAGTCCTGGTGATGACGTCCACCGGAGGCCAACGGCTGCACAGAGAGCCACACCAGGGCGAGCACGACGTTGGCCACCACGCCCAGCAGCCAGCTGCGCGGCGGGGTGAACGCCCACCGCACTTCCGACCACACCGCGGGCCACATGATCAATCTCCCCGGTCAACGCCCCGCCCGGCCGCGGAGTGCGTGCGACGATACCCGGCAACAACCTTGCGGTACCTGTGAGCGCGGTGCCGCCGACACAGATCTGAAGGGAGCGCATGGCGGAACCGCACAGCACCGATCCCAGTGCCCACCTTCAGCTGATCGTCGACCTGCTCGCCCGGTCCCTGAATCGCGCGGTGCTGCTGGACGACACTGCGATGACGCCCATGACCTTCAGCCGTCAGCACGGCACCGTCGACGACGTGCGGATGCACAGCCTCATCGAGCGCGCCACGAAACCCGAAGTCATGGCAGGGCTCCAGGCCTTCGGACTCGACGACGCCGACCCCGGTGTCGCGATCCCGCCACTGCCGCAGCACGGCATGGTGGCACGGTACTGCGTGCCGGTGCGCTCGGCCGATGACCGCTTCGGCTACTTGTGGGTGATCGACCCGCAGCAGTCACTGAGCGCGGCCGAACGCACCTTGGCTCACCAAGCGGGGGCGGACCTGGTGGCGATCCTGGACCGGCGCCGGACCACAGAGCGCGCCGTGGAGTCCGCGCATCAAGCCCTGCTGACCCGGCTGGTGTCGGACGAGCCCCTCGAACCGGTGCTGCGTGAACTCACCACCCACGACATGGCCCGGCCGGACAGCCTGCTCAGCGTCTTCGCGTTCGCGCCATCCGGGGATTCCTCCGAAACCGAGCAGCGTCGCATCGCATTGCGATTGCGGCTGTCCACCGTCGAGCGGACGCACAACTGGTTCGTCCTGCCGGGCAATCCCGTCGGCGTCTTCGCCTTCTGCCCCGCACACGTGCGGGTCCCGCCACAGCGGTTGGTGGACACCGTGACCTCATCGATCCAGGCCATCTTCGATGACGATCCGGCCATCGGCTGGTCGGGCACCCGGCTGCCGTTGGCGCAAGCCGCGCGGGCATTTCGAGATGCGCGGCTCGCGTGTGCCATCGCCGCGATCGGCGCAGGTCCGGCCGGGTCCCCGACGGACTGGACCGGGGCCGGCTCGTGGCGGGCGGTGGCCCTGCTCGCCGACAGCTTCGCAGACTCCCCCGACGAACTCGACGGGCTGATCCACCCGGGCGTCGCCGCCTTGTTGGCCGACGGACGCGACGACCTGATCCAGACCCTCGAGGCCTATCTGTCCTCCGGCGGCGACGCGAGGCGCGCGGCCGACACCATGCACCTGCATCGCTCGACGCTGTACTACCGCCTGGAGAAGATCACCCAGGCGCTCGGTGATGACGTCAACGACCTCACCGATGGAGAGGCGCGCTTCGATCTGATGCTGAGCATCCGGCTGGCCCGGCTGCGTCGTCGCTGACCGCGCGTGGTCTTCCGACTGCTGTCGGAAAAACTGCTGGATGTTCCGACCAGCTGCGCCTCGTTAGTCCCCCGCACGCAGCATCGATCGGCTTAGTATTCGCACACGCCAAAATGTGGTGCAGCTCACATCGTCGCTGGGCGTGGGCTGAAGACGCTCCGACAATGCCGTCGGGGCAGCGCGAAGGAGACGACGTGAGTGGGACATCGACCCTGCAAAAGGGCCTGAGCCAGCGCCAACTATCGATGATCGCGATCGGCGGGGTGATCGGCGCCGGGCTGTTCGTCGGCTCAGGGGTCGTCATCAAAAACACCGGGCCTGGAACGTTCATCACCTATGCACTCGCCGGGGCGCTGATCATCATGATCATGCGGATGCTCGCCGAGATGGCGGTGGCCAACCCGTCGACCGGCTCGTTCGCCGACTACGCCCGCAACGCACTGGGCAACTGGGCCGGCTTCTCGATCGGCTGGCTGTATTGGTACTTCTGGGTGATCGTGGTCGGTTTCGAGGCCATCGCCGGAGCCAAGATCGTCAAGTACTGGCTGCCTTCGGCGCCGATATGGCTCACGGCCCTGCTGCTGTTGATCGCGATGACGGCGACGAACCTGTTCTCGGTGTCGTCGTTCGGTGAGTTCGAGTTCTGGTTCGCAAGCATCAAGGTCGCGGCGATCATCGTGTTCCTGGGTGCGGGCTCGTGCTACGTGCTCGGCCTGTGGCCGAACAAGTCCATGGACTTCTCCAATCTGACGGCCCACGGCGGATTCTTCCCCCTGGGCTCGGCCGCGGTCACCGTCGGTGTGGTGACTGTCATCTTCTCGATGGTGGGCGCCGAGATCGCGACCATCGCCGCCGCTGAATCGACCGACCCTGAGCGTGCCGTCGCCAAGGCCGCCAACTCGGTCATCATGCGCATCGCGGTCTTCTTCGTCGGCTCGGCGTTCCTGCTGGTGACCATCCTGCCGTGGAACGGCAATCAACTCGCCGCGTCGCCGTTTGTCTCGGCCTTCACCGCGATGGGCGTTCCATACGCCGACCACATCATGAACGCGGTCGTGCTGACAGCTGTCCTGAGCTGCCTGAACTCCGGCATGTACACCGCTTCACGCATGCTGTTCGTGCTCGCCGCCCGTCGCGAGGCACCTGCCCAGCTCGTCTCCGTGACCCGCCGCGGAGTTCCGGCCGCCGCGATTCTCACGTCGTCGGTCATCGGGTTCCTGGGTGTCATCGCCTCGGCATTCTCGCCGGAATTCATCTTCAAGTTCCTGCTCGATTCCAGCGGTGCGGTGATCCTCTTCGTCTATCTGCTGATCGCGATATCCCAGATCGTGCTGCGGTACCGCAACGGCGACGGCCATCTCAAAGTCAAGATGTGGCTGTTCCCTGTGCTGTCGATCGTCTCAGCGATAGCGATGGCCGCGATCCTGGCGCAGATGTTCATCCAAGGTGGAGACAACAGACGAGCCTTGTTGCTGAGCCTCCTGTCCTGGGCTGTGGTGATCGGATTGTTCTTCGCCAACCGCTGGTTCGTCTCGCGCCGGCCCGTTCCGGAGGTCATCGCCCCGACCGAGCGACCGCACCGAGTCCTGGTGCTGGCCAACGAAACCGTCGGCTCCGAAGAGCTGCTCGACGAACTACGCGCCATCGGCGCCGACAACGCCACCACCTATCACGTCGTCGTGCCCGTCAGCCCGATCGAGACCGGCGCCGCCGCCTCCCACGGTCCTCTCGATGTCTGGGAAGCCACCAAAATCCTTGCGCAGCAACGCCTCGATCAGACACTCGCCGCGCTGCACTCGGCGAATCTGGAAGCCGACGGCAAACTCGGCGACTACCGCCCGCTGCGCGCTTTGGCAGCCGCCGTCGCCGAGTTCGAGCCCGACCAGATCGTCATCGCGACGGAGCCGCCGGAACAGTCGATCTGGCACCGCTTCGATGTCGTCGACCGCGCCCGGGCCGACTACCACGTGCCGGTGACCAACGTGATCGCGATGGCGCCCGCCGAGGAGCCCGTCGCGTGACGATCATCGCCGGGTTCAGCGCATCCCGGCACGGCAGCGCCCCGATCAACCTCGCCGTGCAGATCGCGAAGACCACCGGCGAAAAGGTGATCGCGGCGGCGGTACTGGAGCGCTCGTGGCCACCGCGCAACGACCCGGTCGAAGACGAGTACCTGCGCCACGTGAAGGCGCAGACGGCCCAGTCCTTGCAGGCCGTCGTCGACGGCCTGCCCGGGCGACCGGACGTCCCGACACTGGTGCACGAATCCGGTTCCATCCCAACAGGTTTGCTCGAGTTGGCGCAGGAGTTTCAGGCCAGGGCCGTGGTGCTCGGCTCGTCGTCGTCGGGGCTATTGGGACGCGTGGCGCTCGGCAGCGTCACCGAACGTCTGGTGCACACCGCGCAGGTGCCGGTGGCGATCGCGCCGCGCGGATATGGCTTCAGCCACGAGCCGATCCGCCGACTCACCGCGGCCTACGGCGGTGAGGCCGACACCAACGGGTTGATCCGGGCGGCCGCGGAGCTGTCGAAGGACTGGAATGCCCGGCTGCGCATCGTGGCGTTCACCGTGCGGCCCGTGTGGGCGTTCGGTGGGCCCTCACTCGAGGCGGGTGCTGAGGACATGGTGGTCGCGCAATGGTCGAAGCGCACCGCCGACGATGTCACCAAGCAGCTCAACAAAGTTCGTGAGCAACTGGCCGTGCCCGACGTGGACATGATCGTCAGCAGCGGGCGCGATTGGCAGCAGGCCGTGGAGAACACGGGATGGGCATCAGGTGATGTGCTGCTGCTCGGATCTGGCGCAGCCGGGCAATCGGCGCGGGTCTTCCTCGGGTCGGCGGCGGCAAAGATTCTGCGTCATTCTCCGGTGCCGGTGATGATCATGCCGCGCGCCTGATTCCTGCCGCCGAGCGCCTGGGGGCACCTCCCGCTTGCGGGGGATTACGGCACGCAACTCACGAAAAAGCCTGCCATAACTGGCCTTTCGGTGTCGGTCTAGCCCTTGCCGGAGAACGTCGCCTTGACCACGGGGCTGGCCGAAGGGGTCAGGGGTGCGGTCGGCGGGGCCGTGGACGTCGTGGTGGCGCCGCCATCGATACGCGGCGCCAACGGCGCTGGTTGGGCGACCGCCACGGTGGCGGCTCCCATGGCCACCAGGGCACTGGCTCCGATTGCGGCCGCGATGCGACGGACGTTGGCGGCGTTGGTCAGACGTGAACGGGACATCAAATTCCTTGTATTCATTGCGAGATGGATTGGTGCCGTTGGCCAGTGGCCACTCACACCGCCGACCGCTCACGTCCCGCAGATATGCACTGCGCCAACCAATGAGCAGTCGGTGCAGCGAAATCTGCCTCAGCGCCTGACCTGCGTCAATAGCCAGCGCAGATGTTGAACAGACTGCGCAATTGTGACGTGGAACACTGTGATCCACGCATCATTTTGCTCGGTTACTCGTAGGTTGGCATCCGCGTCGACCTTCGCCACCGGAACCGCGTCAGGCACCCGACAGCTGAAGCCGCGCGTCCAACGACGCATCAATCATGTTGGGGCTCAAGATGTGATCGAGCACCGTGGTTGCGCAGCCGACGATGCCGACGCGCTCCTGCAACACCGACGGGACGACCTGCAGCGTCCGGGTGGCCAGGGTGCTGGCGTTGCCGTACAACGTTTCTCGTAGACCAGCGACGAATACGTCGTAGGCACCGACCATGTCACCGGCGACGACCAGCACCGCCGGGTTGATCAGGTTCACCGCGGCGGCGAGCACTTCGCCGATGTGGCGCCCGCTGTCACGAATCATGCTGCGAGCCTTCGCATCCCCACTAAGAGCGAGAGCCACCACGTCACGCAGGTGGTTGACGGCGTACCCGTCGGCTTGCAGGTCCCGCACGATCGCCCAGCCGCCGGCGACCGCCTCCACACAACCCGTGTCGCCGCAGCGACACGGAACACCTGCGGCCGCCGAGATCTTGCTGTGCCCGAAATCCCCGGCAGCCGCCGCGGCCCCGCGCCGGAGCTGACCGGCCATCACGATGCCGGCACCCAGTCCGGTGGACGCCTTCACAACCAGCATGTCTTGCACGTCAGCGAATCCGAACCGCCGTTCCGCCAGGGCGATGACGTTGGCATCGTTGTCCATGACCAACGGAGCGTCGGTGAGATGCTGGAAGTACGGGGCCAACGGCACACCATCCCAGCCGCTCATGTTCGGGGAGTCCAGACTGGCTCCCCGCTGTTGATCGACAGTGCCGGGCAGGCTGAGCCCGATCCCGAAGACGCGGTCGCCGCGGCGTCCGGAGTCGTCCAACAGCGCCTCGATGCGCCTGACCAGGCCGGGCATCAGATCGTCTGGACGCATACCGGGCTCTTGATCGATGTCGGCGGTGGCGAGGATGTCGCCGGCGAGATTGCACAATGCCAACTGGGTGCGGCTGCGCCCGATCGCCGCGGCGAAGACGATGCCGGCATCGATGTTGAACATGAGTTGGGTCGCCGGACGGCCGCCCGTCGACGCTGCGTACTCGGGCTCGATCACCAGATTGTCGGCCTCCAGAGCCGAGAGCCGAGCCGTCACGGCGGTGCGGGACAGGCCCGTGATCCGGCCGATCTCACTGCGGGTGATGGCTCCGCGCCCCCGGATCAAGGCGAACACATCGCCGGGTGTGGGTGCCACCAACGTGCCACTGAGCGCCATGCGCCCCATTGAAGCAAGGTGACACACACCCATGCAAGCGTAAGAACCCGATAGTTAGGTATTTGAAGTACTAAAGATGTGTTGCGGAAAATCCTAATCGGTGTAGGGTTCGTCCTGAACCGATCAAGCTCTAGGTATCCAAGGAGATCAGCAGTGACTATTCGGATCGGCGTCAATGGCTTCGGACGCATCGGGCGTAACTTCTTCCGCGCTCTGGACGCGCAAAAAGCGGCGGGCATCAACACCGATCTGGAGATCGTGGCGGTCAATGACCTGACCTCGACCGACGCGCTGGCTCATCTGTTGAAGTTCGATTCGATCCTGGGCCGCCTGCCCTACGAGGTCCGCGCGGATGGCGACACCCTGGTGATCGGTGACACCAAGATCAAGGCCCTGGCGGTCAAGGAGGGTCCGGCGGCGTTGCCGTGGGGCGAGTTGGGTGTGGACATTGTGGTGGAGTCGACCGGGATTTTCACCGACGCCGCCAAAGCCAAGGGGCATTTGGAGGCCGGGGCCAAGAAGGTGATCATCTCCGCGCCGGCGACCGGTGAGGACATCACCATCGTGATGGGTGTCAACGATGACAAGTACGACGGCAGCCAGAACATCATCTCCAACGCCTCGTGCACCACGAACTGTCTGGGCCCGATCGCCAAGGTGCTCAATGACGAGTTCGGCATCGTCAAAGGCTTGATGACCACCATCCACGCCTACACCCAGGACCAGAATCTGCAGGACGGCCCGCACAAGGACCTGCGCCGGGCCCGGGCCGCGGCGATCAACATCGTGCCCACCTCCACCGGGGCGGCCAAGGCCATCGGTCTGGTGCTCCCGGAGCTCAAGGGCAAGTTGGATGGGTATGCGTTGCGGGTGCCGGTGCCCACCGGTTCGGTCACCGACCTGACCGTCGAACTCGGCACCGCAGCCGCTGCCGCGGAGATCAACGCGGCGATGCAGGCCGCTGCCGAGGGCCCGTTGAAGGGGATCCTCAAGTACTACGACGCGCCGATCGTGTCGTCCGATATCGTCACCGACCCGCACAGTTCACTGTTCGACTCCGGACTGACCAAGGTCATCGACAACCAAGCCAAGGTCGTCTCGTGGTACGACAACGAATGGGGCTACTCCAACCGCATCGCCGACCTGACCGCACTGGTCGGCAAATCGCTGTAGCTGTCGCTACACCGAAGCGGGCGTCCAGCGAAACGGCGTCCTGAGCCCAATGGTCTTCTCTGCCTTGTCGTACCAGCCCTGCGGCGCGTACTGATCAGAGTGCAGATAGCACTGCACGCGCACTGCTGAACTGCCGGGAGTGAATGTCAGCAGTCTGCTCAGCGGCAGCGTCGTGATCGGCATGTGATGCCGACTCAGTGACGCGACGTTGAGAAACCATGTCCCCCAACGCTGTTCGATATGACTCTTGCCGCCGAAATTGTCGTCGGGGTGGGTATGGGTGTGACCGGCGATCCACAGTTGCACCCGGCCCGGATGCTCGGCCAAGAACTGTTCGAACGCACCGGAATCAGGCTGACTGTCCACCCAGTACAGATACGACGCCGCTTGCGGCGTGCCCTGCGGGAACGGCCGGTGGTAATGCTCCGCCAGTTGGCCGTCAGCATCGCGACGGACGCCCTCCCACTCTCCCGATGCCACCGTGGTGTCCTTGAGCACGTAGTGGTGCACCGTCACGATGATCGCGTCAGGATTGGTCAGCACCATGTGCTTCCACCAGCGGAACGTTTCGCCGCTGACCACACCCCCTGGATTGCCACCCAATGTGCCACGACCGACGGCCTGCGTCGGCTCGTTACGGTCGCTCAGCATGAGGAACAACAGATTCCCCACCCGAAACGAGTAGTGCTGCCAGGTCCCGGCTACCGGATAGCGTCGAAGTGCGGCATCGACACCGGAAAACTCCGTGTGCTGCCCCAGCGGGTCGATCCACTTCTGCCACCACCATGCCTCGGGTTCGTCCAAGCCACTGCGGTCGTGGTTCCCGCACACGCTGTAGACGTCCTCGCGGCGGTGGCGACGCAAACTCCCGAACTGCCGTCGGAGCTCACGCCCTTCCTCGTCGTCCGGTAGATGGTGGTGGGCACCGGACATGTCGCCGACGTCGACGGCGATGTCCCAGTCAAACGCCGCGCCACCGTCAGGCCCACCGAACTCGGACTGCGAAATCGCCTCGGCCAGACTGTCTCTGCCCAATCTACGATCAGTACCCACATGAGCGTCGCCAAAGGCCCAGAGGCGGAACGGGTGTACTCCACTGGTCATTCGCGGTCACCGTCGACCAGGCCCCAATAGCGCCGGATCTGGCTGTCCGCCACGCCGAAGATCGAGTCGACGACGATGCCGATCAACAGAACGACAATCATGACCGAGATCGCCAGCGGCATGTCACTCATGTTCTGTGCGTTCTCCAGCAGAACCCCGATCGATGCGGTTCCAGCGACCATCACTACGAGCTCACCCGCCATGAGGCTGCGCCACGCGAACGCCCAACCCTGTCGCAATCCACTGATGAATGTCGGCAGCGACGCCGGCAGGATGACGTGGCGGTGCAGCGCGAAGTTCCTCAGTCCCATGGTTTTTGCCGCACGCAACTGGAGCGGCGGAATGAGATCGGCGCCCGAGATCACGCCGAGCGCCACCGACGGAGCGGCGCCGATGACGATCACGAACAGGATTGCCGACGTGTTCAGACCGAAGAAGATGATCGCGAAGGGAAACCATGCGATGGCCGGCATGGTCTGCAGACCGGTGATGAGCGGACCGAAGGTATTGCGCAGCAGTTTGTTTCGGGACAGGATGCCGCCGATGACAGCGCCGAGGAGCAGGGACAGCCCAAAGCCGACGAGCGCCCGCCCCATCGTCGTCGAAACTGCCTCCCACAGCGCAGCGTCGTGCAGCTGCCGCCACAGCGTGACACCGACTGTCGCGGGGCTGGGCAAGACCACCGAAGACTTCCAACCGCTCAGATAGACGAGCTGCCACGCACCCAACACGACCAGCAGCGCCAACGCTTTCGCCCACACCGATGCCACCAACGGCCGCAACCGAACCGAGTTGCGGCGTGATGACCGAGGCGTCGTGGTCACTGTGCTACTGACCACGACGACCGTTTCCTTCCTCATGCAGCCGGGCGGTGATGTGCGCGGCCAACTCCGCGACGTCCGCGGTATTGATCTGACGAGGGCGGGGTACCGGGACGGGGAATTCTTCGACGATGCGACCTGGACGGGAACCCAGCAGAATCACCCGGTCCGCCAGGCGAACGGCCTCCCGCACGTTGTGAGTCACGAAAACGACGGTCAATCCGCGTGATTCGACGATCCGCTCAAGTTCCTCGTGCAGCAGGTCACGGGTCAGCGCATCCAGCGCACCGAAGGGCTCGTCCATCAGCAGCACGTCGGCGTCCTGAGCGAGCGCGCGGGCCAGGGCAACCCGCTGCCGCATCCCGCCGGACAACTGATGTGGACGCTTGTCCGCGAAATCACTCAATCCGACTGTGGCCAGCAGTCGTGCCACGCGTTCACGACGCACACCCCGCGGTACCGCGCGTGCCTTCAGGGCCAGATCGACGTTGGCTGCGGCAGTCAGCCACGGGAACAACGCCGGCTCCTGGAACATCAACGCGACCCGGCGGCCATAGTTCTCGACCGCTCCGCTCGAGGGTGCATCCAGACCGGCGATGATCGACAGCAGCGTGCTCTTGCCGCAACCGGAACTACCCACCAGACAGACGAATTCGCCCTCGGCGACGGTCAGACTGATGGTGTCCAAGGCCGCTACCGCCGTGCGGCCCTTTCCGTAGCGCTTGGTCACCTCGGCAAGTTCCAACGCCACCCGCGGTGCCGGAGGCGGCGGAGGAACTGTCACGAGGAACTCACCGGGCTGCGCGCAGCGGGTCACGCCGCTACCGCCGGCTTGCCCGCCGCGGAGAGCACCGCGTTGAGCGGAGCCGGATCGAACAGGCCGTTGATGTCGAGCGGCTGCAACAGACCGATTGCGACGGCCTTGCTCACCTGGTCACGCAACGACGCGATCCCGGGATCGTTGGAGAACGTCGTCTCCTTGAACGACTCCGTCAAGACGCCCGGATCCAGGCCCTTGCCAAGGACTTTCGCAAGCGCGGCGTTGGCGGACTGGGCCGCTGATGCGGAATCCGCGGCAATCTTGTCGTTGGCCTGGACCTGGCCGCGCAACAGCCCCGCCACGGCGTCTGGATGTGCCGCGAGAAAGTCCTGGCGCACGACGAGCACGGTGATGGTGTTCGGGTCCGACCACAGCCGCACGCCGCCGGCCTTGATCATCTGAATATCGAACGGCGCGGAATCCAGCGCGCCGGCGATCTGCTTGCTGACGAACTGCTGGACGATGGCCGATTCGGGGTTGGTCGGCTTGACCGATACATCACCCCCGCCTTGCGTGTTGGTCTGCAATCCGTTCTTCGCAAGCCAGTCTCGGAGACTGACGTCCTGGGTGCCGCCGAGCGCCGGGTCGGCGACCGTCTTGCCCCTGAGATCCTGGGCTGAGGTGATGCCCGGTTGTACGACCATCGAGGTACCTCCACTCGCGGCTCCCGAAATGAGCTTGATGGCTTGGCCCTTCGATTTCTGCCAGGCGTTGAAGGCGGGATTGGGCCCCACATAGGCCGCGTCGAGATGGCCGGACAACAGCGCCGTGATCTCCTCGGTCCCGGCGCTGAACGGTTGCGCGGTGAAGGTGATTCCGGGCCCGAGTTCCCGGGCGAACAATCCGTCATTGATGCCGACGAGCGCCGGCGCGTGCGTGATGCGAGTCAGGTAGCCCAGTCGCAGGGGCACGGGCGCAGACGACGCCGACTGGGTCGATGGCGAGCATCCGGTCACCGCCGCGATGGCGCCTACCGCAGCACCCAGCGCAATCAGCTTGGTGAGATATCGATGAGAGAACACAGTTTTCCTTGGTTTCGGACGAGCAGGGTGGGGTGCAATGTCAGGCCGTCGCCGGACATCGCGGCTGGCCGCTCGAACGAGTGACGAACAGCGGACTGGTCCAAACCTGATGGCCGTCCGACTGCGTGGCGCGCACGTACGTCGCGCTGGTGCCCTGCGGCAGATCGAAGACGAGGTCGCCGGTCACCGTGGTGGGGAGCGCTGAGAACTCAGCCACGCGTTCAGCACGTACCCGTAAGTTGAGGCCTCCCACGGCGGTTTCAACATGACCATCGCGGATCAGCTCAGCGCCCGAGAATTCGCGGTCGACGTCGAGGTCGTCCTCATGCGCCGAAGCCTGGAGGTGGAAGCGGGCCGCAGCGAGATCGGCCAACCGGACGACGATGCCGATATCCGAGCCGTACGTCGTGGTCCGCCAGTTCACCGTGTCACCGGAAAACTCGAATGATTGCTCAGGATGTGTTGCTGCCCATGGTGTTACGTTCGATACCTCGGTTCCTGCGACCCGCAGCTGACCCGACCAGGTCGCCCACCGGTAGCGATCGCGGTGACGCGCTCCACCCCACCGGATCCGAACGAGCTCGTTCGACAACCCGGTCTCGGCATGCAGATCGCGCTGCCAGACTCGCCCGGCGCTGTCATAGATTGCGATCTCGTCCCAGCCCGCAGTTCCATAGAGCGCGTAGTTGACGCTCAATTCGTCTGCTTCCGTGTCGATCTCGTCGCCCATCCAGGCATCCCCGCTGCGCAACAGCGCCACCGCGCGCGCTCCGGTGGTGGCCCAGGTCCGGCGCGCACGCAAACCGCGGCCCACCTCCGCGTTGGTCAGCGCCGGCGCAAGAACCCCGGTGAGACCGCCGAATCCGCCGAAGATGTTCGCTCCTGGTGCGCCGCCGCCGGGTCGGCCACGGTGTTCGTCACTGGCCGCACTGGCACCCAGGCGAAGTCCGCGGGCCAGTGCATCCTCCAGGAACCACGGGCTGCTGCCCCAGGTCGAGTGCACCTCGATCAGCCGTTCCAGCTCGGGGTGGTGCCAGTCCAGGATCGCGCGCCGGCCACCCACGTGCGGAATCAGCAGATAGGAATCCGGGTCCTTTTCGTACGCGGCGTAAAGCTCGGTGATGGGCCAGGTTTGGGGCGTCGGCACGGTGCTCGCCATCCCCTGGTGCCACTCCAGCGAACGCGCGAGCGTGGTGTCCTCGCCGAGAAAGACGACGTTGTGATCGCCGCCGACACCTGCGGTGCCGCACCATTCGACGCCCGGGAAGCAGACGAGACTGCCCTCGTTCGAGATGGCCCGGCAGGCGGCGACCACGTCGATCCAGGCATCGTCAGTGATCTGAAAATCGTTGGCGGTGTAGCCCACAACGTCGAGTGCCCCGATATCGCGGGCATAGCGCAGGTTCCAGTCGGTGTCCTGGGTGCCGACGGTGTCGTTGGAATGCACGTGCAGGTCGCAGAAGAAGCCACGGGGTCCGGGCAAGTCGTCGACAACGTCGAGCCTGGTCTCCCCTGGCGACACATCCGCCTCGGTGTCAGCGAGGACCCGGATGTGCGCAGCGTGCGCGGGCATCGCGAGAGACGCGCTCACCCAACCGGTGTGCGGCGTGCTCGCCCGGGCCACGGTGGTGCCGTCAACCTGGGCCCACAGTTCGGTGGCGATACCCGCGCAGGTATTTCCCCAGCGGTCCTGCAAGTGTGCGCGCAGGGTCACCGCCTCGCTGTCGCTGCGCACGACGCGCGGGCCGTGGACGACCACGCGCTCCGGTGCACCGGGCACCACGGCGAGCCGATTGACGCCGGCGCGGGCCATTCGCGAGGTCCCCAACGGATCGACGAACAGATGGACCTCGAACTCGTCCTCGACGAAGGTTTGCGTGCGGGTACCGGGACCTCCGAATCGCCGGTCCCCCAGCCGGATCTCGATCACATCACCGGGACGCAGGTAGCCGTCGACGGCGTGGATCAGCAGCGACTTCTGGAACGGCCGCTCACCGCCCTTGACGTCGTAGCGAACGGCCAACTGCTGCACCGTGGCGGCGCCTGCCTCGGACGCACGTCCTACCAGTGACCGGCTGACCAGCTCCGCGCTCGCATAGTCGCGGGCGGCAGGATCGGTGGTCTGCAGGTCCCAGTCGGAGTAATAGCGGAAGCACAGTTTGAGCCAGCCGCTGTCGGCGATACCCGACCGCCCGACGGTGTAGGTGAAGACGATTTCTTCCAGTGCGCCGGCGACCACCGTGGCGTGTGAGCACTGCAGTTCGCCGAGGAAAGGCAGCTCGTCGAATTCGGCGGTGATGGCGTCCCGCACTGCTGCCACCGAGCAGTCATTGCTAGCCAACGGACCTTGAGGACGAAGCGGAATCGCACGCGACATCGACCCATCCTCTCGGCTACTCACCTAGGAGTCCAACGAATAGATATGATGCGATTGATCACCGAAAGTGAAGAATGATGAATCTGCAGCAGTTGCACTATGTGGTTGCCCTGGCCGAGGCCAAGAGCTTCACGAAGGCCGCCGAAAGTTCCTTCGTCGTGCAATCGGCGCTCAGCCAGCAGGTCCGGAAGTTCGAGGAAGAGCTCGGCGTGACACTCTTCGAACGCACGACGCGGTCGGTCTCGCTGACCCCGGCGGGCGAGGCACTCCTGCCGCTGATGCACCAGGTGGTCGCCGGACTCGACCAGATCAAAGTCGATGCCCAAGCACTCAGCGGCATCGTCACCGGACGCCTCACGGTCGGCATGATGGAGGTCCCCTCCGAAAGCCTTGACGTCGCAACGCTGATGGCGACATTCCACTCCCGCTACCCCGATGTCAGCGTGACGCTGCGCAGTGGTGGCAGCGACGTGCTGCTGACCGCCACCCGCGACCGCAAGCTGGACGCGGCCATCGTCGGCTCCAACGTCTCCAGGGCAGCCGATCAGCTGAGTTTCACGCACCTGTTCACCGAGTCGTTGATCGCGGTCATCCCCTGCGATCACCCGTTGGCCAAACACCGAACGGTATCGGTCACCGAGCTCGCGGCATTGCCGTTCATCGACTTTCCGCCCGGATACGGCCTGCGCCACGAAACCGACCGAGGTTTCGCCGAGGTACCGCGACGCGTGGCCTTCGAAGTCACCCGCGTCGATGAAGTTGTCCACTTCGTTCGTCAGAACCTCGGCGTGGCGCTGCTGCCCGAGTCGGTGGCACGCACCCGCGCCGACACCGATGCCAGCCTGGCGCTGCGTCCCGTCACCGGCGTCGAGATGCAGCGCCGGGTGCATCTCGTCGCACCGCAATCGCACCTGCGTTCGGCGGCGTGCCAGGCGTTCATTGCCTGCGTCCACGAACACCTGGCGTCGCACTAAGCGAGGCCGGCGACCGAAAAGTACTCCCGCACAGCAGCTTCGAGCACCTGTACCGCAGTGACCATGGTGTCGATGCCGATACTCTCGTCATAGACCGCCCATCCGTCGTCGCCGGGGCCGAAGGTGACCGCGGGTATGACGACGTGGCGAAAGCGGATCGTGTCGTTGAACGCCGCACCGCGGCCTCCCAACCGACCACCACGGCGATCAGGCTCAGGACGGGCAATGCCGCCAGCAGCGTGGCGCGGGCCACCTCACGGCGATCGCGTCGGTGGCGTTCAGCACTGACCGCGTCGCGCGGACGAACTACTGTGGGCGCGCTGCTCGAGCGGAGCGCGCCAGAACCGCGTGCGGGTGCCGATACCATCCATCTTCCCTTGCAGGCCTGCGTAACGGCCCGCAACGTAACACTCACGATCGGCCAAATCGGGTGTGTCCCAGACGTCGCGACATCGTCCACGCTGCGGCAGCGCCACCGACGGGACCCGTTCCGACCTGCAGGAAGTCAGCGGTCCAGGCACTTCCATGCGATGTTTCGAATCGTTCTGATCCGATGGCGTCAGCAGGCTCCGTACGGTGCCGCGGTTGTGTGCCTGAATCGCCCGGCCTGAGTCAGCTGGGTATGGAACGCTTTACCCGTGCGACACGAAATCCAGTTCGGTGTGCTGGGTCCACTGCAGGTGAGCGTCGGGTCCACACCGATTCAGGTTGGCACGCCAAAACAGCGCGCGGTGCTCGCCATGTTGATCGCGAACGCCAACCGCGCGGTCAGCGCCGCTGATCTGATCACAGCCATTTGGGCAGACGAACCGCCGGCTGCCGCACGGATCTCGGTGAGTGCGTACGTGTCGAATCTGCGCCGCATCATCACCCAGGCCGGCGTCGACGCGCACGCCGTCGTGTCCACCGCACCCAATGGCTACCGACTCGAAATCACCACCGAACAAAGTGATCTGGCGCGGTTCGCCGCTGAGCAACAAGCCGGGATCAACGCCGTGGCCGCCGGACACTTCGAATCGGCCAGCACTCACCTCACCGCCGCACTGCGTCAATGGCGTGGCCCCGTCCTCGACGACCTCCGCGACTTTGCGTTCACCGATGTGTTGCGCAGTGAGTTGGCCGAGGACAAGATCCTGGCGCACACCGCGCGCGCCCAAGCCGAAATCGCCTGCGGCCGCGCTCATACCATCGTTCGGGAGCTCGAAACCCTGGTCGGCGAGCATCCCTACCGCGAACCGCTGTGGGCTCAGCTGGTCACGGCCTACTACCTCACCGACCGCCAATCCGATGCGCTGGACACCTACCACCGGCTCAAGACCGCGTTGTCCGATGACCTCGGCATCGACCCCGCGCCAGCACTGCGCACCTTGTATGAACAAATCCTGCGACAGGAACCGCTCGACGTACAACGAAATGCGCAGGCCGCCGCCCAGACAATCATCGCCTTCGAACCCGACGCGACCACCCTGATAAGCCGCGTCACCGCTGTCCTACGCGACGTGCGTGATCACGTTCATCAACTCAAGGGGTCGGCCACCCGCATCGGACGGCATCCCGACAATGACCTCGTCGTGCCCGACGACAAGGTGAGCCGGCACCATGCCGTCATCAACAACGCCGACACCACTCACATCATCACCGACCTCGGGTCCGCCAACGGAGTCCATGTCAACGGCGAACGGATCCGCGCCACGGCTGAACTCCACGACGGCGACACCATTCGAATCGGTGGTCAGCTGTTCGTCTTTGAGACCTGCCCGCCCGCCACGGCGGAGGCCGGCGACCGGTCTGAGACCTGACCTCAGCCGCCGTACTGCGGCTTCAGCTGACCGGCCAATGCGGCCAGCGGAATGTTGGCGACGACGGTGCCGCCATCCATTGACCAGACGCGTTGTCCCGGAGGAGTGGGCTCTTCGCGCATCATCGGTTGATCGGGCATGTAGAGCCGCAATGAATCGCCGGTGAGTGCGAAGGCGCGGTAATTGCCTGAGTAGCCGGGGCCAGCACTATCCGGCTGGAACTCGGGCACCGTGAAGGGGTAGGTGCCCGGCGTATGCGGCGGCGGTACCGCGTCGAGGATCGGCGGCAAGATCGGCGCCGCGGCCGCTGAAACCGCTTGATTGGCATTGACTCCCGGCCGGAACAGGTCCGGAAGATACAGCCGCTGTCCGGTATTCATGTTGAAGACGAACGATCGGTAGGCGTTGTTGGCCTGTATCCCGAACGGCTCGAAAATCTCGTGGACAACCACAGACTGCAGGCCACCGGGCCCGGGAATGATCTCGTAGTCGGCACGGGCACTGCTGTCGCGCGGCGTGGTATTGCCGGTGTTGCGCCAGCCGTTGAACAGCCGCGTGTAGTAGTCACGCAGCACCGGCCCGGCGGTCGGGTTGTCGATCAACTCGACCGGAACCCGCAGTGACAGCAGCATTTCCGCTTCGCGCTGGGACTTCACCACCGCGGTGCAGGCGCCGCCGTCCCAGACCGCGCCCAGTTGGGCGCAGAAGCTGTCTACCGCTGCGTGTGCGGTCGGGAGACCTGTGAAACACGTCGTAGCGACGACTGTTGCACCTAATGCGGCGAGCGCCGCCCGGACCCTAGTTGCCACGCTTACCGCCCGCCCCAGCGAGCATCACGTCGGCTGCGAGCCATCGATCCCCCACCTTTCGCATCGTCATGGACACACTGACGTAGTCGGTCTTCTTGTCTTTCACCGCGGCGCTGGTGACGTCCTGCTTCACGGTCAGCAGCACGTCGACATCGTCACCGCGGACGGCCTTGACTGCCGCGTCGTCAACGACACCCGTTGTGCTGACCTTGTTGTCGATCAACATCTTTCGCATGGTCGCGGCGGCCTTGCTGTAGGTGTCTTTGAACTTGCCCGTGGCACCGCCGAGAACATCGGCGAAGTTCTTGTCGATGGCGTTCTGATCGGTGGTGGTCAGGAGAACGGCATAGCTGCGTGCCGCATCCAGCGCCCCCGCGGCTTCGGCGTCGCGCTGGTGCTGGGCGAAAACCAGCCACCCCGTGGTGCCGGCGGCCGCGGTCAGTACGATCACCACGGCCACGACAGCCCAACAGATCGAGCGACGAATGGTGTAGGTCTTGGGTCCGGCGGGCTCGGGTTGCGCCTCTTCCGAATCCACGCGTTCGACGCCTTCGGGCACGTCAGCTTCCTTGGTAGTCACAGGATTTCAACCTTGCTGGCCAGCCATCGGTCGCCGTTGCGCTCCATGGTCATATCGATGCGGTTGCGGTCGATACGCGGGCTCGGGTTGTTCGCGTTGGTGATCGACTGGTCGACGAACAGCAGCACCTCGACCTTGTCGGGGGTCGCCGACTTCACCGCCGCAGCGACGACGATGCCCGTCCCCGATGCCCTGTTGTCGATCAGCACCTGCCGCAACTGGTTGGCGCCCTGGCTGTACGCATCCTTGAACTCGCCGGTGGCACCGTCGAGCGACTTGCGGTAGTTCTCGTCAATGTTCTTGGCGTCCAACGTCGTCAGCACCACGGCATAGTCCTTGGCCGCCTGCAACCCAGCCTCGCTCGCTTCGGTGAGCCGGTACTGCTCGTACTGCCGCCAACCCAGAAATCCCAGCGCCGCTACCAACACCGTGAACAGCAACGCGCACACCAGCGCGGCCAGACCGACCCTCCGCTTCGATGTCGCCGCGGCCGATTCCGTGGCCTCGGCGGCCGCATCTGCCTCCGTCACCTCGGCGGCCTCGGCATCAGGCTCGACCGACAAATCGGTCGCCTCGGCGGCTTCGGTCTCCGTGTCCTGCACCTGCTCGAAGACGTCCGCACTGGCAGTTCGTTTACTCATCACTTCTCGCGTATCTCGTGGCCCATCAATTCGGCAGAGGCACCGGCATGACTGGACCGCCGTATGGGGTGTCAATGGTGTAACCCGGGTAGTGCGGGGTCTTGTCGGTCACCGCGTGAGGGTCGTATCCCGGCGGCGGACCGGCAGTGTCGTCACCCGGTGGCCGCGGCGCATTACGGGCGCCGCGAACCAACAGCGATGGATCCTTGTCCTCACAGTAGGTGTACTTGTACGGCTCTGGGAAACTCGCATCCGATGGGGAGTGACGCGGCAGGTCGTAGTCGCACCGGTACTTCGGATAGATGTCACCCAGCGCCCAAATCCCGCCGTCGTGGACCATGGCGGAGAACCGGTCGATGAACGGATCGCGGTCCGGCCGCCAGATGTACTCCAGCGCCGGGATTCGTTGGTAGATGATCTGCGACACCGTGGTCAGGTTCCCGAGGATCTGCACCACATTCTGGCGGTTGTCAGCGATGAGGTTGTCCAGCGTGGCCAACTGCGGCTCACCCCGCTCCACCAACGTGCGGAAGCCGCCGTCCATCTTGTTCACGCCGCCCAGCACCGCTTCCAAGCTCTTGGTCGTCGCCTGCAGGCCCGGACGGACGGCGGCGACAGTGCCGAACACCACCCGGGTGCTGCGGATCATGCTCGTGGTCTCCGGCAGCACTGAGTCGACGGTGTTCGCGAGCAAGCTGGCGCCGTCGAGGATCGCGGCGAGCTTGCGCGGGCCGTCCTTGGTCACATGCAGCTCGTTGAACATCTTGCCGAGCTTGTCTGCGTCCAACTGCGCCAGCGCGCCGCGGCTGTGGTCGATGATGTGCGGCAGCGTCACCGGAATGCTGGCTTGCTTGCCCGAAATAACCGCGCCGTCAGCCAAATACGGTCCATTGCCACTGTCGGGACGGAAGTCCAGGTACTGCTCACCCGCCGCGGACAGACCCGACACCCGCACCGGAGAGTCTTTCGGGATGCGGGCAGACGCGTCAATGGACGCGACCGCCTCGACACCGTTGTTGGTGAGATTGACCGCTGATACCCGGCCGATCGGGATGCCACGCAGCGTGACGTCTTGATTGGTCAGCAGCCCACCGGATTCGGGCAGCAAGATCCGCACCGCGATGGTCCGGTGCAACGGGTTGAACCGCAGGCCATCGATCGCGATGTAGGCGAAGGCCACCACCGCGGTCAGTGCCAGTCCGACCAGCGCCAGCAAGATCTTGCGACTGGCCACTGCCTTGACAAAGCGAATAACCACTGCCAGAACGGAATTGAGAAGGGTGATCATGGGCGATCGGCCCCGTTGACTCGACCGACAATCATGTTCCACTCGTACCGCAGGCTCCCGATCATCAGGTGCCAGTCGGTGCCGTCAGGTCCGTGGATGCCGGGGTCACCCGCGTAGTTCTTGTCCGGCAGGGCTCCGATCGCGATCTTCTCGACTGACGCAAGTCCATGCAGCGCAGCCGAATTCGTGGACTTGACGACGACGCCGATCAGTCGGTTGAACGCGGTCAGCGTGAGGTTCGGGTCCAACACGATGTCGTTGGAGACCTGTGACAGCTTGTTGATGTCGGCGATGAGGCTGCGGGTGTCGGTGCCCTGCATCGACGGGAATTTGGCCAGCTGCCGGGTGATCCGGCCGACGTTGTCGACCACATCCATGATCGCAGTGGTGTTGTCGGAGATGACGGCCATCGCCGGGCCGCCGGCCGACAACGCCGTGTCGATGGTCTGTTGGTGATTGGCCACTTCGGCAGCCATGTTGGACGTACTGCGCAATGTCGAATCCAGTTGCGCCGAGCGCGCCGACATCTTCGACAAGAACTGATTTGTTTCCGAGATCAACCCGGCCAGTTTCTCCCCGCGGCCCCCAACGACCCGGCCGGCACCGTTGACGTCGGTCGTCAAGGCACGGACGGCACCACCATTGACCAGCATCGCCAGCGAATTGAGCAGTTCCTCGACCGTCGGCGCGGACGCCGTGTCCGCCAGCGGGATGGTGTCGCCACTGTGCAGCAGCGCCCCACCGTCGGTGCGCGAGGGCGGACGAATTTGCAGGAACACGTCGCCCAATGGCGTGGCAGCACGCAATTCGGCGGTGCTGCCCACCGGCAGCGGCACATCCTTGCGGATTTTCATGGCCACTTTGGCGGTGAAATCCTGCGCATCGATAGAGGTGACTTCACCGATGTCGGCGCCGTACAGGCGGACTTTCGCCTTGGCCGGCAGATTCAGCGCATCGGTGAATACCGCATTCAACGAGTACGTCGGCCCACTCGAACCTGGGGAGGGCAAGGGCACACTGTCGAGGCCTGCGGCACAGCCGGTCATCAGCAGGACGCCGCCGAGCACAACGGTCCAGCGCGCGCCGCGAAGTACAGAAGTGGGACTGATCATCGTGTCGGCCCTGTCGGTGTAGCGGGTGCGGCCGGTGCCGGCTTCGCGCCGGGTTTGGGCGGTTCGCCCTGACCCGACGGACCGATACCGTTGCCCATCAAGTCCAGCATCGAACCCAGGCCGAAATCTGGCCCGTAGTCCTGCAATGTGCCTGTCGCACAACCGAGTTGCTTCAGGCCCATCAAGTTGCAGAGTTCCTTGTTCAGGTTGTTGTTGAGAATCACCTTGTCGGTCAACAGGTGGACGCGGATGCTACCGCCGACCGGGTCCAGGACGTTGTACAAGTTGTCGAGCGTCAGTGGCAGCACGTCAATGGTCTCCGTCAGCTCACGCTTGTTGTCGGCCAGCGATTTGGTCATCGTGTCCAGGTCACCGAATGCGCCCTTCAGCTGATCCCGGTGCCGATCCAGCAGACCGCTCACCTGCTGGAGGATCTCGTTGGCCTTGGCGCCGGTGCGCCCTGATCCCAGGTTCTGGTCCGCGAGGATGTCGCTGAGTTGGTGCACGTTGCTGCCGAAGGTGCGGATGGCGGCATCGTTGTCGGCCGCCGACTGGGTCAAATCCGAGACACTGCGGATGATCTGCTGCAGGTTCTGCTGGGTCTTGGCACCACCGTCAGGCCCGACCTTGAGCGCCTCGGACAATTTGGTCAGCGTCGACTTGATCTGGTCGCTGTTGCCCGCCGAGATCTGGGAGCCCAGATTCACCAGATCACCCAGCGGTCCACCGCCTTTGGCATCACCGCGCAGGGCGGTACCGAGCTTGTCCATCATGGCCAGGGTCCGGTCGAATTCGACCGGGGTCCTGGTGCTTCCAATTCCGATCAGGTCGCCGTCGCGGAGCTTGGGGCCACCACGGTACGGCGGGGTCAGCTCGATATGCCGGTCGGTGAGGATCGAGGCGGAAACGGTTGCGGCCACGACGTCGCTCGGGACGGGGACCTTCCGATCGATGTCCATGACGACCTCGACATAGCCACCCTTGTTCTCCACCGTGTCGACCCTGCCGACCTGCATACCCAGCACCGACACCGCGTTGCCGGGATACAGCCCGACGGCGTCCTCGAAGTGCGCAGTCACTCTGATGTCACGGTGCCAGAATCGCGGCACCACCAGGACCGCGGCCACGACCGTGCCGACAACGGCAACAACCGCAATCACGCCGATTATCAAGGCACGCTTACTCATTTGCAGTCCTTGAAGTACTCGACGATGTTGAACTGCCGGGCCCGGCCGCTGATGGCGCACATCCAGGAATCCACCATGAGACCACCGGACAGCGTCACATCCGCAGCATTGCCACTACCCAAGATGTTGGCGAAGTCGCGCGCCGCGATCGGTGCGTTCTGCAGGATGCTGCGCACGAGCGCATCATGGTCGGCCAGCATCTTGGCGAAATCGTGCAGGCTGTTGATCAGCGCGTCGAGTTGCGGCTCATCGCCCAGAATCGTATTCGCCCGGTCGGCCAGCAATGTCACCCCGTCGAACAGGCGCTGCACCGCCGCCCGCCGCGTGGTGATTTCGCCGAGAATGTGGTTGCCCTGCAACACCAATGCGCCCAGATCGGCCTTCTGCCGATGCAGAAGTGCCGCGATCGTGTCCGCGTTGGAAATCAGCGTGCCCAGCTGATCACGACGAGACTGGATCACGCCGGCAAGGGAATTGAGGTTGGTCAGCGCCTGCGGCAGAGCGTCGGGCAGGCCCTGCAGGCTGGCGCTCATCACTCGCACCGACTCGGCGATCCGGTCAGCATCCAGCGGAGCCAGGGTGCTGGTCGCGCCCTCCAGCGTCTTCTGCAGGTCATACGGCACTTCAGTGTGACTCAATTTGATTGTGTTGCTTCGCAATTCACCGGAGCCCGCGGGGGCGAGCTCCAGATAGCGCGAACCGAGAATGGTAGTGAGCTTGATCGCCGCGCGGGTCTCCGACCCCAGTCGCACGTTTTTGTCGGCCTTGAACGTGACCACCACGTGGTCGCCGGCCAGGGCGACGTCCTGCACCTCACCAACGTGGATGCCTGCGATCGTCACCCCATTGCCCGACTTGATGGCGGCGGCCTGGGCGAACTCGGCGGTGTACTGCTTCCTGCCGAAGTCCAGCACGCTGATCAGCACCACCGTGGCAACCATCACGACGATCACCGTCAAACCGATGACGCCGAGCCAGAACTTGTTGTAGTCCTCGAGAACTCGCTGGCGCCCACCCGGGATGTTCGCCGGGCGCAGTGGGCCACCGAACAGGCCGCTCATCGGCACACCGCCGTGTGCCACACTTCGTTGCCGTTACCCGGGGTGGCGGCGATGACGAAGTTCTGGAACCACTGCTTCAGGCCGCGCCACAAGGCGAAGTCGACGTCGCACGGATACGCGTTCAGGTAACTGCCGTCCTGCGTCATCCGGCTCAGACCCTTCAAGAGCAGGGGCACGTTGGCCATCATGTAGCCGAACCGGGCCTTTCCATCGGTGGTGCTGTACTTCAAGAAGCCGGGATCGCGGGCGATGAACTGCTGCATGTTCGGGGTGATCGCGTTGACGATCTGCGACAGCCGATTCACATTCGCAGTGATCGACCCCACCGAAGCGAGCAGTTCCTCACGCCGACCATTGAACGCCGCCAGCGACGCCGACGTCTGGCTCAGCATCGTCTCCAGGTTCTGGCTCTGCTTGGCCAGCGTCGTCATCAGCTTGTCCAGGTTGGCGATCAGATCGCCCAGCGCCGCATCCGGACCCGCCAGCGTCTGCGTCAACACGGAGGCCTGAGTGGTCAACGTCAACAGCGAGCCCTGGTTGCCCTGGAACGCCTGGATGATGGCGCCCGTCAGGTTGTCCACCTGCTTCGGGTCGAGCTCGGTGAACAGCGGCTCAAAACCGTTGAGCATGTACGAGATATCGAATGACGGATTGGTCCGATTCTCCGGAATCTGCGCGCCGGCAGGCAGTTTCCGCTTTTCACCCTCGCCCTGGCTGAGTCCGACGTACCGCTGCCCGATGATGTTCTGGTACGTCACCGAGGCCAGCGTGTTGGTGTAGAGGGTCTGGTTGCTGTGCACCTGGAAGGTGACCTTGGCCCGATAGTCGGAGGTCAGGTCGATCTTGTCGACACGGCCCACCCGAACGCCGGCCACCCGGACGTCATCGCCCTCGGCCAGGCCCGATACATCTGTGAACATGGCCGAGTAGCTCGTGGTCGGCCCGGCGATGTTGCGCTGCAAGGTGGCGAACACCATCCACGTGACCGCGACCGAAAAGACCAGAAACAGGGTCAAGAACAGGACGGTGGTGCGTTTCAGTTTCATCGCTGCCCCTCCGGAATCGGAGTGACCTGTACGTCTTGCCCGCGGGTAACGGGACCCAGCAACAGTTGGGTCGCGGATGTGGCTGGGCCACCGACGATCTTGCTCAACTGATCCTTCTCAACGTCGCTACCGACCGGCCCGACTGTTCCGCCGTAGAGCGGCGCGGACTGTTGCTGAATCTGGGCGGGTGCGCCGGCTTCCGCGGGCAGCGGTGGCCCTGCGGGGGCCGGCACGGCCTGGGGCCCCGGAGCGGGCGCCGCCTGAGGTGCCGGGGGCGCATCAGGGTCCGGCGGCCCGGGGAAATCGGGCACGATCGGCACCGAGAACCGCGGCGGAGCGGTGTTGGGGTAATTCTCGGGAACCCATGCGGGCGGGGCCATGCCCATGGAGGCCAACCCCGGGATGAGGTCAGGCGCCGTCGGGGTTTCCGGCGCGGTGTGGCAACTCGGCCCCTCCATTGCCCCATACCGCGGGCAGTCGGCCCGGGTGTACTGCCGTGACGGATTCATCGAGATGACCGCCTTGACGGTCAACAGGTTGGTCTCCGGGTTCCAGGCTTCGTCGTATGCCTTGTTCGCGAGGGCCTGCAGCCGTGTCGAAATACCGTGGAACTCGCCGGCATGGTCCGCGATCACACCCAGCCCCGGTGTCAGGCCGGTGCTGACCTGGATCATCCGGTCGATCTGGTGGTCGAACGCATCACGGAGTGTTCCCGTGGTCTGCAGCCCACCGGTGAGGAAATTGGTCAACTGCGAACGCTTTTCGGCAAGCGTCCGCATCGGCTTGACCGAACTGTCCAATGCGGCGAACAGATCCGGTGACACCGTGCGCAGGCTCTCGGATGCCGCTTTGAGTGCCGACAGCGTCGTCGGCCCGGTGTCGTCAGAGGCCACCACCGAATTCAGTTGCTGCATAACCCTGTTGAGACCACCGCCGGCATCGGTGAGCTTCTGCCCACGGCCGTGAGTGGCCTCGGAGATGGCCGCGAAGACACCGACGTTGTTCGCGTCGGGTGACTGACCGACCGCCTTGAGCAGCTGGCGCAGCTTGGCCAGCACATTCTGGAACAGCACCGTGGGCAAGGTCTGGTCTTCCATGACCACATCGCCCGAACGGATGGGCCGCGCGCCGCTGCCGTTCTGCACCAGCTGCACAGCCGACACCGCGAACAGGTTCGCCGGCACCACGCGAGCGGTCACATTGTCGGGAATCTGCGGCGCGAACTGCGGCTGGATGTTGACGTGCACCACGTTCGGCTGGCCGTGCTTGCGAGGGTGTCACGCTCGACACCATGCCGACGATGACGCCGCGGAACTTCACATCCGAACGCTCCGGCAGACCGTCACCGATGTTGATGAGCTTGAGGTCGACCCGGATGAAATCATCGAGCTTGCCTTGGGACTTGACCACCATCAGCACCGCGGCGATCGCGGCGATGACTGCGAAAATCGTGCCGATGACGCCCAGCTTGCGGTCGGTCGAGCCGCGCGGGTCGTGATCGAAAGAGTTACCCATCAGCCACCGAACCTTGCGCCGCTGATGACGCCCCACAGCGCCATCGTGAGCAGCATGTTGACGATCATCACCACGGTGACACTGCCGCGCATCGCCCGACCGGCCGCCACCCCGACACCTGCCGGACCACCTGAGGCGAAGTAGCCGTAGTAGCACTGCATGGTCGACGAAATGAACACGAAGACCACCGCTTTGATCGTCGCGAACAGCACATCCCGGCCCTCCAGGAACAGACCGAAGTAATGCAGATAGGTGCCCGTGGACTGGCCGGCGATCACACTGACCAGCTGGCACGACAGGTAAGCCAGGGCCAACGACGCCAGGAACAGCGGCACCACCGCGACGATCGAGGCCATCACCCGCGTGGCCACCAGATACGCCACCGAATTGATCCCGAGGGTGTCGAGCGCGTCGATCTCGTCATTGATCCGCATGGCGCCCAGCTGCGCGGTGAATCGGCAGCCGGCCTGCGCGATGAAGGCCATGGCGATCATCGCCGGCGCAAGTTCTCGCGTCGTGGCGAACGACGAGACCAGACCGGTGGCCGGCCCCAAACCCAACAGGTTCAGCGCGTTGTAGCCCTCGATCGCCACCAGCGCCCCGGCCGTGATGCCCAGCACCCCAGCCACATTCAGCGTGCCGCCGCCGACCACGATCGAGCCGTTACCCCACGTGATGTCCGACAGCAGCCGCAGGAATTCCTTGCGGTAGCGCACCCACATCGTCGGCATGGCCAGCACCACCCTGCCGAAGAACTCGACCATGTGACCGGTACGCCCGGCCGCCTTCAGCAGCCCGTTGCCGACCGCGGCGACCGGCCGCAGCAGACCCGGGGTGAATGTTGAGGGAGCTGCCATGTCAGATCGACGTCTTCGGGAAGATGATGACGTACAGCTGACTCATCACGACGTTGACGATCATCATCAGCAGCACCGACTCGACCACCGCGGCGTTGACCGAGTTGGCCACACCGGCCGGACCACCACGGGTATCGAGCCCCTTATGGCAACTGATCACCGCCACGATCACGCCGAAGACGATCGCCTTGACCATGGCCAACGCCAGGTCACCGACCGTCGAGAACGACGAGAACGTGGCGATGAACGAACCCGGGGTGCCGTTCTGCAGGTACACGTTGAACATGTAGCTCGCCAGATACCCGACGAAGCTGGTGACGCCGGTGAGCAGCACACCGATGAGCACCAGTGCGACCAGCCGCGGCACCACCATCCGCTGGATCGGGGAAACGCCCATGACCTCCATCGCGGCGATCTCCTCACGCATGGTGCGCGATCCGAGGTCGGCGCAGACGGCCGAACCCACGGCCGTCGCCAGCAACAGCGACGCGACCAGCGGGGCGCCCTGCCGGATGACCACCAGACCGGTGGCCGCACCCGACAACGACGACGCACCGACCTGGCCGGCCAGCAGGGCGAACTGGATCGACAACGTCACGCTGATCGGGATGGTCACCAGAACCGTTGGCGTGAAGGCGGTTCCGGCCATGAACGCGGCCTGATCCAGGAACTCGCGCCACTGGAAAGTCCGCTTGACGATGTCGCGGAACAGATACTCCAAGGCCCGCAACCCGAGCACGATCTGACCGCCCGCGGTACTCAGCGACGCGATCGGATGGTTCTGCAGGTAACGGCGCACCCACTCGATGGCCTCGTTGATCGCCGGCCACTTCGCCAGCCCTCCGGTTTGTGCTTGGTCGGTCACAGCGCGGCTGCTTCCCGGCCGGATTCCGGCCACTCGGTGGCGATGCCACGACACACCAGTTCGTTGCTTGCGAAGGTCTGCGCGAGCAGTTCCTCACGACTCGGCTTCTGCCCATAACGCAGGGCGATGCCGAACGGGATGGCGCAGATCGTCTGGGCGGTGGCCCGGACATCGACATCGGCCCGGATGTAGCCCTGCTTGATGCCGTCGCGCAGCATCGCGACGAGGACACGGGTGCCGTCATCGAAGAGGCGCTGAAACTCCTCGGTCATCTGCTGATCGACGCCCGCCGCCTGCACCACGATCAACTGCATCAGGCGCGGCTCGTCGGCCAGCAGTTCGCTGTAGGCCATGCCGATACCCAGCAGGTGGTCGCGGAACTCGGTGATGGATGCCAACCGTCCCGGCGTCGGGTCGCCGATCGCGGCGAGCACACGGGCGTTGACCTGGCGCACCGCGTGATCGACGATGTCGCGCTTGTTCTCGAAGTACCGGTAGAACATCGAGTGACCGGACCCGAGCCGCTTGGCGATGTGACTGATCGAGGTCTGGTGATACCCGCGCTCGGCGAACTCCGCCAAGGCAGCTTCGATGACCTCTTCGCGCACCAGCTCAGCGCGTTTCGCGCGCTGGCGTTCCGCCATGGTCGCCCGCGCCTCGCCTGTCACGCGGATCACAGTAGCGTATCGATTCCGGTTTGGGACACACTCTTCGCGAAACGGAATGAATTGTCTCGCCAGTAAACGCCGCGCGGTACGGGGTTTGCTGAAAATCGCAGGGAGGCACTGCCGCAGGACAGTAGGGCGACCCTCGCAGCCATGTGGCCGTTTCTGCATTTTCACCAAAAACGCACAGCCCCGGCGGATGCCGTGGTACTGCCCGGGCCGCACTATCCTGCGTCCATGACAACGGACCGGATCACTGTCGACATTCGCGATGGCATCGCCTACGCGACGCTGAACAGGGCGGACAAGATGAACAGCCTGGATCTGCCCATGCTGGAAGCTCTCGCCTCCGTCCCCGGCCAGCTGGCCCGCGACCGTTCGGTGCGGGTCGTGATCCTGCGCGGCGACGGACGCGCGTTCTGCACCGGACTGGACTTCGCCGGCGCCAAACTGCAGGGGTTGAGCGCCGTGCGCAACTTCGGCAAGTTCCCCGGGCAGAAGACCAACCTGTTCCAGCAGGCCTGCTGGGCGTGGCGCGAGCTGCCGGTTCCGGTGATCGCGGCAGTACACGGCCATTGCTACGGCGGTGGCCTGCAGGTTGCCCTGGCCGCGGACTTCCGGATCGCGACCCCGGATTGCAAGCTGTCGGTCATGGAGGCCCGGTGGGGACTGATCCCCGACATGACCGGGTCGGTGACGCTGCGCGAACTCCTGCCGATGGATGTGGCCAAACGGCTGACCATGACCGCAGAGGTGTTTTCCGGGACCGAGGCACTGGGCTATGGACTCGTCACATCGGTCGCCGAAGACCCGTTGGCAGCAGCCGAGGAGTTGGCCGCACAGCTGGTCGAGCGCTCCCCCGACGCGTTGGCCGCCACCAAGAAACTGTTCGACTCGACGTGGACGTCGACGCCGCGGTCAGCGTTCTGGACCGAGTCGCTGTTGCAGCTACGACTGCTTCGAGGGCGTAATCACCGATTGGCGCGCAAGGCCGGGCGGGACGGCAGTCCGGATTGGGCGCCGCGGTCGTTGGACTGAACCACGGACTTGCCGTCTGACTCGGTCTTGGACTTCGGCTTCGGCTTGGGCGTCAGTGCTTTCGTCAGCCCTTTCGCCAGACCGGCCAGCGGGTTGAGGACCTGACCACGCGGCTTCGGCGGCGTCGACTTGTTCACGTCGTCGATCGGTGTCGACAGCTCCGTCTTCTTGGATTTGGGCAGTGACGTCGGCAGCGTCGGAGCCACAGCCGAGGTGCTGACGACCTTGGGCGCTGCCGCCGGCACAGCAGCGGCGGATTGCATGGCCGCGGCGCGCACCTTGTTGACCTCGGTGACGATGGTGTTCGCGATGACGGTGCCGGCCGCGGTCACCACTCCGACGGCAGTTTGGACTCCCGCCATCACGGCGCGCACCGGGTTACCGCTTTTCGCCAGTTCCTGAGCGACGGCGTCGGGCACGTGGAATGCACCCGCGAGGAAGTCGTTGAAGGCCGGGAAGATCACGGCCGCAACGACATTGATGACGCCGATCACCGCGACCTGGAACACGCCGCGCGGCTGGACGGTTGGCTCGGGATTCCGGACGACGGGCGCGTTGAGCGCGTCGAACGTCTGCTGCCGGAACTGTTGGAACGCGTTCAAGACGGCCCCTGGACCGCCCGTGATCGCGGGCGGGATGTTGAGCAGACCCACCACTGCGACCTCGAACGCGTTCAGCGCCCGCTTTGCGGGAATGGCCGCATCCGCATCGATCGCGCGATCCATGGCTGCCGCGGTGGGCCCCGTCATCGACGCGCCGGCGATGCCGAGCGCCTTGAGCGGACCGTTCGCCGGCAGCGCCGCGAGGAACACGCCGGGCTCCAGCAGCGTCGTCGTGATGCCCGTTGTGACGGTCTGCGCCAGTAGCGGACAGATGATCGAGCAGTAGATCCCCTGGTTCTGCACGAAACTGGTGATCAACCCGCCTGGCGGAACCGTTGCGGCCAAACGGATTTCCCGCGTCACGGTCGGCGGCGCGGAATGCTCGACGGTCGGGGCGACCGGTATCAGTGGTGCGACGACCGCCAGGGCAACGGCGGTTGCCGCGAGGTCAGCGGGCAGGCGTGCGGAAAGTTGCATCGTGGTCCCCTTGCACAGCGGTTATGGGCACCACGAATTGGCGAGCCATTCGGTTCAATCGGAACGGGAATCGATCTGCGCGGCCAGCGCACCGAGGCTGATGAGCAGATTCCTGGTCGGCGGCTGCGCGAGGTCGGCGACCGTCATGGTGTTCAGCGACGCATAGAACGCCGCTTTCGCCTGCGCCAACGCCGAGCGGAGCCGGCACGCCGATTGCAGCGGGCAATCGAGTCCGCTGCAATCGACCAGCTCGGTGTCGCCGTCGTCTTCCAGCGACTGCACGACGTCGCCAAGCCGCGCCACGCGGCCGGCTGCCGTGAGGGCCAGTCCACCGCCCCGGCCGCGGTCGGCGTCGAGCCACCCGGAAGCGGCCAGGTGCGCGCATGCCTTCGTCGCATGCGTGTACGAGATCTGCATCTCCTCGGCGATCTGGCGCGTCGAAATCCGCTGCTGACCGTCTTCGGCGGCGAGCCGGATCAAGATCCGCAACCCGACGTCACTGAAACCGGTTAGCCGCACCCGACCAGGCTATTTGAATCGTCATTTCTGATGCAAATAAACCGGCCGCGAGCCAGATCAGCTCGCCAGGTGCTTCTTCAACTCCGTACGCGCGAGGGCGTTCTTGTGCACCTCGTCGGGTCCATCGGCGAAGCGCAGGGTGCGGATGCCCGCGTACATCGCGGCGAGCGGGAAGTCCTGCGATACGCCGCCGGCGCCGTGCACTTGAATGGCCTTGTCCAGAATCCACTGCACCGTCAGCGGCGTGGCGATCTTGATGGACTGAATCTCGGTGTGCGCACCGCGATTTCCCACGGTGTCCATCAGCCAGGCGGTCTTGAGGACCAGCAGTCGCAATTGCTCGACCCGCACGCGGGATTCGGCGATCCAGTCGCGGATCACGCCCTGCTCGGCCAGCGGCTTGCCGAACGCGACGCGACTGGCGGCCCGCCGGCACATCATTTCGATGGCACGCTCCGCAACACCGATGGCCCGCATGCAGTGATGGATGCGCCCCGGCCCGAGGCGAGCCTGGGCGATGGCGAATCCGCCGCCCTCTTCACCGATCAGGTTCGACACCGGCACCCGGACATCGGTGAACCGCAGCTCGGCATGGCCGCCATGGTCGTTGTCGTCGTAGCCGAACACCTCCATGCCACGCAGCACCTCGAGCCCCGGGGTGTCCCTGGGAACGAGGATCTGCGACTGCTGGCGATGGCGCTCCGAACCGGGGTCCGTCTTGCCCATGACGATGAAGACGGCACAGTTGGGATTCATCGCTCCAGTGATCCACCACTTGCGTCCGTTGATCACGTAGTCGTCGCCGTCACGCACGATGGACAGCTCGACATTGGTGGCATCGGAGCTGGCCACGTCTGGCTCGGTCATCGCGAAGGCGGACCGAATCTCTCCGGCCAGCAATGGCTCCAGCCATTGGCGCTGCTGCGCTTCGGTGCCGAATTCATTGAGCACCTCCATGTTTCCGGTGTCCGGTGCGGCACAGTTGAAGACGGCGGGCGCCAATTGGATACTCCGGCCGGTGATTTCGGCGAGCGGCGCGTACTGCAGGTTGGTCAAACCGGCACCCTTGGAGCCGGGCAGGAACAGATTCCACAAACCGCGACGGCGGGCCTCGGCGCGCAGCTCGGTGAGTACCGGGACGCTGTCCCAGGCCCACCGGTTGTCCAGAACCGCCAGCTGCTCATGGAACGTCTTCTCGGCGGGATAGACGTGGCTGTCCATGAACGCCGTCAGTTCGGCGACCATTTCGTTGGTCTTTGCGTCGTACGCGAATTCCATGTCAGTTCTCCTTCAATGCGTTGCGTCCGGCGTCCAGCAGGGAGTGCACCGCGTCCCCGGCGAACGCGAACCCGTCGCCCACGGTCTGCCCGTTGACGTATCGGTAGTGGATACCTTCGAAAATGCCCGCCATCTTGAAGAAGGCCAGGGCCAGATAGAACCCGAAATCGCCCAGGCCGCGGCCGATTCCGGTGCTGTAGCGGTCGATGATCTCCTGCTCCGAGAGGAAGCCGGGCGCTTCGCTGACGTCGGAGACCTCTCCGATGCCCGACGCCGCCAACCGTCCGTAAGCCACCATCAACGCCAGATCGGTGAGCGAGTCACCGATGGTCGACAGCTCCCAGTCCAGCACCGCCGCCGGCTGGTCGGCCGCGTCCATCAGCACGTTGTCAAGGCGATAGTCGCCATGCACGATGCCCGGCGTCGAGTCGGCCGGAACCCGGCCCGACAGCGCCTGATAGAGCTCTTCCATGGCGGGCAGATCCCGGGTGCGGGCAGCGGCGAACTGCTTGTGCCAGCGCCCGACCTGACGGCCCAGAAACGCTTGCGGCCGGCCGAAATCCGCCAGACCCACCGACGCTGGATCGACCGAATGCACTGCGATCAGGGTATCGACCAGCCGCTCGGAGATGCCCCTGGTGCGCTCGGCACCCAGCGCCCGCAGTTCGGCCGCCTGCCGGTACGGGGATCCGTCGACCTCGGCCATCACATAGAACGGGGCACCGACCACCGACACGTCGTCGCAGAAGCCGTACATGGCAGGCACCGGTACCGCGGTGGGCGCGAGCGCCGACATCATCCGGAATTCGCGGCCCATGTCGTGCGCCGTGGCAAGAAGCTCACCCACTGGCGGACGGCGAACGATCCACGACGAATCACCATCTGTGACACGGTAAGTCAGATTCGACTTGCCGCCGGCGATCAGCGTCGCCGACAGTGTCGCACCGGCACCGGGCACCACGGAAGGCAGCCACTCTCCGAGCTTGTCCAAATCGAGCCCGGGCAATTCGAGATGCGTGTCGGCAGCCATCAGACCCCGCCGCCCAGGAGCACGCCACCATCGATGGTCAATGTCTGCCCGGTCATCCAGCCGGCATCATCCGACAACAGGAATGCCACCACCGAACCGATATCTTCGGGTACGCCAAGACGTTTGAGCGGGTAGTTCGCACTGACCTCGTCCTCACGGCCCTCGTACAGCGCGGTCGCGAAGCGCGTCTTCACGACGGCGGGCGCGACGGCGTTGACCCGAATGTTCGGCCCCAGCTCGACCGCCAGTTCCTCGGTGAGGTGGATGACCGCGGCCTTTGAGACGCCATAGAACGCGATACCCGGAGCAGGCCGCAGGCCGGCGATGGACGCGACGTTGACGATCGCTCCGCCGTGTTCGGCCTGCCAGGCCCGGTTCACCTTCTGCACCCACGACAGCGCCGACAGCACGTTGACTTCCAGAATCTTGCGCGCGGCGTCCATGTCGATATCCATGAGCGGCCCGTACACCGGGTTGATGCCGGTGTTGTTCACGAACAGATCGGCGCCACCGAACGTCGCAATCGCCTTGGCCACCACAGCATCCTGGTGCTCGGCGTCATCACCACGGCCGGCGACGGCGAGCGCGACGTCCGGCCCACCGAGAGCCTCAACGGCGGCATCGAGCGCGTCCTGCTTGCGGGCAGTGATAACGACCTTGGCGCCTTCGGTGACCAGTCGCTGGGCGATGGCGAATCCGATGCCACGACTGGCACCCGTGACGATCGCGGTTTTTCCTTCGAATCGCGTGCTCATGTCAACTTCCTCGTCGAGTTGCAGTACATGGCCCCACCCGATGGGACACATAGTCGAAGTGTGCCACACTGGCACACAGCGTTGCAATGTCCCATAATGGGTGAATGTCCGGAGCAGAATCGACGACGCATCCCCCGCGACTGGGGACGGCACTGAGCCGCCAGGCCGCAGTCGATGCCGCAACCCGGCTCTATCTGGCCGGCGACCCGGTCGACATGTCGGCGCTGGCCACCGAACTCGGGATCGGCCGTTCCACCCTCTATCGACTGGTCGGCAATCGCGAAGACCTGCTCAGCACCGTGCTTGCCGAGGCCACCGAACGCACCTTCCGCCGTTCGGTCGCCAAGATCAGTGCCGGCAACGGCGATACCGTCGGCGTCGACAGGCTCCTGGCAGTCATGGAGCATTTCCTGAACGCGGTGGCCGACGCCAAGCCACTGCAGGCGGTATCGCAACGCGAGCCATTGCTGATCGTCCGGCTCATGCTGCTGCCCGGACTCGTGGAGCAGACTGCCGGTCGTCTGATCGGCGAGGTACTGGAGGCCGAGGTGGCCGCAGGTCGGCTGGAATTACCGCTGCCGCCAAGCACTTTCGGGCTGGCACTCATCCGGATGTGCGATGCCCACCTCTACGCCCCACTCCTCGGCGGCGGACCGCCCGAGATCGACACCGCGCTCGATCTGGTGGCCGCGTTCCTCGGCCGCAGCCGAACCACTGACTGAGCGCGCTAGGCAGAGCTCGAAGCCGCCAGATTCTCTGCCACTTCGGCTTCCCAGTTCTCGATGGCCTGCGTGGTGTCGATCTCGAACTCGAAGCGGTCCGTCATATCCGGCGTCACGTCTTCGACATCGACATAGAACTGTTCGTACCAACGGCGCTGCTGATACACCGGGCCGTCTTCTTCGGTGAGCAGTGGGTTGTCGATGCGGGCCTTGTGCTTCCAGATTTCGACGTCCTGCTCGAAGCCCGTCTGCACCCCATCGATGAAAGTCCTTGCCAGTTCCGCATTCTGCTCTTCGGTCATGCTCGGGAGCTTCTTGACGATGGCCCCGTACTGCAGCACGAACGAGTTCGGGCTGACCGGATAGTGGGAGTTGATCAGGATGGTCTCGACAGTCATGCCGTTGGCCACGCTGCGCAGCCGATCGATCATGTACGACGGCCCGAAATACGAAGCCTCCGAATAGAGAATGGAGGTCGGGTCGTGGAAGGTGCTGACGACCATGTCGTCGCGGGGCGTCGAATCCATCACCTGGGTGGCGACGTGACCTTCGAAGATGTTCTTGAAGTTCCGGGGAAATGCGTAGTGCACGTAGAAGAAATGCGCCATGTCGACGTTGTTGTCGACGATCTCGCGGCAGTGCGAACCTTCGATCAACTGGATGTTCCAGGTCCAGTCGGTCCAGGCGTCCGTGCCGTACCCCTCGATCTCGGGGATGTCGACCTCCGGCGGCGGAGTGTTGCCCTGCGGGTCATTCCAGACGAACAGTTGCCCGTTGCGCTCCAGCGTGAGCCATGAGCGGGTGCGCGCCAGCCGCGGGGTTCGCTTGGCGTAGGGCACCAACGTGCACTTGCCGTCGCCGCCCCAGCGCCAGTCGTGGAACGGGCACGCGATCGAGTCACCTTTGACGCTGCCGTGCGCCAGGTTGCCACCCATGTGGCGGCAGTAGGCGTCGAGCACGTTGAGCCGGCCCTGACTGTCGGCGAAGACCACCAATGACGTTCCGAAGGCGTTGATCTGGTGTGGTGCAACGTCATTGAAATCGCGGATCAGGCCGAGGCAGTGCCAGCCGCGGGCGAACCTGGTCGGGTCCTCCCCCGCCTCGATCTGACGGATTTCAGCCGACTCCTGCTCGGCGACCGACATTCGCTCCTCCATCGTTGTGCCTGAATTCATTGGGGCCCAACCAGTGCGGGCATTGGCGCCGTGAGCAGGCCGACGACCATCGCGACGATGTTGTCCCGCGCCTCGGCTTCACTCAGTGCGCCACGGGGTGGATCGCGCTGCTCATCAACCTGACGTTCATGGTCGGCGAGCAGCGTGAACATCACCGACGCCATCGCGGCCATGCGTTGGTGGCGAAGCGCTTCGGGGAGGTGCTCCAGTGCGCGCAGCATGCGGGAGGTCAGGATTCGGGTCGCCGGCCACTGCTCGGCGGTCAGCGTGAGCTCGGCCATGACGGGGTGACTGCGGACGCGTTCGAGGAACCGCGCGTAATGGCTCGACCCGTCGGAGTACGGGGTATCGAACAGGGGCTCGACCAGGATCGTCACCAGGACGGCGATGTTGTCATCGGGCTTCCCGTTACTTTCATGCTCCGCGAGCAGCGCCAGTCGTGCCTGTTCCAACGGTGCTTGCCGGTAGCCGATGATGGCTCTGATCAAGCCATCTCGCGATCCGAAGTGATAGTGAACGGCCGAATTGTTCCGCTGACCGGCAGCCACCGCGACATCGCGCAACGACACTTCCGGACCCGATTCGGCGATCAATCGTTCACCGGCGAGAAGCAGCTGCGTGCGCGCGTCAGGCCGACTCATGGGCGCCAGTTTATCCCGAACACTTGAAAATGCAATCACCAACGCTTGACGAGTTAAGCCTTTGCGCTTACTTTGAGTCGTGCGCCCCTCGGCGCCGCTCGCCCCTCGGAAGGAACACCATGACCGTCGCGTACGGACCGATCTGCCAAATCGCCTGGGTCACGGACGATATCGAGGCAACCGAGCAGTTGCTGAGCAAGCAGTTCGGGGTGGGCACATGGGTCCGGATGCCCAACATCGAGTTCGGGCCGGAGACCTGTCGCCTGCACGGCGAGCCCGCGGATTTCACCGCCCACATTTCGATGTCGTACTCGGGCGCCATGCAGTTGGAGCTGATCCAGCCGGTGCGGGGCACCAGCATCTACACCGAATTCCTCGAGCGCAGCGGTCCGGGACTGCACCATGTGTGTTTCGAGCCGGGTGATTTCGACGCGGCCGTGGCGTCGGCGCAGGAACAGGGCCTGGCCATCGTCCAACAGGGCGAGATGTCGGGCGGTCTGATGCGTTTCGCCTATGTCGACGGCGCGTCTGCCGGGGTGCCGTACATCGAACTCGGCGCGTTCAGCCCCGAGATTCGTGCGATGTTCGAGCACATCAAGAAAGCTGCGGCGGGCGCCTGATGATTCCGGAAACAGTATCGGCAGAGGGTGTTTCGTCGTTCTCCGACGAGGTCGACGTGCTGGTTGTCGGACTCGGCATGGCAGGCGGATGCGCGGCTGTCGAAGCAGCCGCGTCGGGTGCGCGCGTATTGGTGCTCGAACGTGCCGCGGTCGCCGGCGGCACCACAGCCATGGCGGGCGGCCACTTCTACTTGGGCGGCGGCACCGCGGTCCAGGAAGCCACCGGCCAGACCGACTCCGCCGCCGAGATGGCCGCCTATCTGACCGCGGTCTCGAAAGAGCCTGTGCCGGAGCTGATCAGCGCCTACTGCGAGGGCAGCGCGGAGCATCTCGGATGGCTCGAAGCGCTGGGGTTCGAATTCGAGCGCAGCTATTACCCGCACAAGGCCGTTATCCAGCCGGAGACGCAGGGGCTGATGTACACCGGAAACGAGCAGGTGTGGCCGTTCCGCGACCGTGCGGTGCCGGCCCCCCGGGGCCACAAGGTTCCGGTGCCCGGCGATACCGGTGGCGCGGGAATGGTGGTCAAGCTACTGGTCGAGCGGCTGGCAAGACTGGGTGCGGAGATCCGTTACGAGACAGGCGTCTGCGCGCTCGTCGTCGACGATGACCGGGTCGTCGGAGCAACCTGGAAGAGCTTCGGTGAGACCGGGGCCGTGCGGGCGAAATCCGTCGTTCTGACCACTGGTGGCTTCGTGATGAACCGGGAGATGCTGGCGCAGCATCTCCCACAACTGGCCGACGAGCGTGTCTTCGCCTTGGGCAGCAGCTACGACGATGGCATCGGCATCCGGTTGGGGCAATCCGTCGGAGCGGCAACCAAATACCTGGACCAGGCGTTCATGACCGCGCCCGCGTATCCGCCTGCCAAGCTGCTCACCGGCCTCATCGTGAACCGCAACGGGGACCGGTTTGTCGCCGAAGATTCATATCACGCGAGAACTTCCGCCTTCGCCCTTGAGCAGCCCGGCAGTGTCGCCTATCTCGTTGTCGACTCCCGGCACGTCGAGATGCCGGCGATGCCGTTGGTTCCGTTGATCGACGGTTGGGAGAACGTCGCCGAAATGGAAACGGCACTCGGCATCCCAGCCGGCAGGCTGCAGGCCTCCCTCGATAGGTACAACGCGAGCGCGGCCGTTGGCGAGGACCCCGACTTCCACAAGGCCGCAACGTATCTGGAGCCTCAGGACGTCGGTCCATGGGCGGCATTCGATCTGAGTCTGGGCAAGGCGTTCTACAGCGGGTTCACCCTTGGGGGCCTGGCGATCTCGGTCGACGGTGAAGTGCTTCGCGACGACGGCACTGCCGTCTCCGGGCTCTACGCCGCCGGCGCCTGCGCCTCCACCATTGCGCAGGACGCCAAGGGGTATTCCAGCGGCACGCAACTGGGTGCCGGTTCGTTCTTCGGGCGGCGGGCGGGACGCGCCGCTGCCGCAGCGGCATCCGGAACGTAATCCCGGTAGCGTTGACCGCACGATGACCCGATCAGCGGACCTGCACGCCCTCATGCCGGCGGCGTTCATCGGACACGGCAGTCCGATGAACGCCGTGGAACGCAACCGATATACGGCCGCCTGGACGGAGTTCGGCCAGTCCGTGCCCCGCCCCCGGGCGATCCTGGTGATCAGCGCGCACTGGTACATCAACGCCACCGCGGTCACGGCCATGGCGCGGCCTCGCACCATCCACGACTTCTACGGCTTCCCACAGGAGCTGTTCGATGTGCAGTACCCGGCGCCGGGACTGCCCGAACTCGCCGACGAGATCGCCGAGACCGTCAAACCGACCTGGGTCGGAGCTGACCAGGACAGCTGGGGCATCGACCACGGCACGTGGTCGGTGTTGGTACACGCCTTTCCCGACGCCTCGATCCCGGTGGTGCAGTTGTCGATCGACGCTGAGAAACCCCTGGAGGAACACGTCGCACTCGGCGCGCAATTGGCCGAGCTGCGCAGCCGGGGTGTCCTGATCGTCGGCAGCGGCAACATCGTGCACAACCTACGGGCCATGAACACGCGGCTCGCCAACAGCGGATTCGATTGGGCCACCAGGTTCGACGATGCCGCAGCCGATCTACTGACCCGTGCCCCCGACCAAATCGTACGGCTGCGGGAACATGCCGACTTCGCCGCCGCCGCGCCGACACCGGATCATTTCATTCCGATGCTCTACTTCGCCGGATTGTGTTCGGCGGCCGACACTCCCGCGAATGTACTCGTCGACGGCTATACGTACGGGTCGCTGTCGATGACGTCCTACACCCTGACCTGAAATCCACTCAGCACGCGCTACTGGCGTCAACCTCCGTCGCCCCAGCAGGTTTCAGCGCCTCGGCGGGCGTCACGTAGGCATGGCGGTGGTTGAGCAGCTGGCGGCGCGCCGGCGCATCGAGCACCGACGATGACGCCGTCAAATCCCTGGGCCAACATGGTTGCTCCCGAAGTTCGCACTGCGCCGAGGCAGGCCGCACCCGGCGCAGCTCAGAAAAGCGTACGCCGCACGAAGCGCGGCGTACAGCAATTCTTCAGGAATTAGCCATGCTCACGCAGTGCGGGCTTCCGGCGGTTTTATCACGACCGCGTAAATGCCATTGCGCGCTAGACCCCTTGTTCCACAGCAACTCTGGTGCGCCCGCGCTTGCGCGCGCCGGTCGTGTAGTCATAGCTGTCTAGATCAAATGTCTTGCTGGCCAACCAAAGAGACACCCCGGATACCGGCCGCACGAACGGCGCGTCGCCATGACGGTCGAAGTAGTAGCTGTTCGCCTGGGCGCAGCTGGGTTGCACGAAAACCGTGTGGGCAGCCTTCTTTCGCATGCTGCGCATGTACTCGTCGTGGGGTTCCTGCTTGACGGCCACACGAGTGGCTCCGCGGCGACGGGCCTCTTGAAGACAGCGCACGATGTGGCGGCACCCCGCTTCGATGATCGAGAACCACGAGGCGCCCGTCACCGACCACGGCCCGTTCATCAACCAGAAGTTCGGTGCGATCGGCGTCGAGACGCCCTCGTAGTTCTGATAGCGATTCTCGTCCCAGAACGCACCCAGCTCCACGCCGCCGAGCCCGACGACCGGGAACGCCGGCATGGCACCGAGCTGCAGAATATTGAAACCTGTTGCCAGCACCAGGGTATCGACAGCATGCTCGATTTCGCGCCGTGCGCCGGTCTGCGAATCCATCGTCTCGGTGATGATCCCGCGTTCGGTGATCCTGGCGATGGGATCGGTGACCAGATCGACGTCGTCCCGGTTGAACGTACTGAGGTAGGTGTTGGAGAACGACGGCCGCTTGCAACCGAATGCATATGCTGGAGTGAGCTTTTCGCGGAGCTCGCGATCCTCGACCTGATTTGCGAGGTGCCGGCGGCAGACCTGCTCGATGCCGCGGACCAGGAACGGCAGCCGCGTGTGGTAGACCACACCGGCAGTGAAGATGAAGTCGGAGAGCACCGTCGTGACCATGCTGACCGCGTCCTGCGTGAACGGCACGGCCTCGAACATCCCCTGCACCCATTCCGGGATGGCGCCGTCGAACTTCGGCACCACCCAGATGGGTGTGCGCTGGTAGACGTCCAGGTGCGCGGACCGCTCGGCCAGCTGCGGCACGAGTTGTAGTGCGGTGGCGCCGGTTCCGATGACCGCAACCCGCTTGCCGTCGATTTCGACCGCATCATCCCACCGCGCGGTGTGCACCAACTCTCCGCGAAAATCGTCGATGCCCTTGATGTCCGGATTCTTCGGCTGGTCGAGCGGGCCGACCGCACCGATCAGAAACCGGGCAATGATCAGGCCGCGGTCGGTGTGGACGTGCCAGACGTTCTCGCGCTCGTCGAACACCGCGCGGTCGACCTTGGTGCGCAACTGAATATGCGGTCGCAGCCCGTACTTGTCCACGCAACTCTCGGCGTACTGCCGCAGTTCGGCGCCGGGTGCGAAGAGCCGCGACCAGGAGGGGTTGCTCTCGAACGAGTACGAGTACGTGGTCGACGGGATATCAACGGCGACACCGGGGTACCGGTTGTGGTGCCATACTCCCCCGATACCGTCGGCGGCATCCAGGATCCTGAAATCCTCAAAGCCGGCCTTCTTGAGCTGAATCCCCAGTCCGATACCGGAGAATCCGGCGCCGACAACGACGATCTCGTGATCCACCATGATGGTCCTTCTCCCCTTGAGGCGACGGCAAATGTGGTACATATTCGTACCAGGTGGTGCGGTACACGAACGTACCACGACCGTGGGGAAAGATGTCAAGGGTGCAAGAACGTCCGTCGCTGACTGCCGAGCCCGATAGCAAGGGGCACCGGCAGCGCCTGCTCGATGCGATGGCCGACTGCATCGTCGAGACCGGCTTCGCCCGCGTCACCGTCGCCGACGTGGTGCGGGTGGCCGCCACCTCACGGCGCACCTTCTATCAGCACTTCACCGACATCGAAGACTGCCTGAAGGCGCTCTACTCGGAGAGCGTCCGGATCATCATCGACGCCATTCGGCAGGCCATCGACCCGGCGGCCTCGAACGAAGACCAGGTCCGTGCCGCCGTCGAGGCCTGGATCGGCGTATGCGACCAGCGGCCCGCGCTGACCAGTGCGCTCACCCGAGATTTCGCCGCGCTCGGCCCCAAGAGCTGGGCCTTGCATTTTCAGTACGCCGAGGCCTACCGCGCACTCATCCAGAACCTCACGGAGACCGAGCAATTGCGCGAAACTGGCGCTGCCCCGGTGTCGTTGCTTCGGGTCGTCATGCTGCTGGGCGCGTTGAACGAGCTGTTGACCTTTGCTGTTCATCAGGGAATTCCGTTGCAGGACATGGTCGATGAAGCCGTCGATGTCGCGCTCATGATGCTGGGGACACCGCCGCAGGGGTCGCGCTAGACCAACCCCGGTACGGGAGACGACGATGTCGGCGCAGACACCGGCGGAACCGAACCGGGAGGCTGCAATCCGTAGCCCGCCTGCGGGCCGGGCGGCGTGCCGTAGGTCTGCGGAGGTCCGGGCGGCGTGCCGTAGGCCGGCGGCGGCCCCGGCAACGCACCATAACCAGCCTGCGGACCAGGCCCGGGCTGCGGGCCATACGCCGGGGCCTGCGAGCCGTAGCCGGGCAGGGTCCGAGCCGTCCCGGCAAGAAGCGCAGATGCAACGAAAGACGCCGCCTGGTCGGTGTACTCGGGGACGTAGCCCTGCGTATGCCCGCTCCAGGAGTTGCCCGCACCCGCGTGACAAATCGGGTCTGCAGGGTTGCACAGATCGATCGCCTTGGCGCTGAGCGGTGATTTCTGGGTCGGTGGCGCACCGTCGGTACGGTCAGCCTGATTGCCGAAAGTAGCCACCGCCGCAATGTTTTTCACGTACTCGGACGGCAGCGGATCACCCCAGTTGATACCGGAGAAGCCGGCCACAATGTTGACCACACTCGCGCCTTGCGAGTAGCCACCCAGCACGATCTTGGTGTTGGGGCACTCGGCCACGGTGGACTTGACGCGAGCAATCGCGTCCTTGGCGCCCTCGCCACTGTGCCGCTGCGTGATCGTGGCCTTGTAGTTCACCGCGTAGGACCTGATGACCAAGCCGCCGGTCTTGCTACGGAGCGAATCGACGAGAGCATCACCGACACGGCCCATGCCCACCGGCTCGTCGGTGCCGCGCGCGAAGATGACTTCGGCGTCGGGGCAGTCGTCGGCAGCCGCCACGCTCGGGATGACGAGCGGGGCCGCGACGGTGAGCAGAACCGAGGCACCCAGGCCGGCCCAGCGAAGCGCAGCAGACGCGCCAGCAACGCCTGAGCTACGTACGTGGCGAAACAGCATCCTTGCATCCTACCCGCACACAGGAAAGGAAGACAAACCCCTGACCAGCAAATATATGCCATGCAGCAATCAAGACACCGGCGGCGCATCGCTGCGCGGCGCGTCTCCGGCAAATCTCGCGGGAGGGATTGTGCCCTCAGGCACCGAGGGCGCGCGAGGGGCTGACCGGTATAGTCGCCCGCGTGGGTGCTCGTTCTGACCAGGTTCCCGCACCCATGGTGCGGGCGTACTCGTCGTGCACCCCGTCTTTTCTCTCCTCGATCTGGAACCGCGCCCGCCTGGCGCCGTTGAACAAATTCGCGCGCTGATTCTCGCTGCCCGAACGTTCGCCCTTCCAGTTCCTGTGATGAAAAATGAAGCCATCTCTCTACGCCGTTGCGGCGTCGCTGTACCTCGCTGAGTACACCCTCTATTCGAATTCCTCGGCGACCGTTCTGCTGAACGCGTCGATCTCGGACTACTTCCACCTGCCCTACGGCGTGGCCGCCAACGTCGGCGTCGCCTTCCTCGCCGGGTTCTGTGCGACCCTGCTGCCGGCCGGCCTGCTGCTGCACCGCTGCCGGCCCGTCACGACCTTCTACGTCAGTTCGGCAGCGCTCGCCGTACTCGGCATCGCCGCGAGCCTCAGCCCGGCGTTCTGGATGCTCATCGTCATCCGGTTCCTGCAGGGCGCGACATCGGCATTGTTGGCGCCGCAGCTGTTCCGGATCGCGCGGCAACAGTTCTACCCGGATCACCACACGGCATTCCTCGGAACGTGGGGGCTCGTGGTGTCGGCGTCGGCACTGTGTTCACCGTTGATCACCGCGGTGCTCAACGACGCGTGGGGGTGGCGGGCCTTCCCGTACGAGACGGTGCTGACCACCGCCGCGTCGATCCCGCTGTTGGCGTGGGGCGCACGCGCGCAGGCACCCGAGCCCGACGCTGAGCCCGAGAGGTCGCGCCGGGGTGCGACGTTGATCGTCGGCTTCGGGCTGGTGCAGGTCGTCATCTTCCTCGCGGCCGGGACGACGACCGAGCTGACGACCAAGGTGCTCTTGGGCGCGCTGGCGACGGTGGTGGGCGTCGTGGTGATCGGCGCGTGCCGGTGGTCGGGCGGCGACGGAACCCGGCGGCCGATTCTGTACCGCAGCTTTCTGATCGTCTTCGTCGCGGGCATCGCGACCAACGGCTTCACGTTGGTGGTGATCTACGTCCTGCAACGGGTGCAGTTGTTCAGTTCCTACCGCGCGGCGCTGGTACTGCTGCCGATGGCGGTCGTCGCGGGCCTCTTGCCGATCACCCAGTTCGGTCGCCCCGGCGAGGACGCGAAGAACACCCGGTTGGTGAGTTACGGGGCGGCTTGCCTGACGCTGGCCGGCTTCGGTGTCGCGGTGGCAGCCGATCACGTCGGCTCGCTGCTGATCTGCGCCACCGTGATGGGCGGCGCCATGGGCTTTCTGTGGAGCTCACTGGCCACGAACGTGCTGACCAATTCCGGCCGGGTCACGTTCGATTCCGCTGTCTACCACTATCTGCGCGCGTTGGGTGCGGCGATCGGGGTATCGGTCGGCGCGACGGCGATCGGCGGCTTCGATAGCCCGCACCGCCTGTTCGTTTTCTCCGGAGTACTGATTGCCGTCGTCGGCCTCGTCGCGTCCGCCGCGGCGCGACCGGCGGTCTCCACTCGAGCCGGAGTCGCCCAGTGACGCACGACATCAGCTTCGCCTGGCCGCCCGGGCAACTCACCGTCGACCCTCGCCTGGCCTACAACGGCATCTCGAAAACCTATGCACGACAGGTATTCGAGAGCCTCGTCGACATCGACCCCGTGACCGCGCAGGTGCGGCCGTGGCTGGCGTCGTCGTGGTCTCGTCCTGATCCACTGACGGTGGAGCTGACGATCCCGGCCGGTCGGCACTTCTCCGACGGTGTGCCGCTCACTGCCGATCTGGTCCGAAACAGCTTCTGCGACATCGTCAATGACCTTTCAGGGGTTACTCCCCTACCATCGGCGATTGCCGGCCTGGCCGGATTGTCCGGTGTGGAATCGCGCGGCGAGACGGTCGCGTTCCGGTTCAATCGGCACAACGCCGCGTTCCTGCACAGCCTGGCCGGCGTGAACTTGGCGGTGAACAAGCCGTCGGTGGGTGGAATGCGTTTGGGCACCGGGTCGTGGGCGCCCGCCGGCGCGGGGTGCCTCACTGATGGCAGGCGCCGCCTCTTGTTCACCGCGGGCGACGACGGACTCGCCGATGTGCACGCGGGGCCCGCAGCCGGCTTCCGGACCGCACAACTCCACAATCCGGGGATCAGTTATGGACTGTGCCCCAACGTCTCTCGCGGGCCGCTGACCGATCCCCGAATCCGGCGCGCGCTGTCGCTGCTGATCGATCGCGAGCGACTGCGGCCGATTCTGGATTCGTGCGGCTACACCGTGGCCGGCTCGGTGCTCACGCCGACCGCGCTGCACTACCGCGATTGCTCAGCGCAGCTGGCGCACGATCCGGCAGCGGCGCGGCGACTACTCGATGCGGCCGGAGCCGACGGGTTGCGGTTCGAAATGGTGTTCAACAGCTCGTTCTCCCCCATCGACGCCGAACTGCTGTCCGCGGTGGCCGACCAGTGGGCCGGGCATGGCATCGAGCTGGTGCTGCACAACGTCGACTTCGGCGAACTCCGGTCGCGGCAGCAGTCCGGAGCCTACGATTTCCGGTTCTTCTATTACACCGCAATAGATCCCGACGCGCTGCGGTATCAGTTCGCGGTCGACCAGCGCAACGCGATGTGTCGCGCGGAACGCGATCGGCTCGACGACCTTTTCGACGATCAACTGCACTGCCCGGACCCCACTGGGCGCCGAAAGCTGGTGCACGACATACAGCAGTTGATCATCCACGACGGACTGTGGCTGCCGATCTGCAACGTGCGCACCGTCGTCGGCCACCGACCGGAAGCGGTGCCCCGACTTGCCCTCGATGCCGAGGGCCTGGCGCGCTTCACTCATCCCGGAATCTGAAAGGCACTCAGTCGTGTCCGATCACCACACCACCACACCCATCGTCGTCGGCGCAGGCCTCGGCGGCCTCGCCGCAGCGATTGCGTTGCGCCGGGGCGGCCACCACGCCATCGTGGTGGACAAGACCCGTGAGCTCGGCGAGGTCGGCGGCCCGCTCGGGATCTCGCCGCCGACGCTTCGGCTGTTCGAAGAATGGGGAATGCTCGACGAGTTCAACCAGATATCTTCGGCAACAAGATATTTCGAGACCCACGATCAGGCCGGTCACGTGGAATCTGTGGCCGACTACGCCGCCGCCCCGGACATCGGTTCCGAGCACGGACGGTTTGGGTACGCCGACGCCGAGCTGTCGCCGCGCACCGTCCACCGGGCTGATCTGCACGCCCTCATGGTGGCCCATCTGGGCCGGGACCAGGTACGCCTACGGCACCGACTGACCGGGCTCGTCGAGCACGACGATCACGTCGCGCTCACGTTCGCCGATGGCGCCGTACTGCGGACGCCGCTGGTAATCGGCGCCGACGGGCTGCGCTCCACCGTGCGAACGCTGTTCAGCGATGACGAAATCAATTACTGCGGTTCGGTGATCTTCCGCGCGGTCAGCCCGGTGAACTGCCTGGACGGTCGGCCGAATGACCGTCTGCGCTCGTGGCATTCGGCCAACTACGCCAAACACGTCATCGCGGTGCCGGTGCGCGCGGGCCACCAGGTGGCCGTCGACGCGACCCTCGGCGTCGACGAGCCACCGCTGCACCTGTGGTCGGCGCGTGCGGATCTGGCGGCGCTGGCCCGGCAGTTCGACGATTTCGAGCCCGTGGTCGGCCGGCTGATCCGCGGCGCAACCGGGCCGGTGTACATGCACCCGGTCTACGACCGAGATCCCATCGCGCGTTGGACCACCGCCCGCATCGCGCTGCTCGGCGATGCCGCGCACCCGATGACGCCCTTCGGCGGACAGGGTGCCAATCAGGCGATCCAGGATGGTGCGGAACTCGCTCGCCAACTCGCCGATGCTGAGGACTGTGACGTCGCCGCGGCACTCCTGCGGTATCAGGCTGTCCGGACCGAACAAACCGCGGAAATCCAGCGCTCGGCGCGACAGCTCGCGTCGCGGAGAGCGACCATCGCGCTGCGGCTCACCGACGTGCTGACCGGTGACTCCGACTTCCGCCCGTAGACCCACCGGTCTGCATCAGCGATAGCCCCAGAAGGCGTGCAGCCACAGCTGCTCGATGGCGTGCAATGCCCTCGGGATATCGTCGGCCGATCGGACGAACGCCGTGTCGCCGCTGACGGCAAACCACGTCGTGGCCGACAGGATGCGCACCAGTGCGGCAGTGTCGTCGGCGATCGGCGCGGCGGTGCCGGCCGCGACTTCGGCCGCGATGTTCTTCTGCACCGCCGCGATCACTGAGTCACTGAATGCGTCGGTAATCGAGCGAATCTCGGCATCGGTGTGCCGAGCGGCCTGACAAGCGGCCATCACCGGGTCATTGCGCGAGGTCACGGTGGCCAAGGTGCCGACCATTCTCGACACGAACATCTCGGGCGACTCCTGCTGACCCCTGGGCGCGAAGTGGTTTGTCATTTCGTCGAGTTCCGTGACAACGGCTCGCAGCAGGGTCGCCAATACGGCGTGTTTGGATTCGAAGTAGAAGTAGAAGCCCGATCGGGTAATGCCGGCGCGAGCGGTGATCGCGCTAACGGAGATGCTCTCGAAACTGTTGGTGCTCAGTAGTTCCCGGGTGGCGCCGAGGATCGCATCCCGCTGCAGGTCTCCGCGCCGAACGGAGGAAGCGGCAGCACGGTGGGCACCGCGGCGTCCCTGACCGTTCCGGGCTGCATCAGCAGCGGGTTCAGCCAGGTTCATGAACGTCGCGAATGGGTTCTGGACGGTAGAGGTCGTCAATGTCGTCAGCGTACTTCTCCGCAACGACTTTGCGCTTGAGCTTCATGGTGAGAGTGAGCTCCTCTCCGCCAGGCTCCCAGAACGTTGGCAGGATGCGGAACCGTTTCACCTGCTCGACGCGGGCCAGCCGTCCATTCCCGGCGGTGACTCCGGCGCAGATTTGTTTGATCACAACCGGATCAGCGACGAGCGCAGCAGCCGACGCATCAGGCAGGTTGCGCTGCGCAGCATAGGTTGATGCACTCTCGGCATCGAGCACAATGAGCGCAGTGTTGTAGGGGCGGCCATCGCCGATGACGGCCATCGCTCCGATCAGTGGGCTGGCCGCTTTGATGGCGTTCTCGATATTGGTGGGGGACATGTTCTTGCCCGCCGAATTGATGATGAGTTCTTTCTTGCGGTCCACGATCCGGAGGAAGCCGTCGTCGTCGATGGTGACGACGTCGCCGGTATGCAACCAACCATCGGCGTCGATAGCCTCGGCGGTCTTGTCGGGCTCGTTGCGGTAGCCCTTCATGACCAGCGGCCCTCGGACCAGCAATTCACCGTCCGCGGCGATGCGCCCCTGCATGCCCGGAACCAGCTTTCCGACGGTGCCCAGTTTGGCCTCCCGTGGGTGGGTGACACTGCAGATGCAGGAAAGCTCGGACATGCCCCAGATCTCGGCGATCGGAACACCGAGGCCGGCAAAGAAACCGAGCGTCTCAGGCGGGATCGGCGCCGCTCCCGACAATGCCCAACGAACCCGGTCCAGTCCCAGTTTCGCGCGGATTTTCGACAGCACCAACTCATCGGCACGTGCCCATTCGGCAGCGACGTCCACAGGGACCGGCTGACCGGCCAATTCGTATCGGCTCCGGTTTGCGGCCACCTCGAGTCCCCACCGCAACCCTTGCCTACGCGTTTCGTCCGACTCGCTGTCAACGCTGAGTTCGATTGCCGCCTTGAGCTTTTCCCATACTCGCGGCACCGCACCCCAAACCGTCGGGTGCAACTCGGCCAGAGCCGGTGCGATCAGTTTGGCATCCGCAACAACAGTCACTTGGGTGCCCAGGACCTCCTGGACGTACAGCGCGGTCAACCGGTCCGCGATGTGCGCGGTCGGCATGAACGAGGTGATGGTGTCGCCGAATCGGAGTTCCAGGACCTCGTCGATTGCCTGGACCTGAAACAACAGATTCGCGTGAGTGGTCTCCACACCTTTGGGGCTGCCGGTGGTTCCCGAGGTGTAGATCAGTGTCGCCACATCGTCTGGTTGGACGGTGCGCCACGTCGCGTCGAAGTCGAAATCGTCGGCGCCACCGGCAAGCAACGCCGACATCGAGATTGTTCCGGCCGGCGCCTCGTCGACACAAACGACGTGCTCGGGCGCTGCCCCACTGGCCCGGATCCGTTCCACGTACTGGGGTTCACAAACGACCACCCGCGCACCGGCGTTGCCCAACACATGGCCGAGTTGCTCGGCGGACAACGTGTTGTACACGGAAAACGATGTGGCGCCGAGATGCTGCGCGCCAACCTCCAACGGGTAGAACTCGATTCGGTTGGCCATCATCAGGGCCACGGTGTCACCTCGCCTGACTCCCAGCGCGGCCAGTCCGGCAGCGGCTCGGCGCACGAGTTCGGCATACTGCCGCCACGTCACGGTGTGGGTGTTTCCTGGCGTCCGCAGCGCCACCGCATCAGGGGCGACGGACGCGGTGTGCTGAAATGCGGCCGGCAGTGTGGTGATAGCTGTTTCAGACATGACTTCCTCAACTGTCGCGATGTCGAATCATGGTGGAATTTCAGGGAAGCGGGCGTTACCGGAACCCGGGTGGTCACATCGCAGGTCGCTGCGAGGCCCCGGTGATCGCCGCCACGAATTGAGCGGCCGCGCGATAGGCCATACGCGATTCAGGCACCACGACGGGCAGCGCCTGAAAGACATGGATTTGATCGGGCCACATCTGCAATTCGCACGTGGCGCCGGCACGGCGGAACCGGTCCGCCAATTCAACCGCGTCACCGCCGAGCAGTTCGGTAGTACTGGCTTGAATCAGCGTCGGCGGCAACGACATTCCGGGCGCCGGCCGCAGGTCGTGCGCACCGGCGGCGCCGTCAAGGTAGTGCGCGACCGCGGCCCGCGCGACGGACATGGACAGGATGCCCTCGTCGACGGCCCCGTCATGGACTTCGGCGATCGACAGGCTGAGATCGGCCATCGGCGAGAACAGCATCAGCGCCGCCGGCTCAGGAAGTCCTGCGCGGGCGTTGGCGATGACGAGGTCGGCCGCCAGGTAGCCGCCCGCCGAGTCGCCCGCGATCACGATCTGGTCAGACCGGTAACCACAGCGCAGCAACCAACGATAGGCGGCGTCGAGGTCGTGCGGTGCGGCCGGAAAGGGATGCTCGGGTGCCAGCCGATACGCGAGCCCGAACACCGGTGCGCGCAGCGCGGTCGAAAGCCGTGACGTCACACCGCGATACGCACGTGGCGACCCGGCGACGAAGCCGCCGCCGTGCACATACAGCACGACGATGTCGTCTCGGCTCGTTTTCGGGCCCCGGACCCATTCGCCGCGAACGTCGCCGTTATCCACCAGTTCGATCCGGGTACCGCCCAGAGTGGGAGCGGTGGCCCGCAGGCCGCGCTCCAAGAGCTGCCGCACAACCGGAACCGTGCCTGCATTCACCGGCGTTGCGGCGCCCACCCGCCGGATCGTCAGCGCCGACAACTCTCGCAGCGCTCGGGCACGAACCGAACCACGCCGAGGCTCCGGCATGCGATGTTGTGGCCTACACATGGTCAGAGCCCAAGTGTTTTGGCAATGATGTCGCGCTGAATCTCGCTGGTGCCGCCCACGATCGTGCCCACGACGGTGGCGCGCAACATCTCCTCCATGCCGTATTCGGAGGCGTAGCCGTAGCCGCCCATCATCTGAACACCCTCCAGTGCAGCATGCTTGGCCAGCTCGGTGGTCTTCAACTTGACCATGGACGCTTCACGCGGCAGCAGCCTGTCGGGATGTTCGTCAACACGTTGCGCTACGTCATAGACGAATAGCCGTGCCGCTTCCAATTCCATTGCCAAATCAGCCAATCGGTGCGACAACGCCTGAAACGACCCGACCGGTTTACCGAACTGGGTGCGTTGTTTGACGTAGGCCAGGGTGTCATCGAAGGCGCGCTGGGCCAGACCCAGGAACATCGCGCCGATGATGATCCGCTCGATGTTGAGTCCGGCGACCAACTGGCCCCAACCCTGACCCTCAACACCGACCAGCCGGTCTTCGGGCACGAAGCAGTCGGTGAGGTAGATGTCGTTGACCTCCCGGCCACCCATCGTCTCGATCTGCCGGATCTCCATGCCCGGGCTGCCCGTCGGCACCGAGAACATCGAGATGCCTTCGTGTTTGGCGCCACTGTGCGAGGTGCGCGCAACCACAACTACGTAATCGGCGAGGTGCACGTTGGAGCACCACGTCTTCTGTCCATTGAGCACGTAGCCACCGTCGACCTTGTCGGCGCGGCAGGTCAGCGACGCCACGTCCGAGCCCGATCCCGGTTCACTCATCGCGATCGAGGTGACCGCCCCAGCCGTCACCCCACCGAGCACCTCTCGCTTGAGGGATTCGCTCGCGAATTTCAGGTACGTGTGCGACACAATCAGCGTCACCGGATAACTCGACAACGGCGCCCGGCCCCGCGACATTGCCTCCACGAACAGACACGCGTCGAAAAGGCTGCCGCCGGAACCGCCGTACTCCTCGGGGATCGAGAGTCCCAGCCAGCCCAGCGCAGCCATGTCGCTGGCGATCTTATTGCTGTGCAGCTCTTTTCCGCCCTCGGTGAGCGCCAGCCGCTGCTCGCGGGTGTCGCAGTGCTTCTGGCAAAAATCCCGCACAGTCCGCACCAGGTCGTGCTGCTCTTCGGTGAGTTGCAGGCTCATTTCATCTCTTTCTTTCCAGGTCGTCGACCAACTCGCGCGCCGTGGCATCCGGGGTGAGCAGGTGGTCGATCACGGCGGACACTTCATCGGCTGCCCAATCCGCATGAGCCACGGTCGAATTACTCGGCTCCACGCACTTGGCCGTCCATCGGCGCGCAACCGCCTTCTATAGGAAGCGTATGTTTCCTATAGAATTGACTGATGTCAAGCCAGGCGACCAGACCGTCGTTCACGTCCCGTCATGGTGACTGCGAAAATCGGCCGGTGAGCTCACCGACCGAGGACTTGTGGCGCGGCCAGTCATCTGCCGCCCGCGCCGCCGAACGACGTGAACGGCTACTCGCGGCGGGGACGGAGTTGCTGGGCACCCTCGGTGCACCGGAGACGACGGTGCGGGGCGTATGTCGTGATGCCGGCGTGGGGCTGCGCTACTTCTACGAGAGCTTCCGTGACGTGGACGCGTTGCTGGTCGAGGCGTACGACCGCGTTGCGGATGCCCTGACCGCGAGGGTTCTCGAAGAGGTGATGACAGCCCCCGCCGATCCACAAGCTCGGGCACGGGTGGCCTTCGGAGCGGCACTCGCCTTCATCACCGAAGACCCTCGGCGCGGGCGCATCCTGTTCCGCGAAACCGTGGCCAATGACGCACTGCGTGAGCACGGTGCCCAGACCGTGCCGCGGTTCGTCTCCCTCGTCGCCACCGCACTGACCGATGAATCCGAGCGCGGAACGGCGGTTGACGACAACCGCCGCGCGCTGCAGATCAGTGCGCTCTCGGGTGCATTGGTGAAGCTGTTTCTCGACTGGCTGTCGGGCCAGCTGAGTATCTCGCAGGACCAGCTCGTCAACTACTGCACTGAAGTGATGTGGTCGATCATCGGCAACTGATGATGTTCTTGCCGACCGCGACACGGGCGTCAGGGGTTGATGATCGGCATCAGGTAGGTGCGCGCAAATGCGCTGAGTTCTTCGTCGGTTTCCAGCGGGATCAGGCCGGTGCGGGTCAAGATCGACGAATGGACGATCCGGCAGACGATCTCGGCGCGTGCCTGGATGTCCGGTGTCTCGGGTAGCAGTCCGTCGCGGATCGCTTGCGCGAACACCGCTTCGGTCACCGCGATCGCCATGGCGAAAGTCGGCGCACCGTCCGTGGTCAGTCGCGGCAGGACTCGCTCGGGCTCCAGCGTCAGCATTCGCGTGGCGAGGGGGTGGTTGCGCCACCGCGTGATGACCGTGACGAAGATGTCGGCCACCAGGTCGGCCAGGTTGTCGTGACGCGCGGGGATTACGGCCAGCTCGGCGAGGACGCGCGCGACCTCCCGGTCATACACCGCCGCGACCACGTCGTCGCGTGAACCGACGCGGCGGTACACGGTGACGCGGTCGACCCCGGCCTGCCGGGCAATGTCCTCGATGGTCGTCTTCTTGACACCGACCTTCTCGAACTGCACGAGCGCGGCATCGAGGATGCGGGCCCGTACAGAGTCGTCGGTCTCCGGCGCATCTGTCGAGGTGACGAGTGCCGAGGTCATGCCGCAACGGTAGCAAGAACCAGACCGGTGCAACATATCGAAGAAATTTGTAGCTGCAACATTGCAATCAATCTTGTTGCATCGTACAGTTCGATCATGGCTGAATCGGCCGGCGCGACGAGGCGCCGCTACCGCACGGAAGAGCACGCGATCAACGCGCGCGACGTCCACTTCGACTTCGGCTCGGTGCCGATGCACTACATCCCCAATGAGGTTTTTGCCACCCACATCGTCAACGTCATGCACTTGGTGCTCCCCGAGGGCGAGCGCGCGATGGCCAAGTGTTTGGCCGAGGCGATGCCCTACATCGACGACGAGCGGCTGCGTGAAGAAGTAGCCGGTTTCGTCGGACAGGAGTCGATGCACGCCAGCAGCCATGCCGGCGCTCGCGAGCATCTGCAGTCGATAGGCCTTGACGTCGACTCGATGGTGCGGACTTTCTCGTGGTTCGTCGATCGGATCCTCGGCGATCACGGGCTGTCCGGGCGCGCCAAGGAGGAATGGCTCAAGGAGCGGCTCGGCTTGTTCGCCGGGATGGAGCACTACACCGCCGTCATCGGCGAGTGGATGCTGGAGAACGACAAGTTGGCAGAGCTCGGCATGGACCCGACGATGCTGGATCTGGTCAAGTGGCACGGCGCCGAAGAGGTCGAGCATCGCAGCGTGGTCTACGACGCCTACATGTATGTCGATGGCAGTTACGCACGTAAAGCACGGACTGCCGTTGTCGCGAGCGCCACCCTGCTGACCACGTTCTTGCTGTCGTCGGTGTACCTGTACGCGAAGGACCCTGAGCCGGACAAGGGCCGCATGTGGCCGGTGCAGTTCGTGAGCGCGACGGTGCGCGGGATCGTGCCCAACTTCGCAACCTTCTTCACCGAGCTCCCGCGCTACCTGCGGCCGGGTTTTCACCCGTCGCAACTCGGCCCGATGGACTCGGCACTGCGCTACCTCGCGCATTCGCCGGCCGCGCGTGCGACCGGTCACTGATGGAAAGCCCCACGGTGACCGAGGAATTCACGCCGCCCGCGCCCTTGCGCATGTTCGGTGCCGTGATGGATGTGTACAAGCAGGTGTTCGTCGGCCCGACCGCTCCCCTGTTCTCTCGCCCGAACCCCTTACAGCGCAATGGATTCGAGCTCGACGTCCGAATCGAGGCGGTGCAGGTCGAGGCACAGGACGTGGTGAGCCTGACACTGCGATCGGCCGACGACGCGCAACTGCCGGCGTGGACGCCTGGCGCACATCTGGACGTGTTCCTGCCTTCGGGCAAGCAGCGGCAGTACTCGCTGTGCGGCAACCCGAACGATCGCTCCCGGTACCGGATCGCCGTGCGCCGCCTTCCCGATGGCGGCGGCGGATCACTCGAGGTGCACGGCGCGCTTTCGGTGGGCGACGTGATTCGGGTGCGCGGCCCCCGCAACGCGTTCACCTTTGTCGAGGCCCCGTCCTACTTCTTCGTCGCAGGCGGCATCGGCATCACGCCCATCCTGCCGATGGTCAAGGCGGCCGACGCTGCGGGCGTGCCGTGGAAGATGGTCTATCTCGGCCGATCACGGACGACGATGCCGTTTCTGGACGAGCTGCAGGCCCTGACCGGCGGTGAACTCGATATCAGGCCAGACGACGAGTTCGGCGCTCCCGATATCAGCGTGCTGATCGGCAGAGCCGAAGCCGGTTCCGCGATGTACGTGTGCGGCCCGCCGCCGGTGCTCGATGCCGCGCAGCGCACCGCATTCACCGCCAACCCGACCGGATCCCTACACACCGAGCGGTTCTCGGCGCGGCCGGTCATCGACGGTAGGGAGTTCGACATCACGCTGGCCCGCACCGGCGCGACCGTCCGAGTCGGCGCCGAGGAGACGGCACTGGCCGCCATCCGGCGCGAGCTACCCGGTGCCGCCTACTCCTGCCAGCAAGGGTTCTGCGGCACGTGCAAGGTGAAAGTCCTTGCGGGTCAAGTGGACCACCGCGACCGGACGTTGCCCGACACCGAACGGGATGCCTACATGCTGAGCTGCGTCTCGCGCGCGTCCGGCGACTCCCTCGTACTCGACCTCTGACCTAAGGACCAACAGTGGCCACGCTGACGAATGCCCGCACCAGACAAAAGGTTTCGATGTTCGACGTCCGCAATCCGGCGACCGGAACGACGGTGGGCACGTATCCGGTGCACACCATCGCAGACGTGGACGCTGCCGTACGCCGTGCGCACCGGGCCGCCGACTGGTGGGGCGCACTGGGATTCGCGGAACGGGCCAAGTACCTCGACGCATGGCGCGCCGAGATCACCCGGGGCCGGGCCGACCTGGCCCAGGTCATGCACGACGAAATGGGCAAGCCGATCTCGGACGCCAAGCTCGAGATCGCAATGGCGCTCGAACACCTCAAGTGGGCGGCCCGCAACGCGGAGAAAGTGCTCGGCCGCAGGCCGGTGCCCTCCAGCCTGCTGACGATCAACCAGGCGGCATGGGTGGAGCACCGCCCGTTCGGCGTTGTCGGCGTCATCGGTCCGTGGAACTACCCGGTGTTCACCCCGCTCAGTTCGGTCGCGTTCGCGCTCGCCGCCGGCAACACTGCGGTGTTCAAGCCGAGCGAATACTCTCCAGGGGTCGGACTGTGGCTGGCCGCCGCATTCGCGAGAGTGTCGCCCCAACAATCGGTACTGCAGGTGGTGACAGGGCTCGGCGAGACGGGCGCAGCGCTCTGTCGCAGCAACGTCGGCAAGATCGGCTTCACCGGTTCCACCGACACCGGCAAACGGGTCATGGCGGCATGCGCGGAACGGCTGACCCCGGTGCTGATGGAATGCGGCGGCAAGGACGCCCTGATCGTCGACGCCGACGCTGACCTCGACGCCGCAGCGGATGCCGCGGTGTGGGGCGGGATGTCCAACGCGGGTCAAACGTGCCTCGGCGTCGAGCGCGTCTACGTCCACGAAGCCGTCTATGCGGAGTTCGTGGACAAACTCGTCCGGCTGGCCGGGGGGCTTCGGGCCGGCGGCGACGCCAAGATCGGCCCGATCACCATGCCCAAGCAGATCGACGTGATCCGGCGCCACATCGAGGATGCGATAGCGCGTGGCGCGACGGCACTGCTCGGCGGAATCGACGCGATCGACGGTCAGTTCATACAGCCCACCATCCTGGTCGACGTGCCCGAGGACGCCCTCGCTGTCACTGAGGAAACCTTCGGGCCCACGCTGACCGTCGCCAAGGTCGCCAACATGGACGAGGCGATCAAACACGTCAACTCCGGGCCCTACGGGCTGGGCGGCACCGTGTTCTCCCGCCGCAACGGGCACCAGATCGCGGACCGGATCCGCGCTGGCGGAACCTCGATCAACGCGTTCGTCGCCCACGCCACGATCCCGACCCTGCCGCTCGGCGGCGTCGGCGGATCCGGCTTCGGCCGCGTGCACGGCCCCGACGGCCTCAAAGAATTCACCTACGCCAAAGCGACGACGCAGCAGCGCTTCCCCTCGCCTCTGGCACTGACCACATTCGCTCGCAGCACCACGATCGACGCCGTTGTCGACCGACTGGTTTCCGTGCTGCACGGAAGGAGCCGATAGCCATGGCAGCACAAGCCGAACACAGACACATCGCCATCGTCGGCGCAGGCTTCGGCGGCATCGGGCTCGCGATCAAGCTGCGCGAAGCGGGATTCGACGATCTGGTCATCCTGGAACGCGCGACTGATCTCGGTGGCACCTGGCAGGCGAACACCTACCCCGGCTGCGCCTGCGACGTGCCCTCACACCTCTACAGCTATTCGTTCGCACCCAACCCGAACTGGTCACGCACGTACGGCCAGCAGAAAGAGATCCTCGAGTACATCCGATCCGTCGCGACGAAACACGATGTGGTGCGCCATATTCGCTTCGGCGCGGAATTGCTCGGCGCGCGTTGGGACGACGCGGACTCGCTGTGGCACATCGACACCGGTGCCGGCGCGCTCACCGCGGATTTCCTGGTCTCCGCCACGGGCGCGTTCGCCGAGGCCAAATACCCGTCGCTGCCGGGACTGGATACGTTCGCGGGCAAGGCCTTTCATTCACTGCACTGGGACCACGAGCACGACCTGACCGGCGAGCGGGTTGCCGTGATCGGCACCGGCGCCTCGGCCGTACAGTTCGTACCGGAGATCCAGCCGAACGTCGCCGCACTCACCGTGTTCCAGCGCTCGGCTCCCTGGATCGTCCCGCGCATGGACCGAACCACAGCAGGCTTGGAACGCGCCCTGCTGCGCAATCTCCCGTTGACGGGCAAGGTGATTCGCGGAGCCTGGTACTCGGTGATCGAGGCGCTCGGGCTCGTCGGGTTTGTCGACACCAGGTTCCGCTACCCCTACGAGGCGCTCGGCCGATTCCAGTTGTTGCGGCAGGTCTCCGACCCGGAGCTGCGCAAGAAGCTGACACCGGACTACATGCTGGGCTGTAAGCGCGCGATCTTCGCCGATGCGTACCTGCCCGCCCTGGCCAAGGACAACGTCGAGGTCGTCACCGACGGCATCGCCGAGGTTCGACCGCACTCGATCGTGACCCGCGCCGGCGTCGAGATCCCGGTGGACACCATCATCTACGGCACCGGTTTCGAACCGATCCCCGCGGCATATGACCGCATCATCGGCCCCGGGGGCGTCTCGATCGGCGACCTGCAACGCAAACAGCGCCAGACCTATCTGGGCGCCACCGTTGCCGGTTTCCCGAACTTCTTCTGCACCCTCGGCCCGTTCGGTGCGGCGGGTAACCAGTCGGCGATCTTCATGATCGAGTCACAGATCACCTACATCGTGGATGCGCTGACGACGATGCGCAGGGCGGGCGCACACCGCGTCGAAGTACGTCAGGAGGCACAGGACGCCTTCCTCGACGAGATGGAACGCCGCAGCACCTCGACGGTGTGGCTGACCGGCGGCTGCCAGAGCTACTACACCACCCCAGATGGCCACAACTCGGGGCTCTACCCCAACTGGAGCTTCGAATACCGCAGCCGGACAAGCAAATTCGACGTGGACGCGTACGAGGTGACAGCGTAATGGATATCGGTCAGATCAACCCGCTCAGCTGGGTATCGGGGACGACCTACGACGTCAGAGGCAAGACCGTGTTGATCACCGGCGCGGGTCAGGGCATCGGCTGGGAACTCGCGAAGCTGTTGTACCGCCGCGGTGCGGGGGTTGCCATCGTCGATGTCGACGAGAGCAGCGCGGAGGCCGCCGCCCGCCAGCTCGGGCCCTCTGCACTGGGGCTCGGGGCCGATGTCCGCGACCGCGAGCTCATGGAAAAGGTCGCCACGCGAGTCGTCGAACACTTCGGCCGCCTCGACGTCGTCGTCGCCAACGCCGGCGTGACGCCCGAGCCGGCGACATTGCGCACCATGGACGCTCATGATTTCGACCGCGTCATGGACATCAACCTCACCGGAGTGTTCAACACGCTGCGCCCGGCACTCGACCACGTGATCGCGGCCAAAGGACACGTCGTCGTCGTCTCCTCGTGCGCGGCATTCGCACCGGGCATGGGCGGCGCGACATACATGATGAGCAAAGCCGCAGTCGAACAGCTCGGACGCGCCCTGCGGGTCGAACTCGCCGCGGTCGGTGCGAGCGCCGGCATCGCCTACTTCGGGGTCGTCGAGACCGCGATGACGCACGACATGCTCGACAAAGACGATCTGGGTGTCGAACTCGGCAGCCTGTTGCCATGGCCCCTGAACGTGCGCATCACCGCAGCACAGGCCGCGAAGGTGATCGCCGACGGGATCGGGCGCCGGGCTGCCCGCACCATCGCGCCCAGCGGCTGGGAGCCGTATGCGTTGCTGCGCGGCGCGATCAACGTGGGGCTCGACAGCTGGCTCGCGGGAAATGCGAAGGTGCAGGCGCTGATCCGTGCGGTCGAGGAGCGGGCCGGCCAAATCTGACGACCATCCGACAACCGAACCGAGGAGCGTTGCGCATGTTCAATGAAGAACTGTTTCAGGAAGCTCTCGCCAAACCACGGCTGCGGCAGCCGCTGCCCGAGTTCCTGGCCGGCAACCGATCAGGCGGCAAAGTACCCGTCCTGGGCGAGGACGAACTGACGGCCATGACCCAGCGGTGGTTCGACGACTTCGAGCGAAAGGTCGCGCACTACAAGAACTTCGGGATCGACGTCGCCTGGCTGATCGAATGGGCCAAGAAGTACTGGTGGAGCTGGCTGATGCGGGACATGTCGCTCAACGACGAGCTGTACACCCAGGACCTCCGCTACAAGGACCCCACCACCTTCGGCCGGACGCTCGTGGGGCTGGACGAGTTCGTGAAGTACAACTTCGCATTCTTCGATGCCATACCCGATTGGCGCTACGACCCGCTGCCGGGCCAGGTCTACATCGATATCACGCCCGAAGGCGAGACCCGAATCGTCATCCGGTACATCGGAAGTGGGCACTTCGACGGGTCGCTGCGGTTCTATCCGTACGACGACACCGCGCCGACGGTCCACGGCATCGGAACCTTTGTTCAGTGCACCGCCGTCGACCGCTATCACTTCAACTCCGATGGGCTGATGTACGAGGGCGAGACGCTGTTCGATCTCCTCGACGCGCTGCAGTCAGCCGGCGTGGTACCCGCCGACGACAGTTGGCAGTTCAAGACACTCATGCAGGCATCACGGGTGCCGGCCATCGTCCAGAAGCTACGCCGCAGCGTTCCGATACTCGGTCGCTAAGCTCCGGCGACGGATGTTCTGCTGAACCAGTGCAGGAAGCGGGCCCGCCGCGTCTGGTGCTCATCTCCGGTCACCTCGGTCCAACACCCCGCGTCATAGCTCGTGGTCTTCGGAGCGCCGAGTCGAACGATCTCCAGCGATCCATCGTCGTGTTTGATGTAGCGGTCGGCGAAGCGGGAAAACTCGTCAATTGCCCCGCCGTCGCATGTTACGCGTACGGTCATGGTTGAAATCCAATCTATAAAAGATGTAGTTCTCGCAGATCATGCCGACTGCGAGTGAATTAGCTTGCGGCTGATCAGGTTTGGCGCCCCGGAACGTCGGATTATCGTCTGCCATAACCGCATCGGACGTGATGCGGTACCGATTTGGTGCGCCCGACATCACTGCGGGAGGGTGGTGGCGTCATTGCGACGCTCCGATCTTGACCGCGAATCGGCCAGATTCTTCAACTCGGCGACGAAACGGCTTCGAACAGCCGTATGCGAAATACCGCCGATCTCCTCACCCTACGCCCGGGTGGATCGACTTTAATTCACGGAAGGCTGCCGACACCTGCAATCGACGCAGACTCGGTGGCGTCAGCAATCGCGGTATGAGCATTGACCTTGGCGTACGGAACCAATACCAGCACGTAGATGGCGATCGCCGCCGGCGGCGCCAGCAGAGGTAACCACGGGATATCGATGTTCACTTCTAGGGCCGCCAACCCAGCCAGCGTGAAGCCGATCATTGAGACCACCGTCGGCAGGGTCATGGTGACCACATTGGTTCCGGCGGCATGCCGCATCAGCAGGTAGGTGGCCGCCGAAAGTCCCGACAGCGCCGCGACCACCGGAGCTGCGTCGGACAGGGCCAACGCCACCACGGTGAGCAGCACGGCGGCCGTGGCAGCCACCCGAAACAGCAGTCCGGCTCCCACGGCCGCCAGCGCCGCCATCGAAACTACCGCCGCCGGGCCGTGTGTCCCGACAGCTGCCGCAGCGACCATCAGGACGCCGAACCCGGTCGAAACGATCCGGGCACCCGGCTGGCTCCACCCGGCCTGCGCGGTAGTCGTCATCGCATCACCGTCTCGTTGTCCGTCGACGAACCGGCATCAGCCGCAGCGCCTGATCCAGCGTGACAACCGACGGCCACGGCACCACGTCCACTCCGACGATCCCCATGTCGCGATACATCGCGTGCCGCTGCAAGGCCCACATGCGGGCCAGGGTCGAGTCCTGCTCGGCGTCGAAGGGCGGCCCTTCGAGAACGTCGACGGCCACCACGGTGTGCCTGCGTCCACGCAACTCCGTCAGCGCCAGCGTGAACGGGGTATCCAGCAAGGTCGAGAAGGCGAACACGATCGCGCCTGACGGCACGGCCGCGCGCGGCGCCAATGTGCCTGTCGTGGTTTCATATTCACGTCCCACGGACAACGCGGCGTCGAGCACCCGATAGAACTGGCGCTGGCCGATGTCGGCGGCGATCCAGCGCGGGCGCGGGCTGCCGAGCGCGACAATGCCGGCGCGGTCACCGTTTCGCAGGGCGCTCTGCACCACCTGGGCGGCGCCGAGCACGACCCGCTCCATCGCGGCACTCGCCGGGCCGGGGGGCTGCATGCTGGTGTCGATGAGAACGACCACATCGGCGGCACGGTGGGTCAGCCGTTCGGTGACATGCAGCCGGCCCCGGCGAGCACTGACCGGCCAGTTGATGGTGCGCAGCTGGTCGCCGGGAAGGTAGGCGCGGACGTCGGCGTACTCGACGCCCGGACCGACGTGCCGCGTGAGATGGGTGCCGAGCCGGTCAGGCAATTCGATACGCGGTATCGGCGTCGATTGCGGCGGGGCAATGGGAAAGGCAAAGACCTCGCCGACATCCACGGTGCCTGTCCCTGCCAACAGCCCACCGCCGGCTACGACGTCGACCGTGGCCCGGATCGGGTACCGGCCCCATCGTGCGGCCGACACCGCAACCTTCTTCAGCTGCGCGGAACTGCCCTCGAGAACCTCGATATCCATTCCGGATTCGACCGACACCGTGACCTCGGACGCGACGCTCGGCGCTGCCGTCGTCACCGACACCGACAGCTGCGTCTCGTCGTCCTCGAAGCATCGCGTCAGGGCCGGCTGCCCCTGGACAAGCACCTTGGCGGCCGGACGCTGCCAACTGATCGAGCACAGCACGCCCAGCAGCGGCGCCGCGAAGGCGATCAGCTGCCAGCGGGGGCCGAGTACCGCCGCGGCGAGGGCCACACCCGCGCATGTCGCGATGGCCAATGTCAGCGGTGAGGCACGCCAACGCAATTCGACCTCGCGCGGCTCGGTCGCGTTCGTCACGCCGGCCCGCCACGAGTCCGCGGCACGGGCAGGCGCTGCAACAACTGCTCCACGATGTCGCTGCCGTGGACACTGCGCACCCACATCTCGGGTTTCAAGCTGATCCGGTGCGAAATCACCGGAATGGCGAGAGATTTGACGTCTTCGGGAATCACGTAGTCCCGGCCGAACAGCAGGGCACGTGCACGCGCGAGTTGAACGAGGTCGAGTTCGGCCCGCGGGCTGGCGCCCACGACCACCTGAGGGTGATTGCGGCTGGCGGCCGCCAGCGACACCACGTAGTGCAGGACGTCGTCATGCACCGTCACCTGCTCGACCGACTCACGCATGGCGAGCAGGTCGTGCGCGTCGACGATCTGTTTCACTATCGGTTGGGCCGACCCGCGTTCCAGACGCCGGCGCAGCATCACCGTTTCGTCCGCACCCGACAGGTATTTCAGTTCGATCCTGACCGCGAACCGGTCGAGCTGCGCCTCCGGTAGCGGGTACGTGCCCTCGTATTCGATGGGATTGTCCGTGGCGAGAACGATGAAGGGTGTTGGCAGAAGGTGGGTTTCGCCGTCGATGCTCACCTGGCTTTCCGCCATCGCCTCCAGCAGCGCAGCCTGAGTCTTCGGCGGCGTGCGGTTGATCTCGTCGCCCAGCAGCAGGTTGGTGAAGATCGGCCCGCGACGGAACTCGAACCGGCCGGACTGCATGTCGTAGATGGTAGAGCCGAGCAGATCGGCGGGCAGCAGGTCCGGGGTGAATTGCACGCGAGTGAAGCTCAGTCCCAGCGCCCGGGCAAAAGACTTCGCGATCAACGTCTTTCCGAGTCCGGGGAGATCCTCGATGAGCACGTGGCCACCCGCCAGCACTGAGGTCAAGATGAGGGTGAGCGCCGCGCGCTTCCCCACCACCACTCGTTCGATCTCGTCGAGCACCGCCTCGGCATGGGCCGTCGTCAACTCGGCCGGCATCGTCATAGCCGCTCCAATCGGTGCAGGATTTCGTCGAGCGTGGCCCGGCCAGGGCCCGGCTCCCCACGAGAAGAACGGAGGACGTTCTGCGGATCCACCCACGGCCACAAATGATCCCCGAAGACCATCCGGCCGGTGGCTTGCATCGCGGCCGGGTCCTTGGCCTGCTGTGCGCCGGTGGCCATGAAGAATTCGCGGGCCAGGGTGGGCCGCAAGTGGTGGTCCCAGTCCCCGCGCGTGGATTCCGACCACTGGATCAGCGTGTGGGTGCGAACCATCCAGTCCCGCAACGATTCCTCCGCGTCGTTCGCGACGGGTTCAGCCGGCGCCGCTCCACGGTCGGCCAGGCGGCGGCGGACGGCCAGCAATACGAGCGCCGCGGCAATGGCTGAAACCCACCCCACGACTCGGCGATCGCCGAGCAGCAGCGTGATCAGCTCCGCTCCCACCGCCAGTGAAATCCCTACGATCGCAAGCCGCTTCATGTCAGGCTCCGCAACTCGGCCAGCACCCGACGAAGCGCCTCCGCAGCGATGTCGCGATGCCGTTCGGACATGACATGCGGGCTGAAACGTGCCTCGGCGAACAATGCCACGAGTTCGGTTGCGCTGCCGGCATGCAATGCGTGGTGTTCGACAGCACGGGCCAGCACTTCGGAGGGCGTATCGGAATCCTGTGGTTCGGCGCCGGGGGCGTCCGCGAGGGCGCGCTCCATCGCCGCATAGCAGGCGATGATCGACTCACGCGGCCCTCGGCTGCGATCGCCGATCTCGGCAAGGCCGAATTCCGCCGCGCGCGTGAGCGATTCCGGTGTGGATGCGACGAAAGGCGGTTCGTAGGCGTGATCGATCAGCAGCTCAGGTTCGTTGGTTTGCCGTCTTCTGCGGACGATGACGGCCGCACCCCAGAGCAGCAGCATCACCACCGTGGTGGCGAGCAGGTAGCCGAAGACACTGTGCTCGGGTTGCGGAGGCGGCACCGGCATCGGAGCCGGTGGCGGCACTGCGGTGGGCGGTGCGCCGCCCGGCGCCTTGCTCGGCGGGCCTTCCGAGATCGGGAGGTCCGGCAGCTGCAGCAGCTGCAGGTGGGACAGCAGGACGACGAGCGCCAGCCACACCAGGAGGGCGCCGAGCCCGATCAGCAGTACCCGGCGCACCGGCTTCCACCCGAGCTTGCCTTCGAACGAGCCTGGCAGCGCGAAGGGGGCCGACGCCCTGGCCAGCCGTGGGCGCCGTAGCGACGAGATGACGCCGATCCCGACAATGACGACCGAGACGATGAGCAGCGTGTCCACGCCAACCACACTCGCGGCGCTGTGCGTCGGCTCGTCTGGGTGTGGGTGCCCAACACCCGGCAGATATCCGCGCAGCGCGATGGCGACAACGAACAGCAGTACGAGGACCGCGACCACGCGCCCCAACGCTTTGTCGATACCGCTCATCGGTACACCGCTCGGTTGTTGGCCTTGCCTCCATGGTGACACGCAACGGCGGATCCCGGGGCCAATACGTCGGAGGCAGGCGCCACCGTAGCCAGCGCGCCGGCAGAATTGAAGAAGGCCCCCGGAGAGTTCTCCGGGGGCCTTCTCGCTAGTAGCGGGGACAGGATTCGAACCTGCGACCTCTGGGTTATGAGCCCAGCGAGCTACCGAGCTGCTCCACCCCGCGTTGGTGAATACAACGTTACCCAACGCTGCCGAATGAACCAAATCGTATGGTCAGACAGGGTTTTTGGGACCGCATGCCGGATGACCGGTAGATCCAAAACTGCCCAACTCCCGAAGGAATTGGGCAGTTTTGTGACTTTCGCGCGGTGACTCGACTACTTCGCCTCGCGGTACTTCGCCATGGCGTCGTCCAGCTTCTGCAGCGCCGCGCCGAACTGGGCGAAATTGCCGCTCTGCTGGGCCGCACGCATGCCGTCGAGCGCCGCATTGACATCTTGCAGGGCAGCGGCTTTCGCGGGCGACAGCGTCACCGAAACACCCGGCGGCAGCACCGCTGCCGGCGCCGGCGGCTGCGGTCCCATAGCGGGCGGCTGGACGGCACCAGGCACGGCCACAGCAGGCGGCGTACCGGCCGGCACGTCAGTCGGGGCGGGACCGGTGGCCGTCGCACCCGCACCGGGCCCGAAGATGCCGTTGAGGGCGTCCCGCACCGTCGGGCCGTAACCGATCTTGTCGTTGTACAGCATCGCCACCCGGATCAACCGTGGGTACGACGACGCCGCATCACTGGCCCCCGGCGAGGCGTAAACCGGTGCGACATAAAGCAACCCACCCTGCCCCACGGGCAGCGTCAGGAGGTTGCCCCAGCGGATCCGGTTCTGGTTGTCCCGACCGATGACACCAAGATCCTGACTGACCGCGGTGTCCGTGCTGATCGCGTTGAACGCCAGCTTGGGGCCGTTCACCTGGCCCGGAATGGTCAGCACGGTGATCTTGCCGTACGTGGCCGGGTCGGAGCTGGCGCTGATGTACGCAGCCAAGAAGTCCCGCCGGAACCGGTTCATCGCCGTGGTCAGCTGGAATGACGATGAATCACCGCCGGTCGCAAGGTCTTTCGCGACGATGTAGTACGGCGGCTGGAAACTGCTGGCCGTCGGGTTCGGGTCAAGCGGCACGTCCCAGAAGTCCGACGTCGAGAAGAAGGTCACCGGATCGTTGACGTGGTACTTGGCCAGCAGCATGCGCTGGACCTTGAACAGGTCCTCGGGGTAGCGCAGATGTTCGGCCAGCTCGTGGGAGATCGCCGACTTCGGCTTCACCGTGTCCGGGAAGACCTTCATCCACGCCTGCAGCACCGGGTCGTGCTCGTCCTGCTCGTACAGCGTGACGGTGCCGTCGTAGGCGTCGACGGTGGCCTTCACCGAGTTGCGGATGTAGGACACCTGCTTGTCGGGCAACATCCGGTTGACCGCAACCTCATTGGAGTCGGCCGTCGCACTCGACAGCGACGTCAGCTCCGAGTACGGGTAGTTGTCCAGAGTGGTGTAGCCGTCGACGATCCAGACCATGCGCTTGTTGACGATCGCCGGGTACACCGTCGAATCGGTGGTCAGCCACGGCGCCACCGCCTCGACCCGGTGGGCCGGGTCGCGGTTGAACAGAATCTTGCTGTTCGGTCCGATCACGTTGGAGAACAAGAAGTTTCGCTCGGCGAACTTCGCGGCGAAGACCGACCGCGTCAGCCAGTTGCCGATATCGACACCGCCGGACCCGCCGTAGGTGTAGTTCTTGGTCTCGGTGTTGGTCTCGTAGTCGTACTCTCGGTCAGCGCCGTTCTTGCCGACGATCGCGTAATCCGACGCGGCACTTGCGATCACCGGACCGAAGTACACCCGGGGCTGATCCAGCGGCGCCGGACCGGGCGACACCGCGGCGCCATTGGCACCGACCACGCTGGCCAGGAACTCGGGGTAACCGCCGTTCTGGTTGGGGTCGTTGGCAATTCCGCGCACCGTGTTGGCCGGCGACGCGATGAACCCGTTGCCGTGGGTGTAGACGGAGTGCTTGTTGATCCAGTCGCGCTGGTTGTCGATCAGCCGGTCCGGGTTCAATTCCCGTGCCGCCACGACGAAGTCACGCAGCTTGCCGTCGGGCCCGTTGTAACGGTCGATGGACAGCTGGTCCGGGAAGCTGTAGAAGTTCTTGCCCTGCTGGAACTGGGTGAAGGCCGGTCCGACGATGGTCGGGTCGAGCAGCCGGATGTTCGACGTCGTGGCCCGGTCAGCGGCGACCTGCTCGGCAGTGGCGGGCGCGTTACCGCTGTAGTCGCGATACGTCACCGAATCACCGGTCAACCCGTACGCATCCCGGGTCGCCGTGATGCTGCGACTGATGTAGTCGCGTTCCTTTGCCGCCGCGTTGGGCTTGACGCTGAACTGCTCGACCAGCATGGGCCAGCCGGCGCCGATGATCACCGAGCTCAGGAGCAGCAGCACCAGACCGATCGCCGGAATCCGCAAGTCCCGCAACACGAGCGCCGAGAACACCGCCACGGCGCAGATCACCGCGATCGCCAGCAGGATGAGCTTCGCCGGTAGCACCGCGTTGATGTCCGTGTAGCCGGCACCGGTGAACGGCTTGCCGGCGCGGGTGTGGCTGAGCAGCTCGTACCGGTCGAACCAGTAGGCAACGGCCTTGAGCAGCACCAGGATTCCCACCAGCGCCACCAACTGCATCCGCGCCGCGCGGCTGAGCGCACCCTGGCGACCCGACAACCGGATACCGCCGAACACGTAGTGGCCCAACAGGTTCCCGACCAGCATCAGGAAGACCCCGACGAACAGATAGCCGAGCACCAGTCGGTAGAACGGCAGATCGAACGCGTAGAAGCCCAAATCCTTGCCGAATTCGGGATCGTTGATGCCGAACGTGCCACCGTGCAGGAACAGCTGCACCCGCACCCAGTAGGTCTGCGCCACGAATCCGGCCAGCAATCCGATGAAGGCGGGAACACCGATGGCGAACAACCGCAGCCTCGACAGGACCGTCGCGCGGTAACGGGCGACCGGATCATTGGGCCCGGACGCGGGCACGAACACCGGCCGCGACCGGTACGCCAGTGCCATTCCACCGAACGTCACGGCGCCGATGAACACGCCGGCCACCAGGAAGACCACCAGCCGCGTCACCAGCACAGTGCTGAACACCGAACGGAAACCGATCTCGCCGAACCACAGCCAGTCCACGTAGGCGTCGACCAGCCGCGGGCCGACCATCAACAAACCGACGATCAGCAGCGCGATCCCGACCAGAATCCGGCTTCGTCGCGTCAGCTTCGGCATCCTCGCCGCAGGCCGCATCCCCACTCGTCAGCTCCAGTCTGTTGAAAGTCCGTTTGAAAATCGGTAAGGCCAGCTTGTGCCACGACTCTACGCATTCTGGGGTGGCCGCACGCTCAACAGCGGGGAGGTTCGCCACCAGCGGACACGGCATGCAGTGCGTCGACCGCTCCGGTCAAGTTCTCGACCTTGATCAACCCCAGCCCGTCGAGATGGGCCGAGACCGCTTCGGCGCAGTTCTCGGCGGGCACCATGAACACCGTCGCACCGGCCTCCCGCGCGGCCAGCATCTTGTGTGTGATGCCGCCGATCGGGCCCACCTTGCCGTCGTCGCCGATGGTGCCGGTGCCCGCAACGAACCTGCCACCGTTGAGATTTCCGTCGGTCAGCTTGTCCACGACGGCCAGGCTGAACATCAGGCCGGCCGACGGGCCACCGATGTTGGCCAGGTTGAAGTCGATGGCGAACGGCGCCCACGGCGCGTTGAGCACCGTGGTGCCGAGGTAGCCGTAGTCGCGGTCCTTGTTGGACCCCAGGGTGATGGTCGTGACGCCGATCCCGGCGTTCTTGCGCCGGTAGTCGAGCACGACGTGGTCGCCCGGCTTGGTTTTCTTCAGCAGTGACGTGAACTCTTCGACGTTGGCCACCGGAACGCCGTTGACCATGTCGATGGCATCGCCCGGGCGCAGCTGGCCGGCCGACGGCCCCGGATCGGCGACGGCCTGGACCGTCACCGCCTTCGGGTACTTCAGGTAGCTCAGCGCCGCGAACTCGGCGTCTTCCTCGGAGTTCTTGAAGTCGGCGTTGTTGGCCTTGTCCACCTGGTCCTTGGACTTGTCCGGCGGATACACCAGATCGCGCGGCACCAACTGCTCGCGGCCCGACATCCACAGCGCCAGCGCCTGCCCCAGCGTCAGCCCGTCGCTCTGCGACACCGTCGTCATGTTGAGATGCCCCGACGTCGGGTGCACCTTGACGTCGCCCTTGATGTCGACGACCTTCTTGCCGTCGACCTCACCGAGCGTATCGAACGTCGGGCCGGGACCCAGCGACACGAACGGCACGGTCACCACCGACACCAGCACGACGAACACGATGATCGGCACCAGAGCGACCACGAGCGTAGAAATCCGCCTGTTCACGCCGCCAACAGTAAAGCTCGCGGCTCGGTTCGCTGACAGCATGACCCGCGAAGCCACCGGCCGGCCGTGCTGGCAGTACGGTTGACGGTATGGCTGACCTGCCTTTCGGCTTCTCCAGCGGCGAAGACCCCGACCGCGACAAATCGAACAAAGAGCCTGGACCAGGCTCCTCCGGAAGCTCTTCCGGAGGTTCGTCCGGTGGTTCGTCGGACCCGTTCGGGTTCGGCGGTGCGTTCGGCGGTCCCGGCGGCGCCGGCATGCCCGACCTGGGCCAGATCTTCACGCAGCTCGGCGCGATGTTCAGCGGCGCGGGCGCGTCGATGAACAACCCGCAGGCGGGTCCGGTCAACTACGACCTGGCCCGCAAGCTGGCGTCCAACTCGATCGGGTTCGTCAAGCCGGTGCCCGAGCAGACCGCGACAGCCATCTCGGATGCGGTGCATCTGGCGGAGACGTGGCTCGACGGCGTCACTCCCCTGCCGGCCGGCACCACCCGCGCGATGGCCTGGACCCCGAGCGACTGGCTCGACAACACCCTGAACACCTGGAAGCGGCTGTGCGACCCGGTCGCCGAACAGTTGTCGAGCGTCTGGGTGTCGGCGCTCCCCGAAGAGGCCAAGGCCATGGCCGGCCCGCTGATGGCGATGATGTCGCAGATGGGCGGCATGGCATTCGGCTCGCAGCTGGGCCAGGCCCTGGGCACGCTGTCCAAAGAGGTGCTGACCTCCACGGACATCGGCCTGCCGTTGGGTCCGTCCGGCGTTGCGGCGCTGATGCCCGAGGCCGTCGAGGCGTTCGGCGATGGTCTCGAGCAGCCGCGAAGCGAGGTGCTGACTTTCCTCGCGGCCCGCGAAGCGGCACATCACCGGTTGTTCAGTCACGTGCCGTGGCTGGCCACGCAGCTGCTCAGCGCCGTCGAAGCCTTCGCCAAGGGCATGAAGATCGACATGAGCGGGTTCGAAGAGATGGCGTCCGGCCTGGACCCGGCGTCGCTGATGGGTGACCCAGGCGCCATGGAGAAGCTGCTGAGCCAGGGCATGTTCGAGCCGAAGGCCACCCCCGAGCAGGCCGCGGCCCTCGAACGCCTCGAGACGCTGCTGGCGCTCATCGAGGGCTGGGTGCAGACCGTCGTCACCGCGGCGCTCGGCGACCGCCTGCCGGGCACATCGGCGCTGAGCGAGACGCTGCGTCGTCGTCGCGCCACCGGCGGACCGGCTGAGCAGACGTTCGCGACCCTCGTCGGTCTGGAGCTGCGGCCGCGCAAGATGCGCGAGGCCGCCACCCTGTGGGAGAAGCTGACCGAGGCCGTCGGCGCCGACCAGCGCGACGCCGTCTGGCAGCACCCCGACCTGCTGCCCGGCGCAGCCGATCTCGATGAGCCCGCGGCCTTCATCGACCGCGCGCTCGGCGGCGACACCACGGGGCTCGACCAGGCGCTGGCAGACCTCGAAAAGGACCTGAAGCGGGACACGGACGAGGAGTAGCCGACCCGTAGCAGCGGCTTCGACGAGCCTGTGGATAACTAATTCGCCGAATCGGTGTGCCATTGGCACAGTTGGGCCATGATCGCGGCCCGTCAGACCTTGAACCCGGCCATGCCGGTGTTGCAACGTCCCGACGGCACGGTGCAGCTGGGGTGGGACCCACGGCGCGCCATCGGTATTCGGCCACCGGCCGGGCTGTCGGGCGGAGCTCTGGCCGACCTACTGCGCGGCATGCAGAGCGGCGTCGACGTCGAGAGCAGCCAGTCGCTCGCGATGGCGGCCGGGCTGACCGACGTCGACGGCTGGGCCGGGCTGCTCGGCGCACTGAGCACGGCAGGCTTGTTGCGGCCGGAGCCGGACTCTGACCGCCGACCGGTATCGGTGCGCGTACACGGCAGCGGTCCGCTGTCGGACCTGCTGGCCGGCGCCTTGACCTGTTCCGGCGCCCGGGTACGGACCAGTCGCTTCGGGCATGTGGCTCGTGAGGGCGCTGATCTGGTGGTGCTGTCGGATTTCCTGGTGGCCGACCGACGCCTGGTGCGCGACCTGCACCGCGCCGGAGTGCCGCATCTGCCGGTGCGGATCCGGGACGGCACCGGGTTGATCGGCCCGCTCGTGCTGCCAGGCGCGACCAGCTGCCTCAATTGCGCTGACCTCCACCGCAGTGACCGCGACGCGTCGTGGCCGGTGCTGGCCGCCCAACTCGAGGGCACCGTCGGCAGCGCGGACCGGGCCACCGTGCTCGCCACCGCGGCGGTGGCGCTCAATCAGGTAGACCAGGTGATCGACGCGATTCGCGGCGGCGGACGCCGCGCAGAACCGCCGCCCACGCTGGATGCCACCCTCGAATTCGACATCGGCTCGCGGACCACCGTGGTGCGCCGATGGTCCCGTCATCCCCTGTGTGACTGGTGCGACCGGAAGCCGTGACAACACGCGTTGCCATGTCGCCACCGCGCACTCAGCAACGTCGTGGATGATGTTGAACGTGGCTGATATCAAACGGGGCAGTGTGGCACGCAACGCGAAACTCGCCGGCCTGGCCGGCGGCATGGCGGGACGGGCCGCGCTCGGCTTCGGCAAGCGGCTGGCGGGCAAGCCCAAGGACGAGGTCACCGCCGAACTGATGGACAAGGCCGCACACCAGCTCTTCACCGTGCTCGGTGAGCTCAAGGGCGGTGCCATGAAGGTCGGGCAGGCCCTTTCGGTGATGGAAGCCGCCATTCCCGAGCAGTACGGCAAGCCGTACCGCGAGGCCCTCACCAAACTGCAGAAGGACGCCCCGCCGCTACCGGCGGCCAAGGTGCACCGGATGCTCGACGGCCAGCTGGGCACCAAGTGGCGCGACCGGTTCCAGTCCTTCGACGACACCCCCGTGGCCTCGGCCAGCATCGGGCAGGTCCACAAGGCCGTCTGGTCCGACGGCCGCGAGGTCGCGGTCAAGATCCAGTACCCCGGCGCCGACGAGGCGCTGCGCGCGGACCTGAAGACCATCCAGCGTCTGGTCAGTGTGTTCAAGCAGCTGGCACCCGGTGCCGATGTCCAGGGCGTCGTCGACGAGTTGATCGACCGCACCGAGATGGAGCTGGACTACCGACTGGAAGCCGACAACCAGCGGGCGTTCGCCAAGGCCTACCAGGGCCACCCGCACTTCAAGGTGCCGGGGATCGTCGCCAGCGCCCCGAAGGTCGTCATCGCGGAGTGGATGGACGGCATCCCGATGTCGGTCATCATCCGGGAAGGCACCGTCGAGCAGCGGGACCTGATGGGCACCCGACTGTCCGAGCTGACGTTCGACGCGCCGGCCCGCCTGCAGATCATGCACGGCGACACCCACCCCGGAAACTTCATGCTGCTGCCCGACGGCCGGATGGGCGTCATCGACTTCGGCGCGGTGGCGCCGCTGCCGGGTGGGCTGCCGACCGCGATCGGCGAAATGATCAGCCTGGCGCGGGACAAGAACTACGACAAGCTGTTTCCGGTCATGGAAGACGCGGGGTTCATCCAGAAGGGCGAGCAGGTCCCGATCGACGAGGTCGACGACATGCTGCGCCAGTACGTCGAACCGATCCAGACCGACGTCTTCCACTACACGCGGCGGTGGATCATGAGAATGGCCGCGGGCCAGCTCGACAACGGTGTGGCCCAGATCAAGATGGCCCGGCAGCTCGATCTGCCGCCGAACCTGGTCATCCCGCTGCGCGTGATCGCGTCAACCGTGGCGATCTGCTGTCAGCTGGACGCCCACGTCCCCGTGAAAGCCATTGCCACGGAACTGGTTCCGGGCTTCACGCCGTAGGTTTCTCTCGCGAGCAGACGTAAAACTGTCCTGAATCACCGGTTTTCGGACAGTTTTACGTCTGCTCGCGGCTGAACCTAAGCCGCGACGACGTCCTTGCGCGGACGGCCGCGCGGACGCTTGCGTGCGACGACGGCACCCCGCTCGAGGATCTCCCCACCCCAAACACCCCACGGCTCTTCACGTTCCAGTGCCTCGCTGAGGCACTGGCGCCGGATCGGGCAGTCGGCGCACAGCGCCTTGGCCTGTTCCAGCTGAGTGGGGCTGTCCGCGAACCACATATCGGGGTCGCCGACATGACATGGCACCGCCAGCCTTTGTCGGCAAGTCTGGCTAGTCATGTCCTCATCACCTACTTCCTGGTCTTCTTGCGTCTCATCTGTCTGATGGATCGGTGACCAGGTGGTGGTTTTGAGGTTGTGCCCCAAAAACAATGGCCACGGATCCGGTGGTTTCGGGTCCGTGGCCAGATGGCTTGTGTGGGCTCTACCTAAGTAGTGCCCCGCTTCACGGACGCGAAGGTCTTGCCGTTGCGCTTGCGCTGCGGGATGTCGGCGACATGCCCAGCCGTCGCGAGACGTGCCGCCGACATAGCGGCGGCTGCGGCGGCAGCGGGAACGGCGGGGACGTCAACGATCTGATGCCAGCTGACGCCGACGCGCGATACCGCCTCATAGGCAGCATCGGTCAACGGCGCACGGAGGCCAGCGACAGCGAGGACAGCGCCTCGGGACGCATCAAAATTGATCATCTGGGCCACCTCCTCAGCGGTCGATTGCGGATTCACAGGTCATGAATTCGCGGGATTTCGTTGCGGCTTCGAGGCTAGACGTTACCACCGAAATATGACAAGCGATTTTTTGACCAGCGGTTTTGGCACAATTTGCGTCATGTTTGGCGCAATTTAGGTGGGCTAACGGGACGCGTTCACCAATGCCAGGACATCCGGGCCGTATTGCTCAAGCTTGCGCGCCCCGATCCCGGGAATGGCCACCAGCGCAGCATTGTCGGCCGGCAGGGCCTCGGCGATCGCGATCAAGGTGTTGTCGGTGAACACCACATAGGCCGGCACCTTCATCTCCTGCGAGGTGCGCAAGCGCCACTCCTTGAGCCGGCCCAGCAGCTCCTCGTCGAGGTTCGACGGGCACGACTCGCAGCGCCGCAGCAAGATCGCGGTCGACGTCGTCAACGCCGAATTGCAGACCCGGCAGCGCGGCGCCGGCCCCCGTTTGCGTTGCGGCTGTTGGGGTTCGCGCCGGCTCTGCGGCGTCAGCCCGTTGAGGAACCGCGACGGCTTGCGGCTCTGCCTTCCGCCGGCAGCCCGGGCCAGTGCCCATGAAATGGTCAAATGCACTCTGGCCCTGGTGATTCCGACGTAGAAGAGACGCCGCTCCTCTTCGACGGGTTCGCTGTCCGCGCCGTGGGACAACGCGTGCGAGATGGGCAACGTGCCGTCGACCAGACCGACCAGGAACACCGCATCCCACTCGAGACCCTTGGCCGCGTGCAGCGATGCCAGCGTCACACCCTGCACCACCGGTGGGTGCCGGGAATCGGCGCGCTGACGCAGCTCGACGAGCAGCCCCTGCAGGTCCAGGTTGGCGCGTACCGCGACTTCCTGTTCGACCAATTCGACCAAGGCCAACAACGCATCCCAGCGTTCCCGGGCCTTGGTACCCGCCGGCGGCTCGGCCGTCAGGCCCAGCGGTTCCAGCAGATCCCGGACCAGCTGCGGCAGCTCGACACCGGCGACATCCCCCTGGTGTCCCGCGGCGCGCTGCAGCGCCAGCAGCGCCTGCCGGATCTCCTGGCGGCTGAAGAAGCCTTCACCACCGCGCACCTGGAACGCCACACCGGCCGCGGTGAGCGCCTCCTCATACACCTCGGACTGCGCGTTGATGCGGTACAGCACCGCGATTTCCGAAGGGGCAGTGCCGGATTGGATGAGCTTCTTGATGGCGGCGGCGACCGCGTTGGCCTCGGCGACCTCATCGGGGTGTTCCCGGAACACCGGTTTGGGACCGGGATCGCGCTGACCGATGAGTTGCAACCGGCTGGCCGCCATGCGGCCGGAAGCCGCTGAGATCACCTGATTGGCCAGCGACACCACCTGCGGCGTGCTGCGGTAGTCGCGCTCCAGCCGGATCAGCGCCGCATCGGGGAACCTTCTCGAAAAGTCGAGGAGGTACTGCGGAGTGGCGCCGGTGAACGAGTAGATGGTCTGGTTGGCGTCGCCGACCACGGTCAGGTCGTCCCGCTCCCCCACCCAGGCGTTGAGCACCCGCTGCTGCAGCGGGGTGACGTCCTGGTATTCGTCGACGACGAAGCAGCGGTAGCGGTCACGGAACTCGCCGGCGACGGCGGCGTCGTTCTCGATGGCGGCTGCGGTGTGCAGCAGCAGATCGTCGAAGTCCAGCAGCGCCGAGCCGTCGCGGCGGGCCTTGAGTCCCTCGTACCCCGCGTACACCGCGGCGACCTTGGCGGCGTCGAGCGGGATGTCCCGCTCGATCGCGGCGACCTGCTGCGGGTACTGCTCGGGACTGATCAAGGACGACTTGGCCCATTCGATCTCGCCGGCCAGGTCGCGCACGTCGTCGGTGCTGGCCTGGATACCCGCCCGGTTCGCCGCCTGCGCCACGACCGCGAACTTGCTGTCGAGCAATTCCCAGCCGGTATCGCCGACCACTCGCGGCCAGAAATACCGCAGTTGCCGCAGCGCCGCGGCGTGGAATGTCATGGCCTGCACGGCCCCGGAGCCGGCGGCGCCGTCGATCTCCTGCTCCAGGCTGCGCAAGCGGCTGCGCATCTCACCCGCAGCGCGCTGGGTGAACGTCACGGCCAGCACCTGACTCGGCGCGACGTGGCCGGAGGCCACCAGATACGCGATGCGGCGGGTGATGGTCCGCGTCTTGCCGGTGCCGGCACCGGCCAGCACACAGACCGGGCCGCGGGGTGCGAGGACAGCCTCGCGCTGTTCGTCGTCGAGGTCCTCGAGGAGCGTGGACGGCGGGGCCTCGGCTGGCATGGCCTACATCATGGCAGCTGGGGGTGACACGTCGGCGAGCCGACCGTGTGACGCAGTCGGCACCGCTGAGCGGCATGGCGCGGCGATCGGATACGTTGAGTCGCGTTATGAGTGCACTGATCATGTACAGCACGACCTGGTGCGGCTACTGCAAGCGGCTCAAGACCGCGCTGAAGGCCGAAGGCATCCCGTACACCGAGATCGACATCGAGCAGGACATGGACGCAGCCAAGTTCGTGATGTCGGTCAACGGCGGCAACCAGACGGTGCCGACGGTGAAGTTCCCGGACGGCAGCGCGCTGACCAACCCCAGCATCAAGGACGTCAAAGCCAAGCTGAACTAGCGATTTGTGCACGATTTTCCGCGCCAGCCGCGGATTTTCGTGCACAAATCACAGGGCTGCCCAGGATTCGATGATCTCCCGGGCGATCGAGATCGAGCCGGGCAGCAGCAGCCGGGTATCCGATGCGCTGTTCCAGTCGCCGTGCTCGAGCGCCTCGCGCACCTCGGCCCGGGTGAACCAGTCGGCCTCGGCGATCTCGCCGTCATTGAACGCGAACGGCTGCTCCGGATCGCCGATCGCGTGGAAGCCGACCATCAACGAGCGCGGGAACGGCCAGGGCTGACTGCCCAGGTACTTGACATCGGTGACGGCGAGGCCGACCTCCTCGGCGATCTCGCGGACCACGCAGGACTCGAACGACTCACCGGCTTCCACGAACCCGGCCAGCAGTGAGAACAGCCGCTCCGGCCAATTCGTCTGCCGGGCCAGTACGGCGCGGTCGTGGCCGTCGTGCACCAGGCAGATGATCGCCGGGTCGATACGTGGGAATTCCTCGTGGCCACCGATGCTGTTGACGCGCGCCCAGCCGCCCTTGATCGCCTTGGTGGGTGCGCCGTCGATGGCGCTGAAACGGGCGCTGTCGTGCCAGTTCAGCAGTGCCGTCGCGGTCGAGACGAGCTGGGCGCTGATGTCGTCGAAGACGGTTCCGGCCCGGCGCAGGTCGAGCACCTCGACCGGTTGACCGGACGGCTCCGCCGGTTCTTCGAGTGCGGCGCGCACGCCCCACACGTGCCGGCCGTCGGGCATCCGGCCCAGGAACACCGCGTGCTCGTCGGGCTTGTCCCCGAGTTCCGCCGCACGCCCCAGCACCACCTGGCCGCCGGAGATCAGCACCTGGTTGCGCCGGTCGACGCGCAGCAGCAGCGCGTCTTTCCAGCCGGCGATGGCGGCGTCGACATCGGTGCGCAGCGTGTCGGCCCGGTCCGCACCGACCCGAGACAGCAGCGGGACATTACGCAGGGTGAAATCGCTCATCGCCGCGCCTACCGTTCGCCTTCGGCGTTGCGGATGTAGAGCAGGCGGTCCCCGGCGGCGAGGGCGTCGACCTCGGGGGCATCGACCCTGAGCAACTTCCCGCCACGCACCACGCCGAGCACGATGTCCGACAGGTGCCGCGGCGAGCCGCCGAGTTCCTTGGCCTCGACCTCACGCTCGGAGATCGCGAAGCCCGCGTCAGGGGTGAGCAGGTCTTCGACCATCTCGACCACGCTCGGGGTCTGGGTCGCGATGCCCAGCAGCCGGCCGGCGGTCTCCGAGGACACGACGGTCGAGTCGGCGCCGGACTGCCGCAGCAGATGCTGATTCTCGGCCTCGCGGGCCGACGCGATGATCTTGGCTTTGGGCGCCACCTCGCGGGCCGTCAGCGTGACCAGCACCGCGGTGGCGTCCTTGTCCGTCGCGACCACGATGGATTTGGCGTGCTGTGCCCCAGCCAGGCGCAGCACCTCCGATTTGGTGGCGTCGCCGACCACGGTGACCAGTCCGGCGGCGCGGGCCCGGTCCAGTGCCGCCGGGTTCTCGTCGACGACGACGATGTCTCCGGGTGCGACCTCGTCGCCGACCATGGCCTGGACCGCGGTGCGGCCCTTGGTTCCATAACCGACGACGATGGTGTGATTGCGCACGCTGCTCCTCCATCGCTGAATCTTCAAGGCTTGACGCGACTGCGTGGTCAGCGTCTCGACGGTCGTACCGATCAGCACGATCAGGAACGCGATCCGCATCGGGGTGATCACCAGGACGTTGACCAGGCGTGCGCTCGGGGTGAACGGCGTGATGTCGCCGTAGCCGGTGGTCGACAACGACACCGTCGCGTAGTAGATGCAGTCCAGGAGCGACATCTCGTTGTCCTGGACATCGCGGTAGCCGTCGCGATCGATGTACACGACGAGTACCGCCGCGCCGAGTACCACCAGCGCATAGATGACGCGGCGCGCGATCCGGCGGGCCGGGCTGACGAACGGCTCCGGGATTTGCAGTACGTCAACCAGATCCGCGTTCTGTCGGCTGGTGAGGTTCTGCTCCATGGCGGCCATGCGCCGCGACAATCTAACGCGAGCCACGACGAGCCAATATCTGGCAGAGGCTCACCACGGGACGGCTCAGCACAGCACTATGTAACCATGACCGTCCCCAGCACTTCGGATAACACCGCCCACAGCCAGGCCCCCGCATACCGAATGGGCGCGCTGCTCGTCGGAATGGGCACTCTGCATTTCGTCGCACCCAAACCGTTCGACGGCATCGTTCCGGAAGAACTGCCGGGGACTGCCCGGTTCTACACCTACGCGTCGGGCGTCGCCGAAGTCGCCACCGGTGCAGCGCTGCTCATTCCACGTACCCGCAAGCTCGGTGCGCTGGCCGCGGTCGCGCTGTTCATCGGGGTGTTCCCCGCGAACGTGAACATGGTCCGGCTGTGGTGGCCGAAGGGCTGGCCGGCCCGCATCGCCGCCCTGGGCCGGTTGCCGCTGCAGGTGCCGATGGTGACCCAGGCGCTCAAGGTCTACCGCAACTCACCCGACGCGCACTAGCGCCGCCAGTTCGTCGGCGCCGGGCAGGTCGGTGGGTGCCACCGTCTGCCCGGCCCGCACGTAATGGAAGACCGCCCGCACCGAATCGACGGGTACGCCCCGGATCGACGACCAGGCCAGCCGGTACACCGCCAGCTGAATCGCCTTGTTGCGCATGGTTTCCGGGGTGGTCGGCGGATCGCCGGTCTTCCAGTCCAGCACGGTGTAGCCCCCATCGGCGTCGGCGAACACCGCGTCGATGCGGCCCCGGATCACGCGATCGCCGATCACCATGTCGAACGGCACCTCGATGTCGATCGGGGTGCGGGCCGCCCAATCCGACAGCGCGAACGCGGCCTGCAGGTCGGCCAGTTCGTCGGCGACGGCCTGCCCCAGCTCGGCGTCGACCGCACCGGGTAGGTCGTCGAGGTCGAACAGCCGCTCGGCGGAGAAGTACCGCTGCACCCAGTCGTGAAACGCGGTGCCCAGCAGTGCCTGCGGGTCCGGGCGCGACGGTAGCCGGCGCTGCAGCCGTTGCAGCGCGCCGGACCGGTCGCTGCCCAGATCGACCAGCGTGCTGACCGACAGCTGGGGCGGCAGCTCGACCGGACCGCGCTCCTGGATCCGCGCGCGTTCGGCCAGCAGGGCATCGACATCGGCGGACCATCCGTGGCGGTCGTCGAAGTTCTCATCGGCCGTGGCGGTGAGCGCCTGCGCGACCAGGGCCGCGCCCCGGTCGACGTCACCGCGGCGGGCACCAGCCGGGTCGATTGGCCATGCACATTCGACGACGTTGTCGCGCAACGGATTCACAGCGCTCTCGGGCGGTGCGGGTGCCCACTGCTCGATCTCGCCGCAGGGGTCGCCATCATTGCCCGCGCGTTCGATGATGTCGCGCATCTCGATCAGGAAGTCGGATGGCCCCGCCGGCTTCGCGGCCGTCGTCCCCCAGTGGTACCCGGAGAGCAGCAGGGTGTCCTCGGCGCGGGTGAGAGCCACGTAGAGCAGGCGGCGTTCCTCATCCGTGCGCCGCTGATCGAGCAGGGCCTTGTGCGCGGCGATCTTGTCCGCCAACACCTTGCGGTCGTTGACGTCGGACGTGTCGAGCACCGGCACCCCGTGTTCGGACAACTCGGCGCGGTCACCGCGCAGCAACGGCGGCAGGTCGCCCGCGTCGGTCAGCCAGGTGCGCTGCGACGCGGTGGACGGGAACACCCGGGCAACCAGGTGCGGAACCGCGACGATCTGCCACTCCAGCCCCTTGGCAGCGTGCACCGTCAGGATCTGCACGCGGTCCGAAGCCACCGTCACCTGTGCCGGCGCCAGCCCGTTCTCGACCTCGGCGGCCGCTGTCAGATACGCCAGCAGTCCGGCGATGGGCGCGGATGCGTCGGCGTCGGTGACCGGCCGCGCGGCGTAGCCCGCGACCACATCGGCGAACGCATCGAGATGCTCGGTACCCCGCCAGCCCTCGGAAACCCCACTGGCCGCGCGGGTTTCGGCGTCGATGCCCAGGACCCGACGCGTTTCGGCGACCAGGTCGGGCAGCGGCTGATGCAGGTGCGCGCGCAGCTGGCTCAGCTCGGCGGCCAGGGCCAGCAGCCGACGGTGTCCTTCGGGCGAGTAGCGGTCGGCAGGACCTGGGTCGCTGATCGCATCGGCCAGGCAGGCGTGGTCGGCGTCGGGAGCGACGTGGGCGACGGCCTGCTCGGCGGCCGAACCGGACGTCCGCGCGGCGTCGGGCACATCCAGTTCCGAGGCGCGGCGCCACAGCGCGGCCAGGTCGGCGGCACCGAACCGCCACCGCGCGCTCGTCAGTACCCGCATCGCGGCGACCCCGGCGGTCGGCTCGGCGACCAGACGTAGCATCGCGACCACGTCGGCGACCTCCGGGATGGCCAACAGCCCGGCCAGACCGACCACCTCGACGGGGATCCCACGTGCGTTCAGCGCCTCGGCGATGGGCGCGGCGTCGGCGTTGCGGCGCACCAGGACCGCGGCCGTCGGCACCGGGTCACCCGCGGCGGCGGCACCGTGGTACCGGCGAGCCAGGTGATCGGCGACCCAATCACGCTCGGCGACAACGTCATCCAACAACGCACACTGGATGGTTCCCGGCTCGGCACCGGGCCGCGGCAGCAGTTCGCGCACGCTCACGCTGCGGCGGCGGGCCTCGGCGGACACCTCGTTGGCCAGTTTCAGCGCCCGCGGTGGGTTGCGCCAGCTGGTCCGCAATTCCAGGGCCGGGGCCGGCGAGCCGTCCGAGAGCCGGAAGTCGGTGGTGAACCGGGGCAGGTTGGTGGCCGACGCGCCGCGCCAGCCGTAGATCGATTGGATCGGGTCCCCCACCGCCGTCAGCGCCAGGCTGTCGTCGACGCCGCCACCGAACAGCGACGACAGCGCCACCCGCTGGGCATGCCCGGTGTCCTGATATTCGTCCAGCAGGACCACGCGATACCGCTCCCGCAGCTGCGCGCCGACCTGCGGGAAACCCTCGGCCAAGCGCGCCGCCGCGGACATCTGCGTACCGAAGTCCATCACCTGCGCATCCCGCATCCGCTGGTGCACCGCGTCGATGAGCGGCACCAGCTCGGTCCGCTCGGTCTGGGTGTCCAGCAGATTCAACAGCCACTGCGTGGGCCCACCGCGCTGGCCCGGTCCCGCCGGGAGCGTGAGGATGAGCCGTTCCAGCTCGTGATGGGTGTCGCGCACGGCGTCGGTGTCGACGAGATGCTCGGACAGCTGACCGGCCAGGCGCAGCACCATCTGGGTGATCGCGGCCGGGGACTTGTCGGTGTGCAGCTGCCCCGGAAAATCGGACACCACCCGAAAAGCCAACTGCCACATCTCGGTTTCTGTGACCAGCCGGGTGGCCGGCTCGATGGGCAGCAGCAGCCCGTACTCGCGGAGCAGGGTGCCCGCGAAGGCGTGATAGGTGCTGACGGTGGCGTGCTCGTCGGCCAACGAAACGCCGGGCAACAGGCCCGAACCGGCGAGGCGGGCCAGCCGGGTACGCACGCGGCGCAACAACTGTCCGGCCGCCTTGCGGGTGAAGGTCAGCCCCAGCACCTGCGACGGGGTCGCATAGCCGTTGGCCACCAGCCAGACCACCCGTGCGGCCATCGTCTCGGTTTTCCCGGCGCCGGCGCCGGCGATCACCACCAGCGGTCCCGGCGGGGCGGCGATGACCGCGGCCTGCTCGTCGGTGGGGGTGAACAGCCCGAGCGTCTCGGCAAGGTCGGCGGGGCTGTACGTCACGGGCATCCACCCTTCGTACCTTGCGCCGGGCACATGGCCCGCACCGGGCAGGTGGCGCAGCCGGCGCCGACGCGCGCGACGAACTGCGGCCCGGCCGTGGCCGCCGCGGCGTCGGTGACCCGCTGCCGCCACTGCGCCTGCGCCGTCTCCCCCATCGGATCCTGCTCACGTTCGGTGGCGCCCGCCTTCGCGGGTTTGGCCGGATACACCAACCGGCCGCCGCCCGGCTGATCACCCTGCGGCACAATGCCTTCCGCGATGGCCAGCTGGTACAGCGCGAGCTGGGCATGCTGCTGGGCATCGGCCTTGGTGGCCGGGCTCTTACCGGTCTTCACATCGACCACCACGAGGCGTCCGTCGCGGTCGCGTTCGAGCCGGTCGATGCGCCCCTTCACCTGCACCTGCGGACCCGCATCGACGATCACCCCGGCTACCTCGAGCTCGGTGCCGACCTCGGTGAGCTCACTGCGGCTCTCCTGCCGCCACGTCGTGAAGGTGTCCAGCATGGCGCGGTACCGCTCGAGCTCGTTGTCGGCGTACCAGTTCGAGTCGAAAGGCAGCTGCTGCCAGACCTTTTCGAGCTCGCCCCGCAGCTGGGCCTCGCTACGACCGGAGTCGGCGACCAGGGCGTGCACCAGGGAGCCCAGCGCCGAACGCAGATCGCGGCCGTCGCTGCCGCCGTGCCGCTCCAGCATCCAGCGCAGCGGGCAGTCGGTCAGGGTCTGCACGGTCGACGGCGACACCGTGACGACGTGGTCGTCACCGGACCACAGTGGCTCGGCAGTGGACAGCTCCGTGCTGGCGTACCACTGCGCCGGGTCGGCGCCCGGCACCCCGGCCTCGGCCAGCCGCGCCAATTGTGCTGCCGCACAGAGCCGGTCGGACTCCTCGACCGCGCCGTCGGGGGCGCAGACCACCGACCGCAGCCGGCCGACCAGTGCCGATGGGGACAGCACGGCGGGCGCGTGCACCGGGAGCTCGTCGGTGTCGGGATCGGTACCGCCGGCCAGCGCCGCCAGCTCTTCGAAGAAGGTCGACGGCAGCAGCGCTTCATCACCATTGTCGCTGTCGACGGCCGTCACCAGCACCCGCTTGCGGGCCCGGCCCAGCGCAGCCACCAGCAGCCGCCGTTCCTCGGCCAGCAGCGGCGCGGTGGCCGACATGCCACGAACGTCACCCACACCGTCGACGATGTCGAGCAGCTGCTGGGTCCCGAGCACACCCCCACGCGGAACGGTGTTGGGCCACAACCCTTCCTGCAGGCCCGCGATGACCACGAAATCCCATTCCCGCCCCAGCGCGGCATGCGCACTGACTACGGCCACCTCGTCGGCCTCGGCGCGCTCCGGCGTCGAACCCGACCAGGACAGGGCGCGGACGTGGTCGATCAAACCGGTGAGGGAGGCCGCCGCGGTGCGGGCCACGTACTGGTCGACGGTGTCGAACAGCGCGGTGACGGCGTCCAGGTCGACGCCCGCGGCGACCCCGGCCGCACCCGGGCGCCCGGCCACCGCCTGCCACCGGCGCGACAATCCGCTGGTGTGCCAGGCCTGCCACAGCACGAACCGCGGGTCCTGGCCGGCCGTCGCCGCCCGGCGCGCCGCGTCGAGGACGGCGCGGACCCGGCGCACCGGCCGGGCCAGCTGATCCGGCAACGGGCGTTCGATGCCGGCGGTCAGCGCCTCGGTCAGCAGCTCGCCGAACTCACGGCCACCACCGTCGGCGCGGCGCAGGACGCGCCGCAACTGGCGCAGGGACACCGGGTCGACCCGGCCGATGGGCCCCGTCAGCAAGGCCAGTGCCCGGTCGCCGGTCAGCTGGTCGGCGACGCAGTCCAGCACGGAGAGCAGCGCGCCCACCGCCGGATGCAGTGCCGGCGGCGTGGTGTCGGCCTGCTGCTGCACCGGCACCCCGGCAGCGGTCAGCGCCCGGGCCAGCGCCGTCCCGGCCCGCGGCACCGAGCGCACGATGACGGCCATCTGCGCCCAGGGCACTCCGTCGACCAGGTGCGCGCGGCGCAGTGCGTCCGCGATCAGTGCGGATTCGGCGTGCGGCGAACCCGCCACGCGCACCGTCAGCGAGCCGAGGTCGTCCGTCGTCGCCGACGTCAGGGTCCGTGACGCGTCCACGCCGGGCAGCCGCCGTGCCACGGCCGAAACCGCGCCGGCCACCGCGGGCGCACACCGATGCGACTCGGTCAGAACCACCTGCGGCTGGTCCTCGGGGCCGTACAGCAGTGTCGGCTCGGCGCCGCGGTACCCGAACACCGTCTGGCTCGGATCCCCGGCGATGACGGTCAGCTGGGCGCCGGCCGCCAGCACCCGCACCAGCAGCGCGGCCTGCGGGTCGAGGTGCTGCGCGTCGTCGACCAGCAGCAGCTTGATGCGGGAGCGTTCGGCGTCCAGCAGCGCGGGATCGACGGCGAAGGCCTCGAGCGCGGCGCCGACCAGTTCAGCCGCGCCCAGCGCGGGCACCGTCGCCTGCGGGGCGGCCATGCCGACGGCGCTGCGCAGCAGCATCACCTGCTCGTAGACCTGCGCGAACCGGGCCGCGGCCACCCACTCCGGGCGTCCGGCCTTGCGGCCGATCCGGCGCAGGTCCGCGGGGTCGACGCCACGTTCGGTGCAGCGGGCCAACAGGTCCCGCAATTCGGTCGCGAACCCGGCGGTGGCCAATGCCGGTCGCAGGTGCAGCGGCCAGTCCACGCCGGCCTCGTCGCCGTCCTCGAGATCACCAGCGAGGAGCTCGCGGATGATGCCGTCCTGCTCGGCGCTGGTGATCAGGCGCGGCGGTGGGTCGCCGGCGCGCTGCGCGGCCTGCCGCAACACGGCGAACGCGTAGGAATGCAGGGTGCGGACCAGTGGCTCCCGGGTGACCTGGCCGGAATCGCCGAGCAGTGCCGAGGTGATGGCGCCGCGGACCCGGCTGCCGAGGCGCGCCGAACCCGTGAGCAGCAGCACCGACTCCGGATCGGTCCCGGCCGCGATATGCGTTGCGGCAGTGCGGATCAGCAGTTCGGTCTTGCCGGTTCCGGGGCCGCCCAGCACCCGCACCACACCACGTTGCCCGGGCTCGGTCAGGGCATTAACCGAGCCGGGCGCGGTGAGTGCGGAGTGCGGGGCGGCCATGCACGGAATGCAACCACGGAGGTACGACAAGTTGCGTCGAAGACAGTGTCCGGCGACAGTCGGGCCCAGCGTCTGGCAGCATCATTGCGGTGAGCTTGCAGGTGTACCGCTACGGACCGGCGCGGCCGGCACAGATTCTGGCCCTGCACGGCCTGACCGGCCACGGAAAGCGGTGGCAGACCCTGGCGGACGGGTATCTGCCCGAATATGCCGTGCTGGCACCGGATCTCCTGGGACATGGTCATTCGTCGTGGGCGGCGCCGTGGAACATCGACGAGAACGTGGCGGCCCTGGCCGCTCTGCTCCACGACGAGGCCGACGGTCCGGTGGTCGTGGTGGCCCATTCGTTCGGCGGCGCGATAGCACTCAATCTCGCTGCCGCCCACCCCAATCTGGTGTCGGGCCTGGTACTGCTGGACCCCGCGACCGGGCTGGACGGCAGCTGGATGAGCGAGATCGCCGACGCCATGCTCGGGTCCCCCGACTACCCGGACCGGCAGGAGGCGCACGCCGAGAAGGTGAACGGATCGTGGGGCGAGGTCTCCGCGAAGTACCCCGGGGAACTCGAACGCGACCTGGACGAACACCTGGTCGCCCTGCCCGGCGGACGCGTCGGCTGGCGGATCAGCCTGCCCGCCATGATGTCGTACTGGAGCGAGCTGGCCCGCCCGATTGTGTTGCCTCAGCAGGGCACCCCGACGACGCTGGTGCTGGCCAAGCAGACCCACCCGGCTTACGTGACCGGTGAGCTGGTGTCCGGGTTGCAGGCGCGGCTGGGCGCCGACTTCGAGCTGGCCGAATTCGACTGCGACCACATGGTGCCGCACGCCATGCCCGCCGAAACCGCCGATGTGATCCGGCGACACCTGGTCTGACCATGGCCGCGGTCACGGAGGAACAGGTGGAGATAGTGCGCGACCTCGTCGCCTCGATACCGTCCGGCCGGGTGTCGACCTACGGCGACATCGCTGATGCCGCAGGGCTTTCCAGCCCGCGGATCGTCGGCTGGATCATGCGGACCGATTCCTCGGACCTGCCCTGGCACCGAGTGATCAGCGCGGCGGGCCGGCCGGCAGCGCATCTGGCGACGCGGCAACTCGAAAGACTGCGCGCCGAAGGCGTGCTGGCCGTCGACGGCCGGGTTCGGTTGCGGGAGTATCGGCACGAGTTCTGATGCTTGAGACGCCTGACCTCGAGCCGTCCCAGGTCTGGCTCACCCGACGGTGATGGCGTCCAACCGTTCCTTGATGAACTCCGAGGAGACCACCGGAGCCAGCCCGGACACCGTTCCGATGGGCGGCCCCAACGGCGTGATGAGCGCATCGTGGTTGGCTTCGTAGAAGTAGATCAGCGACACCAGGTCTTCTTCCGGAGCGTGCGGTTGCGGCGGCAGCACGCGATGCCGGCCGGACGGCCAGCGTCGTCCACTCCAATACTCCAGCAGGTCACCGATATTCACCGTCAGCGCGCCGGGTTGCCAGGGGGCGTCCTCCCAGCCCTCGGCGTCGGAATACACCTGCAGCCCGCCGGCGCCCGGCTCCCGGTCGAGCACCGTGACGGTGCCGAAATCGGTGTGCGGGCCGATGCGGAACTGTCCAGGCTCGGGTTCACCCACCACGCTCACCGGTGGGTAGTGGTTGATGTTCATCGTCCACGTCGGCCGATCTGCCAGCGCGGCAAAAGGATTCGCCGGCAACCCCAGCGCGTGCGCAAACAGGGCCAGCAGATCGTCGGACAGCCGGCGCATCTGGGCGGTGTATTCATCCACCAACGTCTGCAATGCGGGCACTTCTGCGGGCCATACGTTGGGGGCGAACCAGATTCGATCCACCTCCGGATCCCCGGTCGATGTCTCCGCGCCCAGACTGAAGCTCTCTTTGAGATCCGGTGGCGTCTCGGTGCCCTCGGCGTAACCGTTGGCCTCGGCACCCGGGCCGATCCAGCCGTGTCCGCCGACCGGCACCGAGTACTGCCGCTTCACCTCCTCGGACAACGCGAAGAATTCCCGGCTGGCCGCGCGAACCGCAGCCGCCAATCCCTGGTCCACCCCGTGACCGGTGACCACGATGAAACCGGCTCGCTGCAAACCTTCGTCGACTTCGGCGGCCAACGCGTCAGCCTCGGCTCCGCCGGCATACCAGCGGGAAATGTCCACTGTCGCAATGACACTCATTCGCCGATATCCTCCGCCCACAATTCGGGGCGGGCGCTGATGAACTCTGCCATCATCGCCACGCACCGCTCGTCGTCCAAAACCGTGACCGCCACACCATGTTCGGCCAGCCAATCATGACCTCCGCGGAACGTGCGGGCCTCCCCGATCACCACCGCGCCGATGCCGAATTGCCGCACCAGTCCGCTGCAATACCAGCACGGCGAGAGCGTCGTCACCATGATGGTCGAGCGGTAGCCGCGCTGACGTCCGGCCGCACGGAATGCGTCGGTCTCGGCGTGCACCGAGGGATCATCGTTCTGCACCCGACGGTTGTGGCCGGCACCCAGGAGTTCGCCATTGGCTCGAAACAACGCCGCACCGATCGGAATACCACCCTCGGCCAGCCCAGTTCGCGCTTCAGCGACCGCGACGTCGAGCATCTGTTCGGGGGTCATATGACGGCGCGTTCCGCGGCGATTTTCGATCGACACAGCACCAGGTAGGCGGCACCGGAGATGAGGAAGCCGACGAAGAAGGTGATGTCGCCGAGTTTCGGCACCGCCTGGGCGATATAGCCGACGAACTTCTCCTGGTTGGAGAACAACAACACCGACAGTCCCAGCCCCAGCGCGAAGGACAACAGCCCGGGCCAGTTCGAGTACGAGCGGTCGTAGAGATACCCGGCGATCTGTTGCCCGCGGCGCAGATACTGATCGGCGAAGACCACACCCAGCCAGGGGCCGATCCAGTAGGCGATCACCAGCAGGAACGCTTCATAGCTGTGCGCGGCATCGGGCAACGCCCACCAGGCGATCAGGAAACCGGCCACGCCGAAGAAGACGGTCACCAGAGCCCGCGCAATGTGTGGCGGCAACGTGATCCCGATGGTCACGAAAGCCATTGCCCCAGAATAGACATTGAGCGCATTGGCGGCGATCGCACCGACCGCGATGGCCATCAGTGTCGCCTTGGCCAGCAAGGGCGCAAGCTCGGCGGTGAACGACCCGGTCGGATTGCCCAGGCTCGCCACTCCGACAGTCGTCGATGCCGCCCCGACGATCTCCAGGGCCACACACGACACGAACAACCCGGTGGAGGCGAAGAACCCCGTCGCGAAAGTGGACACCGCCGACGGCAGATAGCGGGTGTAGTCCGCGGCGTACGGGGTCCAGCCGGCCGCGTAACCGAACGCGGTACCGACGGTGAGCAGGAAGCCCCCGAGTCCGCCAACCCCGCCCGACGGCGCCGGCGCACCCAGATCCGCGTGCGCGAAAATTCCCACCGATGCCGCGCCGAAGACGATGACGAGCGCCGGGAACGACCAGCGCTCGAACGCCTGCACCAGATTGTGGCCGAAGAACGCGAACGCGGTCTGCAACACCACGATGATGATCAGGCCGATCAGTGGCCCGAAGCCGAACAGGGTGGACAGGGCAAACGCACCGCTGACACTGTTGGTGGCAAACCAGCCGACGCCCGCGGTGATCGACATCAACGTCGCGGGCAGTGCGTTTCCCTTGAACCCGAACGCCATTCGTCCCAGTACCATCTGTGGCACGCCGTGCAGCGGTCCACGCGCGGACAGGAAATAGTGCGCGATGGCACCCAGGCCGGTACCGATGATGATCCCGGCGACCGCCTGCCAGAAGCTCATGCCGAACGCGAGGACGGCCAGCATGCCGACGAACACCGTCGCGAATTCCATGTTGGGTGACGTCCACGTCCAGAACAGCTGACTCGGCTTGCCGTGCCGGTCCGCCTCGGCGATGAACTCGTTGCCGCCGGGTTCGACCGCAACGATCCTGTCTTGGTAGGTCCCGTCGGTGGTGGGTTCAACAGCCGTCATGCGAGGTAACTTTCTCACCGAACGGGGCACGCTGCCATTCGAATGGCGGCGAGCAGGCTAGAGAACCAGTCGCACCAAGGCTGCGGTACGGGCCAGACCGGGGAAGGCCGCCGCCGTCGACCGCGGGTGCAGGGCATGGACCGCGAGCCGGAAGATCAAGGCGCGCAACAGCATCTGTGGCCACTCGGGCAGCGACGCCCAGCGTTCGATGAGACCGTCGTCGGCCTCGCCCCACGACAGCGCGTCGACAACGACCACGCCCGCGGCCCACGATGCCGGCCGCCAGTACGGCGTGATGTCGGTGATGCCGGGCGCGGCGGTGCCGGCGAACAGCACCGTGCCGTAGAGGTCGCCGTGCACCAGCTGGCTCGGGTTGCGCGTCGGCTTGCGCAGGGACGCAAGCTGATTGATCAGTTCGACCGACCGGCGGCCATCCGAGGTACCCGGCACCGCCTGGGCACCTGGCGGCAACGACTGCAGCGGCCGGTCTTCCCAGGCGGCGCGGTCGGCGGCGATGAACACGTCGACGTCGCTCCACGGCACGGCGGGCGGTTGCGTCAGGAAGCGCGGACGCTCGAGCTTGGCGGTCGCCTCGTGCAACCGCACCGCGGCCGAGACGATCTCGTCGTGACGCGGTTCAGGGGTGCCGGTGACAAACGTGTCGGCGCGCCAGCCGGCGACGACGTAGCGCCCGTCCGTCGCGCGCACGGGACGGGCCAGCCGGACGCCGTCGACGAACAGCGTCTCGCGCACTTTCGCCGACCAGGAGGCCCGGGCATTGTCGGCGACCATGGACAGCACCACCTCGCCGCAGCGCCAGCCGCCCTCCCAGCTCGAGCCGAGTGGGACCGGCCGGAGACCGGTCAGGCCGAACGCCGTAAGCACATGTTCGGGGGGACGGTCGACGGTCACCCGATCAGACTAAGGTGTGCCCGGCCGGACGCAGCCTTCTCCCGTCGCTTCGCTCGCCCCGCGTGTCCATCCCGTCGCTTCGCTCGCCCCAATGTGTCAGTACATGACCATGTCGGGTTCGAGTTGCCTGGCCCACGCCACGATTCCGCCCTGCAGGTGCAGCGCGTCGGCGAATCCGGCCTGCTTCAGGGCGAGCAGGGCCTCTGCCGACCGGATCCCGGTCTTGCAGTACAGCACCGCAATTCGGTCCTGCGGCACCCGGGCCAACCCGGCCCCGGAGTCGAGGGTCGACTTGGGAATCAGTTCGGCGCCCTCGATGTGGTTGATGGCCCACTCCACGGGTTCCCGCACGTCGATCAGCGCGACGGGCTTGCCGGAGTCGAGCAGCTGCCGCAGCTCTGCCGGGGTGACGGACGAATCGGCCGCCGCTTCGGCTGCTTCGTCGGAGACCACGCCGCAGAACGCGTCGTAGTCGATGAGCTCGGTGATCTTCGGCGTCGCCGGATCCTTGCGAATCCCGATGGTGCGGTACGTCATGTCCAGCGCGTCGTAGATCATCAGCCGGCCCAACAGCGACTCGCCGATGCCGGTGATGAGCTTGATGGCCTCGGTACCCATCACCGAGGCGACGGAGGCGCAGAGAATTCCCAGCACCCCGCCCTCGGCGCACGACGGCACCGTGCCCGGGGCCGGGGGCTCCGGGTAGAGGTCGCGGTAATTGAGCCCGCGGCCGTCGGGGGCGTCCTCCCAGAACACCGACACCTGGCCGGAGAACCGGTAGATCGAGCCCCAGACGTAGGGCTTGTGGGCCAGCACCGCGGCGTCGTTGACGAGGTAGCGGGTGGCGAAGTTGTCGGTGCCGTCGAGGATCAGGTCGTACTGCTCGAACAGCGGCACCGCGTTGTCGGTGTCGAGCCGGAACTCGTGGAGATTGACGGTGACCAGCGGGTTGATCTCGAGGATCGACTCGCGGGCGCTCTGGGCCTTGGGCCGGCCGACGTCGGATTGGCCGTGGATGATCTGGCGCTGCAGATTCGATTCGTCGACGACGTCGAACTCGACGATGCCGATGGTGCCGACGCCGGCCGCCGCAAGATAGAGCAGTGTCGGGGAACCCAGTCCCCCGGCACCGATCACGAGCACCCGGGCGTTCTTCAGCCGCTTCTGCCCGTCGACCCCGAGGTCCGGGATGATCAGGTGGCGGCTGTACCGTGCCACCTCGTCACGGGTGAGTTCGGCCGCCGGCTGCACCAGCGGCGGCAACGGGGTCGCCATGCCTTCAACAGTAGTGAGCCGCTTCGCCGTACATTTCTGGGCCGCTCGACGGCCGCTCGCGGGGGTCAGGGAATGGGGTACGGCCAGGAGTTGACGTGGCAGGTCTTGCCGTCCGCCTTGACGGACTCCGGGTCGAACTTGGCGTCGTCGTTGTTGTTGGTCGAGAAGGTCTGCTGCATCATGATCGGCGCCAGCCCGCCGTTGTCGCCGCACGGCTCGTGCATCCGGAAGCCGAGGGCGTGCCCGACCTCGTGGTTGATCAGGTACTGGCGGTAGGAGCCGATGTCGCCCTGGAACGGCACGGCACCGCGCACCCAGCGCGCCTCGTTGATGAACACGCGGGACTGGGCCTTGCCGCCGTCGGCCGGGAAGTACGCCGGGTTGAAGCACGACGACTCCAGCGGGATGTCGTAGCCGCAGCCCTCACGCACCGTCATCGGCGAGGTCAGGGACACCCGGAAGTCGGGGTTCTCCGGCGACGACGCGTCGAGTCGCGTGAAGGCGAACTTCCCGTCGTGCGTCCAGCTCTTCGGGTTGGCGAGGGTTTCGGCGACCATCCGGGCAAACGCCTCGTCACCGCCGAAGCTGGTGGTGTCGACGCCGTCCTCCACCTCGACGGTGTAGGTCACCGACTTGGTGGCGCCCTGACCGATCTTGGGGGTGGTGCCCGGCACGACATGCCAGGCCTTGGCGCCGGCCTCGGTGAACGGTCCGCCGTCCGGGAGGATGCCGGTGGGCAGGTTGACGTCGAACTGGGTCAGGCCCTTGGGCGGTGCGCCGACGATCGCGGTGCTCGCCGAATTGATGGTGGGCTGACCGACCAGCGGTACGTGCGGGTGCGCCGGCGTGATCGGCTTGGGACCGGAGATGCCCTGGTAGACCACCATTCCGGTGACGATGGCCAGCGCCGGCAGAGCGTATGCGCGCCACCCGTACGTGGACACGAAACGACCCAGCCAGGACTGCTTGCGCCACTGCTGCCGATCGTCCCGATTGGATCGGAGCCGCCCTGAGTCCTCGGCCACCGGATCTCGCTGCGCGCGCAAAGGCTCACGCCACTCATTGCGCACCACAGGGACGCGACCGGTGCCTCGGCCCGGGTCGTAGGTCACGGAACCAGGATGGCATAGAGCTGGGCGAACGCCGGACATGGCACGCCACCGGGCGTTCAAGTGCGGCAGACACAATCGCCGAACCGCTGGTAGCACGCGAATGCCGCGAACTAACGGTAGTAGTGTCGTGGCGATAAACTGCCGGGTCGGTCAACCTGAACAACAGGTTGGGCGGCCATGAACACCAGGGTCCGGACCGGTCCCTGAACAGTTGGTCACGGACATGTGTGCCGGACAATGCCAGATTGAGGACGTGATGAGCGAGGTTGCCAACACCTCTGACGCCAGAGGCACGCAAGCCGGAACTGACGGCGCGCAGGGCGGCCCGACCACGAATCGGCGGGGCAACCGACTGCCCCGGGACGAGCGACGCGGCCAGCTGCTGATCGCGGCCAGCGACGTCTTCGTGGACCGCGGCTACCACGCCGCCGGCATGGATGAGATCGCCGAGCGCGCCGGTGTGAGCAAACCCGTCCTGTACCAACACTTTTCGTCGAAGCTCGAGCTGTACCTGGCGGTGCTGCAGCGGCACGTCGACAACCTGCTGCAGGGTGTCCGCGGGGCGTTGAGCACCACCACCGACAACCGGCTGCGCCTGCGTGCCGCCGTCGAGGCGTTCTTCGACTTCATCGAGCACGACAGCCAGGGCTACCGGCTGATCTTCGAGAACGACTACGTCACCGAGCCGCAGGTGTCGGCACAGGTCAAGGTGGCCACCGACTCGTGCACCGATGCGGTGTTCGACCTGGTCAGCAGCGACTCGGGCCTGGAAGCGCACCGCGCTCGGATGATCGCCGTCGGCCTGGTCGCGATCAGCGTCGACTGCGCCCGCTACTGGCTGAACAACGACCGCCCGATCTCGAAGGATGCGGCCGTCGACGGCACGGTGCAGTTCGCCTGGGGCGGGCTGTCACACGTTCCACTCACCCGCTGACGCGGCTCGAACCAAACAAAACTGCCCCTCTCCGAACGGAGAGGGGCAGTTTTTTGCTTGCGGCAGTAGTCAGTCCTTGCCGGTGACGCCGAAGCCGACCCGGCGGACGTCGGCCGCACCGATCTCGACGTAGGCGATCCTGGCGGTCTGCACCAGGAACCGGCGACCCTTCTCGTCAGTCAGCGCCAGGACGCCCGACTCCTTGGCGAGCGCGTCGGTGACCAACGCCTCCACTTCCTCCGGAGTCTGCGCGCTGTTGAGGAACAGTTCGCGCGGGCTGTCGGTGACCCCGATCTTGACCTCCACGCTGACCCCTTTCATTCGTTTCAAGACTTCATTCGAGCTGCAATAGAACTCTCCTCAGGAGGCTAGTGGACGACGGTGGCCGCGGTACCCGCGGGCACGTTCGCGCTAGGCGAACCATGTACGTGGGTGCCGGTGGCGGACCGGCGGGACGCGCCGTCGAGGTCACGACGTCGTCACAGTTGCCGCCTGGAAATCCCCGCCCGCCGACACCACTTTGCGAGGTCGCGACGGGTCGTCTCGGCGCGGTGGACCCAACCGAGTCCCGACCGTTATCCGATGGCCAGCGAGCCAACCTCATCCGTAACTTTCACACCACTAGCATCGACGAGGTAAGTGAAACTCGACCGGGGAAAGTCGCCATGAGCAGGACATATTCGCGATATTCAGCACCGTCGGGGGCGTCCACCGACGGCTACGGGGACACCCCCAGCTACCAGGGTTACGACCGCGGCCACAGCTACGGCAGCGCCAACTACGGCTACGGCTCCAGCACCGGGTACGGCTCGTACAGTTCGGCCACCGATCTGGCCGACCGCCCCACCGGCGAGTACACCAGCACCTACGGCGACACCGACCGGTTCACGGCGGCCGACGCCGATTACGCCGGCAGTGATGCCGACGCGGCGTACGACGATTACGACGACGACGAGATCTACGAGTACGACGACGCCATCGATCGGCGCTGGGTGTGGGTGGCCGGCGTCGCCGGCGCCATCCTGCTGGTCGCGGTCATCTGCACCGTCGTGATCCTCGGCGGCGGCGACAGCGGCCCGGTCACCGCGCCGATCACCCCGCCCAGCACCAGCCAGTCCGCCGCGCCGTCGGCCGCAGCAGCGCCGTCAGCGGCTCCGCGCCCCCGGGTGACCGCCGCGCCGCCATCGGCGTCACTGGCGCCCGAGACCGTCACGACCGTCACCCCGACCGCACCGGCCCCGACGGCCGAGGCCGTCCCGCCGGTCGATCCGGCGGCCGTACCCGCGGCGCCCGTCCCGAACACGGTGACGTACCGGATCACCGGCAACAAATCGCTGTTGGACCTGGTCACGGTCATCTACACAGACGGACAGGGCGCGCTGCAGACGGACGTCAATGTGTCCCTGCCGTGGGCCAAGACGATCACCCTGAACCCGGGCGTCTCGCTGAGCTCGGTGACCGCCACCAGCGTCACCGGTCAGCTGAACTGCTCGATCAGCGATGGGTCGGGCGCAGCGGTCGCCGCGCAGAACAACAACACGTTGATCACCACCTGCACGAAGTAGTCACCACGGCACCACAGAACCGGGTGCGTGAGCTCAGCCGAGGCCGAGTTCGCGTACCCGGTTTTTGTGTGTCTCCTGCAGGCGCTCGAAGAACTCGGTCATCTGGGTCAGGCCCTCGCCACTGGACAGCACCAGGTCGACGAGCTCGTCGTGCTCGGCCATCACGAACTGCGCCTGGGTGATCGCCTCCCCCAGCAGCCGCCGCGACCACAGCGCCAGCCGGTGCCGCTGCCGGTCGCTGGCGCCGACCGCGGCCCGCACCTCGGCCACCACGAACTGGGAGTGGCCGGTTTCCGACAGCACCGCACGAACCACGTCGGCTGCCTCTGCGGGCAGCGACCCGGCGATCTCCAGGTAGAAATCCGCCGCCAGGGCGTCGCCGACGTAGGTCTTGACCAACGCCTCCAGCCAGGTGCTCGGAGTCGTCAGCCGATGGTAATTCTCCAGTGCCGGAGCGTATTTCGTCATCGCAGGGACGACGTCGACGCCACGACGCAGCAAGGCCTCGCGCAACACGTCGAAGTGGCCCATCTCGGCAGCGGCCATCCGCGCCAGGTTGATGCGGCCGGCCAGGTTCGGCGCCATCCGCGCCTCCTCGGTCAACCGGTAGAACGCGGCGACCTCCCCGTAGGCCAACAACGCGAACAACTCGTTGATACCGGGATGATCACCGGACACCGCCGGCTGCACCGGAGTTGCCGTCTGCTCGGGCTGCGCCTGGGACGTCGAAGGCATGGCCCCAACTCTAGACCGCGACTCGCGTCACAGCCGACCGGCGACGCGACCAGCTACAATAGTCTCGGCTGTAGCCGTTTCCGTAGAGCGAGACAGGCTGCGACCAAGGAAATGTGCGTGCACGTGTTGGCCCGCCTCCATCCGCGACCTACGCGGTAGGCGGTTCTCCAGCTCGCCGGAAACCCGGCTGAATTCGGCAGAATCGCCCCGAGGGCCCCAAGTGTTTGTCGTCAGACTCGTGCGCGCGTGGAACAACAGCGAGCACTGACTCCGATGACACTGGAAGGCATCCACGCCACCTCATGACCGCTTTAACTGCAACGATCACAGAAGAAAAAACCTTCGCTGACCTCGGTGTTCGGGACGAAATCGTCCAGGCATTGACCGAGGACGGCAAGCACCACCCGTTCGCCATCCAGGAGCTGACCCTCCCCTTGGCACTGGCCGGCGACGACCTCATCGGCCAGGCCCGCACCGGTATGGGCAAGACCCTGGCGTTCGGCGTGCCGCTGCTGCACCGCGTCGCCTCCGATCCGTCGCTGCCGCTGACCGGCACCCCCCGCGCCCTCGTCGTGGTCCCCACCCGTGAGCTCTGCATCCAGGTGTACGGCGATCTGACGATGGCCGGCAAACACCTCAGGGCCGGCGAGTCCGGGGAACGCAAACTCCGCGTCGAAGCCATCTACGGTGGCCGTCCCTACGAGCCGCAGATCGAAGCCCTGCGCCAAGGCGTCGACGTCATCGTCGGCACCCCGGGCCGGCTCCTGGATTTGGCCCAGCAGGGCCACCTGCAGCTGGGCGGCCTGAGCGTCCTGGTCCTCGACGAGGCCGACGAGATGCTGGACCTGGGCTTCCTGCCCGACATCGAGCGCATCCTGCGCCTGACCCCGGATTCCCGGCAGGCGATGTTGTTCTCGGCCACCATGCCGGACCCGATCATCACGCTGGCCCGCACCTTCATGAACCAGCCGACGCACATCCGGGCCGAGGCCCCGCACTCGGCGGCCACCCACGACTCCACCAAGCAGTACGTCTACCGCGCCCACGCGCTGGACAAGGTGGAGATGGTCAGTCGCATCCTGCAGGCCAACGGCCGCGGCGCGACCATGATCTTCACCCGCACCAAGCGCACCGCCCAGAAGGTGTCCGACGAGCTCGCCGAGCGCGGCTTCAAGGTCGGCGCCGTCCACGGTGACCTGGGCCAGATCGCCCGCGAGAAGGCCCTCAAGTCGTTCCGCAACGGAGAAATCGACGTCCTGGTAGCCACCGACGTCGCAGCCCGCGGCATCGACATCGACGACATCACGCACGTCATCAACTACCAGATCCCCGAGGACGAAATGTCCTACGTGCACCGCATCGGCCGCACCGGTCGCGCCGGCAAGACCGGTATCGCGGTCACGCTGGTGGACTGGGACGAGCTGACCCGGTGGACGATGATCGACAAGGCCCTCAACCTGGACTGCCCGGACCCGGCCGAGACCTACTCCCGGTCGCCGCACCTGTACGAAGAGCTGGACATCCCGACCGACGTCACCGGCTCGGTCGGTACGTCCCGGGTGAAATCGGAGAAGAAGGCCCCTCGCTCTTCGGCCGACCCCGAGCTCAAGCGCGAGTCCAGCACCGACAAGGACCGCCCGGCCCGTGGCCGCAGCCGGGCCCGCCGCCGCACCCGCGCCGGCGAGTCGGCCACCGGCCATGTCGAGGCATCCGGAGCCGCCGAAGGCGAGACCGCCGAAGGCAGTGCACCGGAAGGCGACAGCCCCGCCGAGTCGACCCACTCGGGTCGCCGCCGCCGGCGTCGTCGTCCGAGCAAGGCCACAGCTGGGGCGGCCACTGAAGCCCCGGCCGTCGCAGCGCCTGCAGCCGAGTAGCCGCAGGCCGCCCGAGCCCTATGGTCAAACCGGAACGACGTACCAAAGCTGATCTGATCGCCGCCGCGGCCATCGCGGTGGTGGTCGCCGTCGGCGCAGCGGTGATCTGGTGGAACAGCGACGCGCGGGCCACCGTCAGCCGGCCCGCCGAACGCCCCATCCCGGCGTTGCATGCCGCGAAGACGGTGCCCACAGCGCTGCATGAACTGTGGACCGCGGCCAGCGGCAAGACCACTCGTCCGGCGGTCGTCGGCGGCGTCGTGGTGACCGGCAATGGCGATGAGATGCAGGGTCGCGACCCGGTCACCGGCAACACCCTGTGGAGCTACTCGCGCGACCTCGAGCTGTGCGGCGTCACCACCGTCTACCAATTCGCGGTGGCGGTGTATCCCGACGGGCGCGGCTGCGGACAGGCCAGCGCCATCGATGCGAGCACCGGGCGACGCGGCCCGGCCCGCAGCAGCCTGGCCGATGCCGAGGTCAAGCTGTCCACCGACGACACGACGATCCTGTCGTACGGCGACAGCCGGCTCGAGCAGTGGCGCTCCGACCTGGTGCGGATGATCAGCTACGGCTACCTCGACGCAGTCGTCAAACCCGGCGTGCCGGCCTCTCCCCTGTGCCGACTGACGTCCGCCGCGGCCAGCCCGTCGTCGGTGGCCGTCATGGAGGCCTGCCCCAAGCAGAACGACCTGCGGCTGACGCTGCTCAAGGCAGCCAAGGAAGAGGACCAGCCGGACGTCAAGCGCGTGGCACTGCCCGGCGTCAGCGTGGACTCCGACGCGCAGGTGATCGCGGTGTCAGAGACCAAGGCGGCAATCTACGTGCCGACGCCGCAGCCGTGCGTGAACATCATCGACGAAACCGGCAACACCATCGCCAGCACCTTGCTGCCGCATCCCCCGACGCCGGTGACCGCGACGACTCGCGTCGGTGACGTCGTCACCTGGTACACGGGCGATTCGGTGCTGGTCTTCGATGCCAACGGGCTGCGCTACCGGTACACCGTCAGCGCGCAGGGCGGGCAGGCACCGATCGGCCCGGCCACCATGCTGGCCGGGCATCTGCTGGTTCCGGTGACCAGCGGCTACGACACCTTCGACGCGCTGAGCGGCGCCGGCCAGACGCACATCGCGCTGGCCCGGCAACCGGTCAACACCGCGGTCATTCCCGCCATGGCGGGCCCGACGCTGCTGGAGCAGCGGGGCAGCCAGTTGGTCGCGTTGGGTCAGTGACCCGACCGATCACACGTCAGGGGTGAAGACGGGCAGCGCCTTGTTCTTCTTCCAGTGTTTCAGCAGAGCCGACGCCAGCTCGCGATAAGCGATGGCGCCCTTGTTCTTTCGGCCCGCGAGCACCGACGAACCGGAGGCACTGGCCTCGGCGAACCGCACCGTCCGCGGGATCGGCGGGGCGAGCACCACGAGGCTGTAGCGGTCGGCCACGTCGAGCAGGACATCCCGGCTGTGCGTGGTGCGGGCGTCGTACAGCGTCGGGAGCGCGCCCAGCAGCCGCAGGTCGGGGTTGGTGATCTGCTGCACGTCGGTGACGGTCCGCAGGAACTGGCCGACACCGCGGTGGGCCAGCGTCTCGCACTGCAGCGGCACGACGACGTCGTTGGCGGCCGTCAGACCGTTCAGGGTCAGCACACCCAGCGACGGCGGGCAGTCGATGATGACCACGTCGAACTGGTCGGCGATCTTCGCCAGCGCGCGTTTGAGCGCGTACTCCCGGCCCGCCCGCATCAGCAGCATGGCCTCGGCGCCGGCCAGGTCGATGTTGGCCGGCAGCAGCGTCATGCCTTCGGCGGTCGAGACCAGCGCAGTGTCGGGTTCCACGTCACCGAGCAGCACCTCGTGCACCGACACGGGCAGCTTGTCCGGATCCTGGCCGAGGGAGAAGGTCAGACAGCCCTGCGGATCGAGGTCGACAAGCAGAACCCGCTGGCCTTCCTCGGTCAGCGCTGCACCCAGAGAAGCCACTGTTGTCGTTTTTGCGACGCCACCCTTTTGGTTGGCGACCGCAAGTACCCGCGTCACGGTGCCCATCCTGACACGCGGCCATGTGGCGCCGCTCACCGTGGGGCAGAATCTCGGACGTGAGTACCGCAGCCGACCCGTCAAAACACCGGCTGCTCCTGCTTCGCCACGGGCAGACCGAATGGTCGCGCAGCGGCCGGCACACCGGACGCACCGACCTGGAACTGACCGAGGAAGGCCGGCAGCAGGCCCGCAGCGCCGCCTCGGCACTGGCCGAACTGAAGCTCGACGATCCGCTGGTGATCAGCAGCCCGCGCCAACGCGCCGTCGTCACCGCCGAACTCGCCGGGCTGGACGTCGCCGAGACCACCGAACTACTGGCCGAGTGGGACTACGGCGATTACGAGGGCCTCACCACCCCGCAGATTCGCGAGCAGGTCCCCGACTGGCTGGTGTGGACGCACGGCTGCCCCGGCGGCGAGAGCCTGGCCGACGTCAGCGCCCGCGCCGACCGGGCCGTGGCACTGGCCCTGGAGCACCTGGCGACGCGCGACGTCGTGTTCGTCGGGCACGGTCACTTCTCGCGCGCGGTGATGACCCGCTGGATGGAGCTTCCGATCACCGACGGCATCCGGATCTCCATGGCGGCGGCCTCGATCTCGGTGTGCGGCTTCGAGCATGGCGTGCGCCAGCTCGTCGCGCTCGGTCTGACCGGCCACCCCAACCCGTGCCTGCCCGAGTGAACCCGGTCTTTGTACTGGCAGGCCCCGATGGGGTCATGCTGGCCGAAGGGCCTGCCGAGGCGTTCTCAGATCTGGACGACGCACGGCGGGCGCTGGCCGACGACGACGTGCCGATTCTTGTGGGCGCCTTGCCCTTTGACCTGGGCTCCCCAGCCGCGTTGATGGCGCCGGCCGCCGTCACCTATGCCGATGCCCTGCCCTTCACCGACGACCGACTGCCGGCAGTCCGGATCGCGGCCAGCCTGCCGTCCCCCGATGAGCACCGGGCCCGGGTGGCCGCCGCGGTGCAGGCCCTGCGCGATCCGTCGACAGGCCTGCACAAGGTGGTGCTGGCCCGGGCGCTGCAATTGGTCGCCGAGGACGCGCTGGATCCGTATGCAGTGCTGGCCCGCCTCGCCGAAGATCGCAGCGCCACAGCATTTTTCACCGATCTCAGCGCGGCCGGTCCGCCATACTCCGGCACCGCGTTGCTCGGCGCGAGCCCGGAACTGTTGGTGGCCCGCCGCGGCGACATGGTCACGTGCAAGCCGTTCGCCGGGTCGGCGCCGCGGTCCGCCGACCCGGAGACGGACGCCGCCAACGGCGCCGCGCTCGCGGCGTCGGCCAAGAACCGGCATGAGCATCAGCTGGTGGTCGACATCATGCGCGAGGCGCTCGAACCGCTGTGCAGTGAACTCGACATCGCCGCCGAGCCACAGGTCAGCGCCACCACGGCCGTCTGGCATCTGAGCACACCCATCGTGGGACGTCTGCGCGAACCCTCCACCACCGCACTGGATTTGGCCATCGCGCTGCACCCGACACCGGCGGTCGGCGGGGTCCCCACCGCGGCGGCGGCCCGGCTGATCGCCGAGTTGGAGGGCGACCGCGGGTTCTACGCCGGCGCGGTCGGCTGGTGCGACAGTGTCGGAGACGGCCGGTGGGTGGTGTCGATCCGGTGCGGCCAGCTGGCCGCGGATCGGCTGTCCATCGATGCCCGCGCCGGCGGCGGTATCGTCGCCGAGTCCGACCCCGATGACGAAGTCACCGAGACCACAACAAAATTCAGGACGATGCTGACCGCACTACAAGTGGAACAATGACGGAGTACGACAAATGACAACGATCATCCGCCCAGTCCAACCGGGCGACGAAGTCGAGATCACCGCGATGATCCACGAACTGGCCGCCTTCGAGAAGGCCGCCGACCAGTGCACGGTGACCGAAGCCCAGATTCGGACCGCGTTGTTCGGCGGCGCCGAGTCGGGCCAGGCCGCCGTTTCGGGGCATTTCGTCGAGGTCGACGGCCGGCCGGCGGCGTTCGCCCTGTGGTTCCTGAACTTCTCCACGTGGGACGGCGTCTCCGGCATCTACCTCGAGGACCTGTTCGTGCGCCCCGACTTCCGGCGCCGCGGCCTGGCCCGCAAGCTGCTGTCGACGTTGGCGGCCGAATGCGTCGAGCGCGGGTACACACGGCTGCAGTGGGCGGTGCTGAACTGGAATGTCAACGCCATCGCGCTGTATGACGAGGTCGGCGGCACACCGCAGTCCGAGTGGACGACCTACCGGGTGTCCGGCCCGGAGCTGACCGCATTGGCCCAGGGCTGACCTTTCAAACACCAGGGTCACACCCGCCCCAACGGTGTTAATCTGCGCCCGGGTCAACCGGAGGGACGGCAATGCGATTCCAGCGTCGGCAACTGCTGTCCAAGGTGAGCATCCAGTCCAAGCTCGTGGTGATGCTGGTGCTGTGCACCATCGTGGCAGCGACCGTCGTCGGTGTCATCGGGTTCTGGGCCGGCCGCGCCTCGCTGCGGGACTCGGTCTTGAACCGGCTCACCGAACTTCGGCAGTCCCAGTCCCGCGAGCTCAAGGATCAGCTGACTGATCTGAGGAACTCGATGATCATCTACGCGCGCGGCGCCCACACCCAAGCCGCACTGGCGGACTTCACCGCGGGCTTCGACGCACTGGCCGACAAGCCCATCAGCCCGGCCCAGTCCCAGGCGATCACCGACTACTACACCAACACCTTTCTCAACCAGGTGCAGCAGTCCAGCGGCGCCAAGCTGAACGTCGATCAACTGCTCCCGCGGGAGAACCCCCAGCGGTATCTGCAGGCGAACTACACCGCCGTCCGGAAGAACGACGACACGGCGATCAAGGTCGACGACGCCCGCGACGGCAGCACCTGGTCGGCGGCCAATGCCCGGTATCAGGACTTCTTCCGGGAGATCGTGGGCCGCTTCGAATTTCAGGACGCCATCCTGCTCGACAACCGCGGCAACATGGTCTACACCGCGTACAAGGACGTCGACCTGGGCACGAACATCCTGACCGGACCGTACAGCGGCTCCAAACTCCGTGGCGCATACGAGAAAGCGATGTCCGCCAACGCCGTCGACTACGTCGGCATCACCGATTTCGAGGTGTACCAGCCGGCGGAGAACGAACCCACCGCCTGGATGGTCACGCCGATCGTGACCGCGGGGCGCGCGATGGGCGTGCTGGCCCTGCAGTTCCCCGTCTCGAAGATCAACCGCCTGATGACGTTCGACAAGCGCTGGAACGAATCTGGCCTGGGCAATACCGGCGAGGTCTTCCTGGTCGGACCCGACGATCTGATGCGTTCGGACTCCCGGATGTTCCTGCAGGATCCGCAGGCCTACAAGCGCGACGTCGTCGCGGCGGGCACGCCGGCCGACGTCGCCGCTCGGGCCATCCAATTGGGCGGCACCACCCTGGTGCAGCCCGTGCCGCCGGACACCAACCGGCAGGCCCTGCGCGGTGAATCGGGAACCCGACTGGCCACCGACTATCTGGGCCACGAGGTGCTACTGGCCTACGCGCCCATCGTGATTCCCGACGCCGAACTGCACTGGACCATCATCGGCAAGATCGACACCTCGGAGGCCTTCCAGCGGGAGACCGCATTCACCAGGACCATGGTGCTGACGACCGTCGGGATCATCTTCGCCGTCTGCATCGCGGCGATGTTCCTGGCCCAGCTTTTCGTCCGGCCGCTCCGCCGGCTCGAAGCCGGCGCGCAGCGGATCAGCGCGGGCGACTACGACGTCACCGTCCCCGTCGAGACGCGAGACGAAATCGGCGAGCTGACAGAGGCTTTCAACGAGATGAGCCGAAGCCTGACCGTCAAGGAAGAGCTCCTCGTCGAGCAGCGCAAGGAGAACGCGAAGCTCTTGGCGCTGCTGATGCCCGAACCGGTCGCCGAGCGCTACCAGCAGGGCGAGGAGATCGTCGCCGAGGAGCACCAGAACGTCACGGTGATCTTCACCGAGATCCTGGGGCTGGACCGGCTGCAGGCGCAGCTGACGTCACAGGGGTCGCTCTCGGTGGTCAACGAGATCGAGCGCCAATTCGACGCGGCCGCAGACAGTCTCGGCATCGAGCGCGGCCGCCCGATCCGCAACGGCTACCTGGGCAGCTGCGGTCTCAACGTACCGAGACTGGACAACGTCCGGCGGACCGTCGACTTCGCCCTGGAATGCGAACGGATCATCGACCGGTTCAACAGTGAAACCGGCAACCACCTGAGCCTGCGGGCCGGCATCGACACGGGCACCGTCAGCAGTGGCCTCGGCGGTCAGCACTCGGTGGTCTACGACATGTGGGGTGCGGCGGTCAACGTCGCGTACCAGGTCAAGAGCGGTTCACCGCAACCGGGAATCGACGTCACCGACCGGGTGTATCAGGCGCTGCAAGCCACCATGACCTTCACGTCCGTCGGCACAATATCGGTTGACGGACAGGACGAGCCGATCTGGCGACTGGTGGAACCGCGGTGATCGCCGACGTGTTCACCTCGGCCTGGTTCTACTGGGCCGTGGGCATCGCAATCGGATTGCCGATCGGGCTGGTCGCGCTCACCGAATGGCAGCACGCACTGCGCCGCAGGCAAAGCTTCCTGCTCCGGCCGGTGACCGTATTGCGCAACTACCTGCTGCCGATCGGCGCACTGCTGCTGCTGCTGACCGAGGCCCGGCAGGTCCCGGCTGGATCCACCTCGGTGCGCACCGTCGCAACGCTTTTCGCGTTCGTCGTGCTGGTCCTGCTGCTGTCCGGGGTGAACGCCGCACTGTTCCAGGGCGCCCCGGCCGGGACCTGGCGCAAGCGGGTGCCGACGATCTTCGTCGACGTCGCCCGGTTCGTGCTCATCGCGGTCGGGCTCGCGGTGATCTTCTCGTACATCTGGGGCGCGAACGTCCGTGGCCTGTTCACCGCGCTGGGGATCACCTCGATCGTCATCGGCCTGACGCTGCAGAACTCGGTGGGCCAGATCATCTCGGGCCTGCTGATGTTGTTCGAGCAGCCGTTCCAGATCGGCGACTGGCTGGATACCACCGCCGCACGGGGCCGGGTGGTCGAAGTCAACTGGCGCGCAGTACATCTGGAGACCGGCTCCGGGTTGCGGATCACGCCGAACTCGGTCCTGGCCGGGGCGTCGTTCACCAATCTGAGCCGGCCGGCCAGCGCACATTCGATCACCGTGACCACGATCTTCTCGCTCGACGACCCACCGAACCAGGTGTGCGCGATGCTGACCCGGCTGGCCGGCGACCTACCGATGCGGCGCCGGGAAGGCACCGCGTCAGCAACGCCCGCGGGAGGACTCGAGTATCAGACCACCATTCCGCTGCACTCCCCCGCCGACGACGGCGATGCGAAAACACTTTTCCTGCAATGGGTCTGGTACGCCTCCCGGCGGATGAGCCTGCACCTGGACGAAGCCGAAGATGAGTTCTCGACGCCCGAACGGCTCGCGGAGGCCGTCAGCCGGGTCATCGCGCCGACGTTGCAGCTGAACGCCGAGCAGCAGACCGAGCTGGCCCCGGCCGCAACGTTGGAACGCTACGCAATCGGCGAGACGATCCAGCGCGCCGGCGAGGTGCCGGAGGGCATGAGATTCATCGTGTCCGGTCGCATCCAGCTGACCACCGGCACCGCGGACGACCCGGGCGCGGTGATCGGAATCCTCGACGAGGGCGGCTATCTCGGTCAGAGCACTCTGACCCGCCAGCCGGTCATCGGCAGCGCGCAGGCGCTCGACGAAGTGACCCTGGTGCACGTCGAGCGGGACTGCATCGAGACGGTGGTGCAGCGAAATCCGGTGCTGCTACAGGAATTCGGCCGTGTCATCGAAGACCGCCGGGCCCACGCCCAGCGCGCGCTGAGCGCCGACTGAAACCTTCAGTCCTGCTTCGAGATCCAGTGCACGGTCGACGGGCTGAACAACAACCCGAGCGTGACGATCGCCACCAGCCCGACGACGATGGCGTACTGCAACTGGCCGGACTGGAAGACGTACCACGCGACTCCCAGCAGCAGCAGATTGGCGAACACGCCGATGCCACGGCCCCAGCGTCGCCCGGTGATCAGCGCCCAGCCGCCGGCAAGCACACCACCGCAGATGCACACCAGCCACAGCGCGTTGCCGTATCCGCTGACGATGTGCTGATCGGCGCCGGCCAGCCCGCGCACCACGTACACCGCTGCCCCGATCAAACCGAGCACACCTTCGGCGGCCACCAGGAACCCGGCCCGGCGGACGGCCGGCGGATGGATGGTCGGATCACTCACCGCGACAACCGATCTGCCAGGTACCGCACCGCCAGTTCGTAGCCGATGGGCCCGGCGCCGGCGATCACGGTCTCGGCCACCGCCGACACGTAGGAGTGGTGCCGGAAGGCCTCGCGCTTGTGGATGTTGCTCAAATGCACTTCGGCAACCGGCAATTCGGCCGCGGTGAGCGCGTCCGCGATGGCCACCGACGTGTGGCTGTAGGCCGCCGGGTTGATCACGATGCCGACGCAGTCGGTGCGCGCCGCCTGAATCGCGTCGACCAGTTCACCTTCGTGATTGCTCTGCACCGCACGCACGGAGAAGCCGAGCTGTGCCGCCAGGTCGGTGACGGCCTGCTCGATCTGCGCCAGGGTGGTCGAGCCGTAGATTTCCGGCTGGCGAGTCCCCAACAGATTCAGGTTGGGCCCGTTGACGAGGAGCAGGCGGCGATCGGTCACCTACCCACGGTACCGGCTGCGAACAGGCAGAATTGCTCGGTGCCGACCAACAGTCAACCGTGTCGCTGCGATACCGGGATGGAGTACGCCGCCTGCTGCGGCCCGCTGCACCGCGGCGAGCGGCCCGCCACCACCGCAGTCGCTCTGATGCGTTCCCGGTTCACCGCGTTCGCCCTCGGCGACGTCGATTACCTGCTGACGACGTGGCACCCGAGCACCCGCCCGACAGACCTCGATCTCGACGCCGAGGTGCTCTGGCGCCGGCTACAGATCGTCGACACCGAGGCCGGTGGCGAACACGACCCGACCGGCGTGGTGCAGTTCCGCGCCCAGTACGTGCACGACGGCGGCCGGCACATCCTGCACGAGCGCAGCCGCTTCACCCGCGACCGCGACGGCCGATGGCTGTAC
>NZ_JXST01000008.1 GCF_000878195.1 Mycolicibacterium llatzerense | reverse complement strand
GCCAAGCAGCTCGCGTCGGTGATCGACAACCTGCTGCCGGTCTAGTCGGCGAGGTCCTGCCCCCGAGTTGGCTCCGAACACTGCCGTAAGCTGGCGAATCGTGACTCGACGCAGGCTGGGAGTGATGGGTGGGACGTTTGACCCCATCCACCATGGACACCTCGTCGCGGCCAGTGAAGTGGCCGACCTGTTCGAGCTCGACGAAGTGGTGTTCGTGCCCACCGGGCAGCCCTGGCAGAAGCGGGACCGGCTCGTCACCGCTGCCGAGGACCGGTACCTGATGACGGTCATCGCGACGGCCGCCAACCCGCGGTTCTCGGTCAGCCGCGTCGACATCGACCGCGGCGGTCCGACGTACACCAAGGACACCCTGCGGGACCTGGCCAGGCAGAACCCTGACACCGACCTGTTCTTCATCACCGGCGCCGACGCGCTGGCCTCGATCCTGTCTTGGCAGAACTGGGAGGAGCTGTTCTCCACCGCCCGGTTCATCGGGGTCAGCCGGCCTGGCTACGAGCTCGACGGCAAGCACATCGAGGACGCGCAGAAAGAACTGCCGCCCGACGCCCTGAGCCTGGTCGAGGTGCCCGCGCTGGCCATCTCGTCGAGCGACTGCCGTCGCCGCGCCCAGGCCAACCGGCCCATCTGGTACCTGGTGCCCGACGGCGTCGTCCAATACGTATCCAAACGTGGGCTCTATCAGGCCACGAACAAGCAGGAGAACTCATGACCGCCACCCCCGAAGCCCTCAGCATGGCGACGGTCGCCGCCCGCGCGGCTTCAGCCAAGCTCGGCGAGAACATCAGCGTCATCGACGTGTCGGAGCAGTTGGTCATCACCGACTACTTCGTCATCGCCTCGGCGTCCAACGACCGCCAGGTCAACGCCATCGTCGACGAGGTCGAGGAGAAGATGCGGTGGGCAGGGCACAAGCCGGCGCGTCGCGAAGGTGCCCGCGAGGGTCGCTGGGTGCTGCTCGACTACGTCGACATCGTGGTGCACATCCAGCACCAGGAAGAGCGCGAGTACTACGCGCTGGACCGGCTGTGGCGGGACTGCCCGGCCATCGAGGTCGACCTGGACGGTGAGCTCCCGGTGAACCCGGACGGTGACGACGCGTCCGGCGAGTCCGCCGAGGGCCGAGAGTGAGGAACCGTCGCCTCCTGCTGCTGCGTCACGGCCAGACGGAGTACAACGCCACCAGCCGGATGCAGGGCCAGCTCGACACCGACCTCAGTGATCTGGGCCGGGCGCAGGCGGTGGCGGCGGCCGAGGTCCTGGCCAAGCGTCAGCCGCTGGTGATCGTCTCCTCCGACCTGCGCCGCGCTCTCGACACCGCGACGACGCTGGGCGACCAGGCCGGCATGTCGGTGTCGGTCGACGAGCGGCTGCGTGAGACGCACCTGGGGGACTGGCAGGGCCTGACCCACCACGAAGTCGATGCCATCGCGCCCGGTGCGCGGCTGGCCTGGCGTGATGACGCCCGCTGGGCGCCGCACAACGGCGAGAGCCGGGTCGACGTGGCGAACCGCAGCCTGCCGGTGGTGACCGAGCAGCTCCGCAACCTGCCCGAGTGGGGTGTCGACGAGGTCGACCGCCCGGTTGTGCTCGTCGCGCACGGCGGTCTGATCGCGGCGCTGACCGCGGCCCTTTTGGACCTGCCGGTGGACAACTGGCCGGTGCTCGGCGGCATGGGCAACGCCAGCTGGGTCCAGCTGTCCGGGCACAGTGCCGGCCTGGCCGACGACGACCCCGTGACGTGGCGTCTGGACGTGTGGAACGCTTCGGCTCAGGTGGCCAATGATGTCCTCTGACACTCGGCCCGTACTGCTCGTCTTCTGTGACTCGTTGTCCTACTACGGACCGACCGGCGGTCTGCCGTCCGACGATCCGCGCATCTGGCCGAATATCGTTGCCTCCCAACTTGGTTGGGACCTGGAACTGATCGGCCGGATCGGCTGGACCTGTCGTGACGTGTGGTGGGCCGCTACCCAGGATCCAAGGTCGTGGGCGGCGTTGCCCAAGGCCGGCGCGGTGATCTTCGCGACCAGCGGTATGGACTCGCTGCCGTCGCCGTTGCCGACGGCGCTGCGGGAACTGATCCGCTACGTGCGCCCGCCGTGGCTGCGCCGCATCGTGCGGGACGGCTATGGCTGGGTGCAGCCCCGGCTGTCGCCGATCGCGCGGCCCGCGCTCCCTGCGCACCTGACCGCCGAATACCTCGAAGAGACCCGCGCGGCAATCGATTTCAACCGTCCCGGTATTCCGTTCGTGGCGACGGTCCCGTCGGTGCACATCGCGGAGACCTACGGCAACTCGCACCGGTGGCGCGACGCCACCGTGTCGGCGATCACCGATTGGGCTGACGCACACCAGGTTCCGATCGTCGACCTGAAAGCCGCCGTCGGTGACGAGGTGATGTCGGGCCGGGCGAATCCGGACGGCATCCATTGGAACTTCGAGGCGCATCGTGCTGTCGCCGAACTCATGCTCAAGGGGCTGGCCGAGGCCGGTGTGGTGTCGCAGCGGACTGACGACTAGCCATGGCCGTGGTGGTGGTCACCGATTCGTCGGCCCGGCTTGATCCAGAAGGGTTGAAGCGCTGGGACATCCGGGTGGTCTCGCTGCACGTGCTGCAGGACGGTGTCGATTACCAGGACGGGGTCGATCCGATCCCACAGGACATCCAGGACCGGTCGCACGTGTCCACCTCGGGCGCGTCGCCTGCGGATCTGATGGACGTCTACCGGCAAGCGCTGGCTGACAGCGGCGGCGACGGCGTGGTGGCGGTGCATCTGTCGGCCGGCCTGTCGAGCACGTTCAGTTCCGCCGCGGCAGTGGGTCGCGAATTGGGTCCTGCTGTGCGCGTGATCAATTCGCGGTCAGCTGCCATGGGCGTCGGGTTCGTCGCACTGGCCGCGGCCCGGGCCGCAGCCTCCGGTGCCGACCTGGATGCCGTTGAGGCGGGGGCGCGTTCGGAATCGGGCCGGCAGCACGGATTCATCGTCGTGCATCGGCTCGACAACCTGCGCCGCAGTGGCCGGATCGGCACGGCGGCATCCTGGCTGGGCACCGCGTTGTCGCTGAAGCCGTTGCTGCAGTTGGACATCGACGGCCGGCTGGTGCTGGATCAGCGGATTCGGACCGTGGCCAAGGCGCATGCCGCGATGATCGAGCGGGTGGCCACGCTCGTCGGTGACCGGCCTGCGTCGATTGCCGTGCACCACGTCGACAATCACGATGACGCCGCGTCGATCGGCGCCGCGCTGACTTCCCTTCTGCCCCAGGTCGATTCACTCGTGGTGACCGACATGGGGCCGGTGCTGGCAGTACACGTCGGCTCCGGGGCTGTCGGCGTGATCGTCAACGTGCAGGACTAGCGCCCCCGGTCAGTGACCGGGTTCGAAGGCGACCGGCAAGGTGGCCGGACCCGTCACTCCCAGGAAGCTCTTCCACACGGCCGGCCCGTCGAGGTGCAGGCCCGGCATGCGGGTCGACATGACCGTCATCGCCTCGGTGAGTTCGAGGCGGGCGAGGTGAGACCCGAGGCAATAGTGCAGTCCGCTGCCGAACGACAGCACAGTCGCCGGGTCGTCGCGCTCGATGTCGAACCGGTCCGGATCATCGAAGACTCGCGGATCCCGGTTCCCGGCAGCGGAATTGGCGATGATCTGGGTTCCGGCCGGGATGATCAACCCGTCGAGTTCGACGTCGACCAGGGCCTCGCGCGGCAAGCCGATGCCGATCGGTGAGTGCCGCAGTGCCTCCTCGACGCCTTTGTGGACCAGATCGGGACGTTTGGCCAGCGTCGACCACTGCTCGGGGTGTTCGCAGAACACGTGCAGGGCCGAGGCCAGCTGGTTCCGGGTGGTGTCCGTACCGGCAACGAGGATCCCGGCGGCCAGCATCAGCAATTCGTCGTGGGTCAGGTGGTCGCCGTCGTCTTCGGCACGGATCAGGTCGGAGATCAGATCGTCGGTCAGATTGTTGCGCCGGATATCGATCATCTCGTCGACATAGTCGTCGAGGTGTTGCCAGGCGGCCAGGACCACCGGCTCGTCTTCGACGATGTTCCACGCGACGAGCTTCATGAAGTCATCTGCCCAGTTGGAGAACAACTCCCAGTCTGCCCGCGGCGCGCCCAGCAGGGTACAGATGACCGGGATCGGGTACTGCCGAGCGATGTCGGCGACGACGTCGCAGCGACCGGTCGGAGCAACCGCGTCCACCAGCTCGTTGATCACCGAGGCGATCGTGGGTTGTAAGCGGGCGACCGCCCGCGGGGTGAATGCCTTGGACACCAACCGCCGGAGGCGGTGGTGCTCGTCGCCGTCCATGGTCAACAAGCTGTGGGTGACGCGGTCCCACAACTCTCCGGAGGTGATGCCCTGTGGTTCGAGGCCCATCGCTTTGGGCTCGGCGAACCGCGGGTCCCGCAACGCGGTGTGCACCAGGTCGTACGTCAGGAGCTCGGGCCCGTGTGGACCCATCGCGATTGACGACCGCTGCCGCGCTGCGGCGAGGACTTCGTGCACCTCGTCCCAGCTGGTGGCTTCTGTGTAGTCGAAGGTGGGCAGGTCGGCGTCGAACACGCTGACGGGACCGGACAAGGTGGCGGTCATGCGGGCTCCTCGTGTTGTGCGGCTGCGAGTTTCGCTTCGCCGATGCGGTAGATGCCGGCCAGTGCCGACGGTTCGACGCCGACGTACTCGCAGATGAGGTCCGCCGCCACGCGTGCGTCGCGCAACCGGAGAGCCAGCGAGTACGCCAACGGCAGACGACGTAGCGCCTGCTCGCGGGAAGTTGACGTGGCCATGTGAGTGAGCCTGCGCGTCGCTGAGCCGACCGGACTGAGTAGACGGGTACTCGAATTTCGTGCTTGGTCTACCTCCGCAATAGCGCGGCGAGTTCGTCGCGGTTGGTGGTGCCAGTTTTGGCCATGGCGCGGTAGATATGGCCCTCGACGGTCCGGGTGGACAGGGTGAGACGTTCCGCGATGGCGCGGCTGGGGAGCCCTTGGCCGAGGAGGGTGACGATTTCGCGTTCGCGGTCAGTGAGGGGGAGGGGTTGGGCTGCCTGTCGTAATGCGGGGGTGGTGGCGCCGCATTCTCGGGCGAGGGCTTGTGCACGGGTCGAGCAGGTGAGTGCCGAGCCGCGTTGGTCGTGTCGGCGGTACGCCACAGCGGCGTGGGCGGCGGCGTCGATGGCGGCGATGAGGTCGCCGATACCTTGGAAACTTGTTGACACAGCGGCGAGTTCGTCGGCGTCGCCGGTCTGTAGTGCGGTGGCGAACCGAGCAGCCAACGCAACGCGGGGACCTTCGACAATGCCCGTGAGTTCGAGCAACCGATCGGCACCTGAGCCGTCGCCGAACTGCGCCGCGGTCTGCCACGCCAGCACTTCGTATGCCGGTCGTCCAGCACTGGCCGCGTCCGCCGCGGCGGCGCGGGTCAGTTGGACCGCTTCGGTCAGGGACCCCTCGGCGGCGGCCACCCAGGCCCGGGCCAGCGTCACTTCGGTTGTGAGGAACAACAATCCGGGATGTCGGTCGGCGTCGAGTTCGGTCATGGCCTGCCTGGCGGCCGCGGCATCGCCGGTCAACGCCAGGGCCTGAGCCACGCCCAGGCGGCAGCGGAACAGCCAGCCACCCATTTCGTGGCCGGCGGCCAGCGCCGTGAGCGCCCGCTGCAGACGACTCAGCGCATCGGGGACCTGCCCCCGGGCGAGTTGGGCCTGCCCCACGTGGACGAGGCCGCCATACGGAAACCACGTGTCCTCGAGGTCGCGCCAGGCTTGTTGGGCCACCTCCTCGGCACGATGCAGGTGACCGGCCAGTTTGAGGCCGATCATGTGTCGGTAGCTGAGACCGTTGCGCAGCACTGCGGCATTCTGTGCGGCGGTGGCCGCAGTCTGGCCGCGTGCGGCCGCGGCCTCCAGCTCGGCGACCCGACCCAACATGGCCAGCCCACCGGCCATGGCCCAGGAGGCCATGGCCGCATCGCCGTCGGGCAGCGGTCGGGCCAGCGCCTCGGTAGCTGTCCGCACCGCGGCCTGCGGCCGTCCGAGATCGGCGTGGAACGCGGCACGTTGTGCGGCCAGTATCCGTTTGGCCGGCGGATCGAGAACGGTTGCCTCGGCTTGGTCAAGGATCGCCTCGGCAGCCGTCGGCTGGCGAAGAGTCCAATAGGTGTTGTGCCCGCGCAGAGTGGCGACCTGCGCCACCTCGAGATCGGTCTGCGCCTGTTCCGCGAGCGCGGCCAGCTCCTGTTGTGCCTCCGCGGCGCGGGCCGACCAGACCATGCAGTAGCCATGTTGTATTCGGGCGGCCACGCCGCCGCCGGCCTCCACCGCGGCGCGTGCAAGCTGCCCGGCCAGTGGCGTATCCAGAAGTTGGACAGCTGATTTGGCGGCAGACAGAAACAGTTCCGGATCGGGTTGCAGGTCGGAATCGAGCGCCAAAGTGGCGCGACGCACGAGGACCCGGATGTCGTCACAGTCGGTATCGGCCGCCAATGAGCTTGCGACAAGGCCGCGGACCCGCCGGAGCCGGATCGCCGGCGCGCGCTCGCGCCGTACTTCGCCGTAGAGCGGATGAGCCAGCCGCACCTTTGCCCCGCCGTCCATATCGTCAAGGGCGACGAGGCTGCGTGCCTCGGCCTCCTCGATCGCCACGGGATCGGTGATGCGCGCGAGCAACCGAATGTCCATCGGCTCGCCGACTGCCAGGACGTCGATTACGTCGCCGACCGCCGTGGGTAGCGCACCCATCCGGGACTCGATCATTTCCACCAGCGCCGGCGCGACGGACATCCCCCCGGTCCAGCGCCAGCACCCGTGCTCGGACGCCAGACGCCCTGCCGAAACTTCCTGCTCCACCATGTGGTGCAGGTAGAGGGCGTTGCCGCGCGTCAGACTCCACAACCGGTGTCCTGTGCCTGGATCGATGATCCCGCCGAGGGTGACGCCCAGGAGATTGACGGTCTCTTCGGCGGACAACGGCTGCAGGTCGATACGTTCAAGGTCTCCGACACTCCAAATCTCTTGAACGCCAGGGGGAATCGTCTCCCCGTCGCGGAGGGTCAGGATGACCTTGGCGACCCGCCGCCGGACGATCTGATGCAGGACGAAGGCCGAGAGATCATCGAGGAGGTGGACGTCGTCGACTCCCACGATGACCCCTGCACCATGCGGACTGCCGGTCAGGGCATCGACCACGAGCCGAACCAGTTGAGGGCCGTTCATGTCGGCCGTCACCCATGCGGCGAGTGCGCCGAGTGGCAGTGCGCGGGCCGATGAGGTGGCCACCGCCCACTGCGTGATGGAGCCCTTCCCGGCCGCGTGCGCGAGGGCCTCTTGCGCCACCCGGCTCTTGCCGACGCCGGCTGCGCCGCGGAGTACGACACCGGACGAGTCGGGGTCGGACATCGCGGCGTCGATGGCCGCAAGTTCTTCCTCGCGGCCGGTAAGTGGCCACGTCAGGCGCACATAGACAGCGTATGCGGGAACAGTGCGACGGTTCTAGACTCAGCTTGACCATGTGCCTCGGGGAGGTGACGTGCCCGAGTATCCGGTGGTGGTAATTGGGGCGGGTCCGGTCGGCGTCGCGATGGCGCTGAGCCTGCGTGTGCGCGGAATCAGCGCTCTGGTGATCGAGCGCGGTGACGGTGTCGGCGCGGCATGGCGCGCTCGCTACGACGGTCTTCATCTCAACACCGAAAAGCACTCATCGCACCTGCCTGGGATCCGATACCCAAGGCACACTTCGATGTTCCCGTCACGCGACGAAGTCATCCGACACCTCGAAACGGGTGCCGAGGCTCTGGATATCCGGTTCAACACCGTCGCCGAGCGGATCGACCGCCGGCCGGTGGGCTGGCGGCTGACGACTTCGACCGGTGCCGTCGACACCCGGAATGTCATCGTCGCGACCGGCCATGAGCACACCCCTCACCTGCCGGAATGGGATGGTGCGCAACGCTTCACCGGCCAGGTGTTGCACTCGTCGGAGTACCGCAACGCCGCCCCCTTCGTCGGCGAGCGGGTGCTGGTGGTCGGTTGCGGATCGTCGGGAATGGAGATCGCCAACGAATTGGTGACCGGCGGGGCAGCGGAAGTCTGGATGGCCACTCGAACGCCGCCGAACATCCTGCTGCGCACCGGCCCGGCAGGGCTGCCGGGGAACGCCATTGCGACGCCGCTGTACCACCTTCCGACGCGCCTCGCAGACAAGATCGCCCGCATCGCACGGCTCAGAGCGATCGGGGACCTGACGTCGTTCGGTCTCCCGATACCGGATGAGGGCCCGTTCTCCCGATCCGCGCGGCTCGGCGTCGCACCGTCAATCGTCGACAAGGAGGTAGTCGACGCAATCAAGGCCGGACGCATCGAGGTCGTCTCGGCGCCCGCGTCATTCGATGGCGACGCGGTCCGGCTGATGGACGACACCCAGGTGCACCCCGACGCGGTGATCTGTGCGACCGGCTATCGGCGCGGTTTGGACGGGCTCGTCGGGCACCTGGGCGTCCTCGACGAGCGTGGAGCGCCCTTGGCGCGTAGCGGCAAAGCGGTCCTCGAAGGTCTTCGGTTCCTGGGGTATCAGCCGAGGCCATCGCAATTCGGCTACGCCTGTCGACGCTCCCGGAGTATCGCGCGCGACATCGCTGCCGGCCTTCGCTGAGAGTCACTGCCGCAGCAGCAAGGCGAGTTCGTCGCGGACGGTGAGTCGCTCGGCGATGGCGCGGCTGGCGCGGTCTTGATCGGGGAACTGACCATGCCTTGGCAAGCCGCCACCCACGCATGCGCCAACTCATATTCGTAGTCGTACAGCCTCCAGCTGGGGTGGCGCTTCCGCTCAAGAGCGGTTTGGGCAACGACAGCTTCTTCGGCGGGACCTCGCATCGCAACGGCCGCCGTCCAGGGCAGTTGGCAGATCGGGTCGCGCAGGCCCAACTACACAGGTAGGGGACCGCCACGCGGGCTCGGTTTCGAGTACCTGTCTACTCGCGCTCAGGAGTCGCCGTCACCGCACTCTGAAATCAAGAGCGGCACCCCTCGCCGCTGACCCGATTGAAAGGTGACGACGATGAGCCACACCATGCACCTCGGCTGGACCCACGCCCTGCCGATTCACGCACCCACCGCGCCTCGGTGGTTCACGACGGTGGAACGGGCGGTCGCGCAGGCGCGCACCTGGCTCGCCGCCGAGCACACTGCGAGCCCGGTGTTCGAAACCCACGTCGGCTACATCGAGGACGCGCTGATGGCACGCGAAATGTACCGGCTGTGAATGCTTTTGAACTAGCCGGCGAACCGGCCGGTGACCGGCGGCAGATCTTTGAGCGTAAGGATGCCCGGCGCGGCGGCCACCACTGCCGGCACTGCGTTGGTCGCCGGCAGCGCGGTGTAGATCATGCCCAGGCCGTTGAGGCTCACCTCGCTCCAGTCCTTCGACGGCAGGCAGTACACCACGGTGCGCATGTTGGGCACACCGAACACCTGGATCACGTGACCATGTGCCACCGGCTTCGGCGGCGTGACGTGGTTGCCCATGATCCAGTTGAAGCCGACGCTGACGACATTCTTGTCGCCGACCCAGCCGCGGTGATACCCGTAGACACTGGCGACGGTGCCCTTCGGGATCTGCATGAAACCTAGGTCGGAGTCCTCGTCGGCCGCGGTGAATGTGACGTCGAAGTCGATCCGGTCCAGCTTGGCGCCGATGGCGTCGGCCATCATCGCGGCTGATTCGGCGAACACCTCGCTCTCCAGGCGCACGCTCTCGGCCAGGCCCGGCGTCTCCGGGTCCTTGCCGAAGCCCATCGCGGCCATGGTGCCCGCCGATTCGTAGACGCCGCAGTCGACCGACTCGGTGATGCGGATTTCGTCGACGCTCTCGCACGCGCTGGACAGCACCATGCCCATCATGTTCGTCAGGCCAGGGTGCGCGCCGCTGCCGAAGATCGTGGAATTGCCTGTCTCGCAGGCTTTCTGGATGCGCGCCAGGTCCTCGGGGGACTGCTTGCCGCCGGTGATCCAGGCCGCGGTGGAACAGACGTTGATGCCGGACTCGAGCAGCCGGACCAGCTCGTCGACGCTGGGCCAGATCGGGTTGTAGCAGCAGGCGTCGGGCTTGAGGGCGACGAGCTCCTCGATGTCGTTGGTGGCCTTGATGCCGGTGGGTGTGGGCCAGCCGGCCAGCTCGGCGGCGTCGACGCCGACCTTCTCGGCGCCGTATGCGTAGACGCCGACCAGCTCCATGTCGTCACGGGCGATGATGGCGTGCAGGGACCGCCTGCCGATGTTGCCGGTGGTCCACTGGATGACACGGAGTGGTCGGGCTTCATTCGGTGTGCCGGTCATGGAGGCCTCCTCGTTGGGGCTGGGCGCTTTCGCTAGACACTATGCCGCAGGTGTCTACAGGCCTTCGCGGGTCCCGGTGGTCGGATGATCATCATCTGTCGAGATGCCAGGAAGATTGATAAACGGCCTTTGCTCGCCAATCCAGGAAGCGATCCAACAAAGTTAGCTGTCAGTCGGCGGCTTTGGGGTGTGGCTGTGCGGAATCAATCGGCCGGGGCGATCGCGCGGCAGGCCCGTGGATTGACGGGCAGTACCGCCGGGCATTGCGCGGCCGGTGGCTGATTCGGAACGTTCGCAAGGCCATTCAACATCTACAACATCGACGAGGTGCCAACTGGCATCGGCGTCACCATCGGGCTGCTACTGAAGATGGCGAACGATGCGAGCAGTCTCGGCATGGTGTCCGCGCAGAATTTGCTGAGATTGAACCATCGGTGAGCTGTACCTCGTGTACATAGCGGTCGACCAACTCAACACATCGGACGTACTCAAACTCAAGGAGTAGTCATGAAGAGTTCGTTTGCCAAAATCGCTGGTGTGGCCGGCATGGCGGCGCTCGTCGCCGGCGCAGGTCTCGGGTTTGGGGCTGGCGTAGCCCAAGCCAAACCGAAACCCATGGTTCCCGGGCCACACCACACCACTGCGGTCACCACGCACTTCTTCAGAACCTTCCAGACCAACGTCGATCGGTTCATCGATTCGACGTATCCCAACGGCGAGAACAGCGTGCTGGATCCCTTCTCCGACCTGCTCACCCCACTGGCGAGGTAGTTGGAGCGCTGCGCTGGTCCCAACGGGCCACGGCCATGTGCGATTCATGGTCGCGGCTCGTCGGACCGTCCATCTGCGGTTCTGCGTTGCGTATCAACATCATCGGTCGCTGTTCCTCGTGCTTCAACGGTCCGTTGTTTGCATCTCGACATCATCCACAGAACGCGATTGATCCACAGGCGGGGTGTTTTGGCGGGTTTTCTGGGCGTCCCGGTCGGAGCTGGTGCCTAGCGTCGCGAACATGGTCACGCAGACACCGATCGACCGGACCCAGCGGCGACTGACCGCACAGCCGGGAGACACGACGGACCCCGACGTCGCATCCGACCCGAACGACGACACCTCGCTGTCGCGCTGGCTGCCCGACGCGGTACCCGGCAGTCCCGGCTGGCTCGCATCGGTGCGGGCCGATCCCGGGCGTGCGGGGGTGATCGCGCTCGCGGTGGTCGGCGTGGTCGCGGTCCTGGTGACGGTGATCGCCGTGCTCGGTGATGACAAGCCACCGGTGACCGCGGCGAAACTGCCTCCGGTGCAGATGGTTTCGTCCTCCGCGCCGGGGCCGCCTGCGCCACCGGGGAAGGCCGAGGACGTCGTGGTCAGCGTGGCGGGCCTGGTGCACAAGCCGGGTTTGGTGACGCTCCCGGCAGGTGCTCGCATCGCCGACGCGGTGACGGCCGCCGGGGGAGCGCTGGCCGGCGCCGACCTGGTCGGCTTGAACATGGCCCGCAAGGTGGCCGACGGCGAGCAGATTCTGGTCGGCATCACCGCGCCGGTGGGTGCGCCGGCGGTGATGCGCAGTTCGGCCGGCGCGACGTCCACCGCGCCGGAGAAAGGGCCGCCCGATGGGGGCAAGGATCCCAAAGGGCCGGTCGATCTGAACACCGCGACAGAGGAGCAACTCGACGGCTTGCCGGGTATCGGCCCCGTCATGGCGAAAGCGATCGTGGCCTGGCGTACCGCCAACGGCCGATTCGCGAGCGTCGACCAGCTGGGTGAGGTCGACGGCATCGGCCCGAGTCGGCTGGAGAAACTGCGTGAGCTGGTCAAGGTGTGACGGGAGCCCCGGTGCCGGACGTCCCCGGCATCGACCTGCGATTGGTGCCGGCCGCACTGACGTGCTGGACGGTGACCGCGGTCGGCGTGTGGTGGGGGCCGTGGGCAGCCCTGGCAGCGGTCGTCGTCGCGGTGGCGGCCGTCGTGGGCGTCGGTCTGTGGGTGGGTTCGGTGCGCTGGCCCGCGGTGCTCGCAGTGGCGGCGGTGGGTGCGGCGTTCGCGATCGTCGCGACGGTGCGCGTGCACGCGGTCGACACCCATCCTCTGGCGTCACGGTTCGGCACGACGGTGACGGTGACCGTCACGCCGGCCGAGTCCCCGAAGGCCATCCAGGGTGGTCGGCTGATGTTCACGGCGTCGTTGCAGCGGCTGCAGGACACCGAATCATCCGGGCGGGTCATGGTTTTCGCTCCGGCCATCGGCTATTCGGAGGTCGGCGTGGGTCGACCGATGGCGTTCCGGGCCAGGGTCATCCGGCCGAAGCGGCGGGACCTGTCGGTGGCAGTGCTGGCCGCGGTGGGCGCGCCCCGATTCGGGACGGCGTCGACCGGGCAGCGCGCGGCGGCACACCTGCGGGCTGAATTCGGCGAGGCCGCACGGCTGTCGCTGCCGCCGGATCAGGCGGCGATGCTCCCGGGACTCGTGCTGGGCGACGTGTCGGCGGTCGAGTCGGACACCACCGCCGCGTTCCGGCGCGCTGGGCTGACGCACTTGACCGCAGTATCGGGCGCGAACGTGACCATCGTGTGCGGAGCGGTGCTGCTGAGCGCGGCACTGGTCGGACCTCGGATCGCTGTCGGGTTGGCAGCGGTGACGCTGTTCGCGTTCGTCGTCATCGTGCAACCGTCGCCGAGCGTATTGCGCGCCGCCGCAATGGGTTCGGTGATGTTGATGGGGATGCTGGTGCATCGGCGGCGGCAGGCCATCCCGGCGTTGTCGGCCAGTGTGCTGGTACTGATGGTCATTTCGCCGGCGCTCGCGGTGGACGCCGGATTCGCGCTGTCGGTGGTGGCGACGGCGGGACTTGTCGTCATCGCGCCGGGGTGGTCGCGCCGCCTGGTGGGTCGCGGCTGGCCGAAGTTGATCGCTGACGCTGTCTGCGTGGCCGTCGCCGCGCAACTCGTCACGGCGCCGTTGGTTGCGGCGATATCGGGCAGCCTGAGTCTGGTCGCGGTGGTCGCCAATCTGCTTGTCGCTCCGATCATTCCGCCTATCACCGTCCTCGGCACCGCGGCTGCGGCTATGGCGTGGTGCTGGCCCGCCGCGGCGCAACTGCTGATCAGGTTCACCGGGCCGGAACTGTGGTGGCTGCTGCATGTCGCGCGGTGGAGTGCCGCGGTCCCCGGGGCGGCGGTCAGCGTTCCGTCAGGTTGGGGCGGTGCGTTGTTGCTCGGCGCGACAACAATGGCAGTGGCGCTGTTGGTGGCCGCATGGCGCCGGCGACGAGGAAATGCGATACGCCCATGAACCCCGGCGGCGCGATGCAGAATTATTGACGTGAATGACGATCCGGCCGGGTCCGTGGCAGCGGCGGTTGCGGCGCTCGAGGCGGCCGGTGTGGGGACCCTGATCGGCACGGTGGTCAACGCCGCAGGACTGACACAGGTCAAAGTGGTTCCGCTGAGCCGGGTGGCGGGGTTCGCCGAACACGGGCTCGGCACCAGCCCGACGTGGCATGTGTTCGCGATCGATCAGACCGGCATCGTGTTCGGCGACCAGACTGGCGTGGTCGGGGATCGGCGGGTACGCATCGACCTGGCGGGACTCCGCATGCTCGGTGACGGACTCGCCTGGGCGCCCGGTGCGTTCTTCGCGCAGGACGGCAACCCCGACCCGCACTGCGGTCGCGGTGTGCTGCAACGGGTTACGCAAAGATTGGCCGGCGCCGGGTTGACGGCCACCGTGGGGCATGAGGTCGAGTTCGTGCTCGTCGGCCCCGATGGCGCTCAGCTGCCGTCCGCAATGTGGGCGCAGTACGGGCTGGCCGGCGTGCTCGAATTCGAAGGATTTGTCCGCGACGTGATGGACGCATCCGCCGCGGCGGACGTGGCGATCGAACAGTTCCATCCCGAATACGGGGCCAACCAATTCGAATTCTCGCTGGTGCCTCGTGATCCGGTGGCTGCCGCCGAGCAGCTGGTGCTGGCCCGGATCATCATCAGCCGGGTGGCCCGCCGCCACGGTCTGCGCATCAGTCTGTCGCCGGTGCCTTTCGTCGGCAGCGTGGGTTCTGGTGCGCATCAACATTTTTCGCTGTGCCGCGACGGGGTGCCGGTGTTCTCGGGCGGTTCGGGCGCATGCGGTATGACGGCGGTCGGCGAGTCGGCGGTCGCAGGACTGCTGGCCGGTCTGCCCGGCGCGCAGGGTGTCTTGTGCGGCTCGATCGTGTCGGGGCTGCGCATCCAGCCGGGGAGCTGGTCGGGTGCCACCGTCTGCTGGGGCACCGAGAACCGCGAGGCCGCCGTCCGGTTCGTCAGCGCCGCGTCGGGAAATCCGTACGGCGCCAACGCCGAGGTGAAGATCGTCGACCCGTCGGCCAATCCGTACCTCGCCTCGGCGACCATCCTCGGGCTGGCGCTCGACGGCATCAGCCGGAAACTGCCGCTGCCACCCGAAGTCACCGTCGATCCGGCGTCCCTGACGGCAGCACAACGCGAGCAGGCCGGCGTGGTGACGCTGCCGGCGAAGCAGGCCGAGGTGCTCGACGCGCTGCGCGCCAGCGCCGTGGTCCGCGACATCCTCGGGGACGCGGCGGTCGACGCCGTGCTGGGCGTGCGTGGCTATGAGCAGCAGAACTACGGCGACCTGTCCGACACCGAACTGGCCGAGAAGTTCCGGCTGGCCTGGAGCGTGTGAGTGCGTGTCCGCTCGCCATGAAACGATCAACGGGTGAGTGGATCGACCGAGGCGTTGCATCTGGTGTTGGGCGACGAGGAACTGCTGGTCGAGCGGGCCGTGGCCGAGGTGTTGCGGGCTGCACGCAAGCTGGCCGGCAACGACAACGTGCCGGTGGACCGACTCCGGGCCGGTGATGTGTCCACCAGTGAGCTCGCCGAACTGCTGAGCCCGTCGCTGTTCGCCGAGGAACGCGTGGTGGTCCTGGAGTCCGCCGCCGAAGCGGGCAAGGACGCCGTCGCTCTCATCGCCGATGCCGCGGCCGACCTGCCCGGCGGCACCATGCTCGTCGTCGTGCATTCCGGTGGCGGCCGCGCCAAGGCGCTGGCTGATCAGCTGAAAAAGCTTGGTGCCGAGGTGCATCTGTGCGCGAAGATCGCCAAGCCCGCCGAGCGCGCCGACTTCGTGCGCAAGGAATTCCGGTCGTTGAAGGTGAAGGTCAGCGACGACGCGATCACCGCCGTGCTCGACTCGGTCGGCTCGGACATCCGCGAACTCGCCGCTGCCTGCTCGCAGCTGGTCGCGGACACAGGAGGTCAGATCGATGCCGCGGCAGTGCGTCGCTACCACTCCGGCAAGGCGGAGGTGAACGGCTTCGACATTGCCGACAAGGCCGTCTCGGGTGACGTGAGCGGCGTCGCCGAAGCGCTGCGCTGGGCGATGGCCGGCGGGGTACCGCATGTGGTGCTGGCCGATGCGCTGGCCGAGGCGGTGCATTCGATCGCGCGGGTCGGTGGACAGTCGGGAGATCCCTACCGGTTGGCGGGGGAGCTGGGCATGCCGCCGTGGCGGGTGCAGAAAGCACAGAAGCAGGCCCGGCGCTGGTCCCGGGACACCGTGGCCGAGGCGCTGCGGGTGGTCGCGGCGTTGAACGCCGACGTCAAAGGCGCCGCGGCGAGTGCCGACTACGCGCTGGAATCGGCGGTGCGTCGCGTCGCCGAGCTGGCCGACAGCTGAGGCGAACACAACAAAACCGCGGCCCGATCATCGGGCCGCGGTTTCGCGAAAACTACGAGGCTGAGCTCAGAGCTTGTTGAAGGCCAGGGTCAGCGCCGACTTCTTGTTGGCGGCCTGGTTCTTGTGGATGACACCCTTGGTGGCGGCCTTGTCCAGCTTGCGGTTGGTGGCGGCGAGCAGCTCGCCGGCCTTGTCCTTCTCGCCCGCGTCGACGGCCTCACGGAAGCCGCGGATGGCGGTACGCAGCGCGGACTTCACCGACTGGTTACGCAGACGGGCAATCTCGTTGGTGCGGATGCGCTTTTCCTGCGACTTGATGTTGGCCACGCGTGTCGTTCCTTCTAAATCTCATTTTGGGCATGTTCTCCGGAGGAGCATGCTCGGTCTTAAGTCTGCGCTCTTCGCCCGTCAACGGGCAGCGACTGTTCAGGTTACCAGCGTCCACGCGAAAACCCCAAAGCGCGGAGTGCGCGCACTGGCTGGCGACGACCCTGAGCATATCGGTGAATATCTACTTGCCCTGCCGAAACCGCCAGGTTGATGCAGCATGTCTGGCATGAGCCCACGGACATCGCGCAGTGGACCCGTACGGTCGCGGCCAACCACCCCAGGGAATCGCTACGACGGCGTCTTCAACGGCTACGACGACGTCGACAGTTATGCCGAGGCGTACGACGAGATGTTCGACGCCCAGGGCGTCGTGCGCGGCCTCTACAAAGGCGTCTTCGCCGAGCTGGCGCCGTCGGACACGTCCGAATTGGCGGCCCGGTCCGAAGCACTCGGCCGCGCGTTCACCGATCAGGGCATCACGTTCTCGCTGTCCGGTCAGGAACGGCCGTTCCCGCTGGACCTGGTGCCCCGAGTCATCGCGGCCGCCGAGTGGGCAAAGCTGGAAAAAGGCATCAAGCAGCGGGTCAAGGCGCTGGAGATGTACCTCGACGACGTCTACGGCGATCAGGAGATCCTGCGTGACGGGGTGATCCCGCGCCGGTTGGTGACCTCGTGCGAGCACTTCCACCGCGAGGCGGTCGGCATCGCCCCGCCCAACGGCGTCCGCATCCACGTCGCGGGCATCGACCTGGTTCGCGACGACAAGGGCGACTTCCGGGTGCTCGAGGACAACCTGCGCTCGCCGTCGGGGGTGTCCTACGTGATGGAGAACCGGCGCACCATGGCCCGCGTCTTCCCCAACCTGTTCGCCACGCACCGGGTCCGGGCCGTCGGCGACTACTCGTCGCACCTGCTGCGGGCGCTGCGCAACGCGGCGGCGTCCAACGAAGCGGACCCGACCGTGGTGGTTCTCACTCCGGGCGTCTACAACTCCGCCTACTTCGAGCACTCGCTGCTGGCCCGGCAGATGGGCGTCGAGCTCGTCGAGGGCCGCGACCTGTTCTGTCGCGACAACGTCGTCTACATGAGGACCACCGAAGGCGAGCGCCAGGTGGACGTCATCTACCGGCGGATCGACGACATATATCTGGACCCCATGCAGTTCCGGCCCGACACCGTGCTCGGCGTCGCAGGCCTGCTCAATGCGGCGCGGGCGGGCAACGTCGTCATCTCCAGCGCGGTGGGCAACGGCGTCGGCGACGACAAGCTGGTCTACACGTACGTGCCGACCATCATCGAGTACTACCTCGGCGAGAAGCCGCTGCTGGCGAACGTCGACACGTACCGCTGCTGGCTCGAGGAGGAGTGCGAGGAAGTGCTCGACCGGATCCGCGAGCTGGTGATCAAACCGGTCGAGGGTTCCGGGGGCTACGGCATCGTCTTCGGGCCGGACGCCTCGGAGAAGGAGATCGCCACGATCTCGAAAAAGGTCCGCGCCGACCCGCGCGGCTGGATCGCCCAACCGGTGGTGCAGCTGTCGACGGTGCCGACGCGGATCGGCGACAAGCTGGCTCCGCGGCACGTCGATCTACGGCCGTTCGCGGTCAACGACGGTGACGACGTCTGGGTGCTGCCCGGCGGGCTGACCCGCGTCGCGCTGCCGGAGGGCTCGCTGGTGGTCAACTCCAGTCAGGGTGGCGGCTCGAAGGACACCTGGGTGCTGGCGTCGCGGGCGTCGACCGCCACGCACGAGCTCGGCGCCGCCGAAGTCGTCCGCTCTCTACCGTCGGCCGGCCAGGCCGCTGACGAGGGACCGCCGCAGCAGGCCGTCCAAACTGCCCAGCAACAGCAGCAGCAACAGCAACAGGCGGTGATGTACTGATGTTGGCGCGCAACGCGGAATCGCTGTACTGGATCGGCCGCTACGTCGAGCGGGCCGACGACACCGCCCGCATCCTGGACGTCACCGTGCACCAGTTGTTGGAGGACTCGAGCGTCGACCCGGACCTGGCATCGCGAACGTTGTTGCGGGTCCTCGGGATCGAGCCGCCGGCGGCCCCGCTGGACATGTGGTCGTTGACCGACCTGGTCGCGTTCGGCCGCGGTGACGGGCAGAATTCGATCGTCGAGTCGATCTCGGCGGCCCGCGAAAATGCCCGCGGTGCACGCGAAGTCACGTCCACCGAGATGTGGGAGTGCCTCAACACCACGTACAACGCCCTCGCCGAGCGTGAACGGGCGGCCAGAAGGCTTGGGCCGCATGAGTTCTTGAGCTTCGTGGAAGGCAGGGCGGCGATGTTCGCCGGTCTGGCCGACTCGACGCTGTCGCGCGACGACGGCTACCGCTTCATGATGCTGGGCCGGGCGATCGAGCGCGTCGACATGACGGTGCGTCTGCTGCTGGCCCGCGTCGGTGACAGTGCGTCGTCGCCCGCGTGGGTGACGGTGTTGCGCTCAGCCGGCGCGCACGACACCTACCTGCGGACCTACCGCGGTGTGCTCGACGCCGGCCGCGTCGTCGAATTCATGTTGCTGGACCGGCTTTTCCCGCGGTCGGTGTTCTATTCGCTGCGGCTCGCCGAGCGGCATCTGGACGAACTGCACAACCGGCCGCACGACCGCATTGGTGCCACCGGTGAGGCGCAACGCCTCCTGGGCCGGGCGCGCAGCGAGCTGGAGTTCCTGCAGCCGGGCCTGCTGTTGGACTCCCTGGAGGATCGTCTGGCGGGTCTGCAGCGCAGCTGCCGGGAAATCGGAGAAGCATTGGCGCTGGAGTACTTTCACGCGGCGCCGTGGGTCGCATGGACGGACGCGGGCCACCCGGTGTCGGTTATCGAAGAAGGTGAAATCTGATATGTGGCGGCTCAGAGTTGTCCATGCCACCGGGTATGCCTACAAGTCGCCGGTGACGGCGTCGTTCAACGAGGCCCGGTTGACGCCGCGCTCGGACTCGCGGCAGAACGTCGTCCTCAACCGGGTGGAGACCGCTCCGGCCACCCGCTCCTACCGGTACATCGACTACTGGGGCACCGCGGTGACGGCCTTCGATCTGCATGCGCCGCACACCGAGCTGGAGGTGACGTCGTCGTCGGTCGTCGAGACCGACAAAGGCGAGATGCCCGCGGAACTGGTCACCTGGGACGACCTGGCGGGTGCCGGGGTCCGCGACCGGTTCGACGAACTCCTCGTCCCGACCGCGTACACGCCCATCAGCAAGCGGCTGCAGCGCGTCGGCCAGCGGATCATGAAGTACTACGACCCGCAGGAAGCGGTGATCGCCGCGGCGAACTGGGTCAACACCGAACTGGACTACGTCCCGGGTACCACCGGTGTGCACTCGTCAGGACTGGATGCGCTGCGCGAAGGCAAGGGCGTCTGTCAGGACTTCGCGCACCTGACACTGATCTTGTTGCGCAGCATGGGGATTCCGGGCCGGTATGTCTCCGGTTACCTGCACCCGCAGCGCCGGGCGGAGGTCGGCGACACCATCGAAGGGCAGAGTCACGCCTGGGTGCAGGCCTGGACCGGCGGCTGGTGGGACTACGACCCGACCAACGACGTCGAGATCAACGAGCAGTACGTGACCGTCGCTGTCGGACGGGACTATTCGGACGTCACGCCGCTGAAGGGCATCTACTCGGGCGAGGGATCCACCGATCTCGATGTCGTCGTGGAAATCACCCGGCTCGCTTGACTTTCCCGTCGTACCGCCCGGCGCCGACTACCATGGTGTGAGGGAGATCACGATCGGAGGCGGGCGATGCGGATCGCGGACGTGCTGAGTAACAAGGGTGCCGCGGTAGCGACCATCGCCCCGGAGACCACGGTGTCCCAATTGTTGGCCAGCCTCTCGGCGCTGAACATCGGTGCCATGGTGGTGGTCGGGCCGGACGGCTTGGCCGGCATCGTGTCCGAACGCGACGTGGTGCGTGAGCTGCACAAGCGCGGCGGTGGTCTACTGGGCCAGCCGGTTTCGGAGATCATGACGACCGTCCTGGCGACCTGTACGCCGCGCGACACCGTCGACCACCTCGTGGTGTTGATGACCCAGAACCGGGTGCGGCACGTGCCCGTCCTCGACGACGGCCGGCTGGCCGGCATCGTCAGCATCGGCGACGTCGTCAAGACCCGCATGGAAGAGCTCGAGACCGAGCAGCAGCGCCTGCAGGACTACATCACCCAAGGCGGCTAGCTTTTCCCGCGAGCGGTCGTGTCTGTACGGCGACACGCCGGTTTCGGCGCACAATTCGGGCAAGCTGGCGGCATGCGTGAAATTCAGACCCGGGCGGCCACTCGTTCCGACATCGGTGGCATATCGCACACCCTGGCCCGCGCATTCGCCGACGACCCGGTCATGAAATGGATGCTTCCCGACGATGGACTGCGTCGGCGCCGATTGCCGCGCTTGTTCGCGGCGCTCACCAAGTACCAGCATCTGGATCACGGTGGCGTCGAGATCGCCTCGTCGGCGGACGGCATCGGTGCGGCGGCACTGTGGGATCCGCCGGGCAAGTGGCAGCAGTCGCGCAGTGCCGAGCTGCGGGCCGTGCCCATGATGCTGCTGACGTTCGGCACCGCGGTGTTGCGCGGACAGGCGGCCGCGGAGTTGATGAAGAAGAATCACCCGGAGGAGCCGCATTGGTACCTCGCGGTGATCGGTAGCGACCCGACGGTGCGCGGCGGTGGTTTCGGGCAGGCCCTGATGCGGTCCCGGCTGGCTCGCATTGACGCCGAACATGCGCCGGCGTATCTGGAGTCGAGCAATCCGGTGAACGTGCCGTACTACGAGCGGTTCGGGTTCGAGGTCACCGGCGAGATGAAGCTGCCCAATGGCGGACCGAGCCTGATTCCGATGTGGCGGCAGCCCGGGTAGGGGGCTCAGCTCCAGGAGTAGCCGGCCCGCAGGCGGGCGGCGATGAGCTCGAATTTCTCGCGTTCGAGGATCGCGCCCTCGCGGCGGATGCCTTCCTCGGGCACGTCGAGCACGCGATCGAGGCGCACCCAGCTGGCGCGTCCCTCGTAGTCCCAGCTGCCCGATCCGATGCCCACCCAGTCGGGGTCGCTCTGGTGGTGGTCCTGGCTGGACAGCATCAGCCCCAGCAGGGTGGTGCGGTCGCGGCCCACGACCAGCACGGGACGGTCCTTGCCGCGGGTCGGGTCGTCTTCGTAGACGACCCAGGTCCAGACGATCTCGCCCGGGTCGGCCTGGCCGTCCAGATCGGGTGCATAGACGACGCGACGGGCGCGGTGGGCTGTCGGGACCATGTTCTCGGTGACGGGGCGCCCCGCGGTAATGGCCGCCTGCGACTCCGTCGGCACAGCGCCGAGCGCCGTCAGACCCACCTCGATACCGAACCGGATGCCCTGCTGGATGGTCCGTGACAGCCCGTCAGGCTGCTGCAAGGTACGGATGAGTCGCGGCGCCTCGTTGAACACCAGTTGTTCCGCCAGACGCTGGAACGTCCTCCACTGCGACGCCATGTGTTCGAGCATAGGGGAGTTTCCGGGCCGCGATTTAGTCGCCGGGGTCCTCGCTCGATACCCTGGTAGCTGCGCGTCGCGGCAGATGACGGTGCGCAGACCGACGTTTATCAGGAGATTCCCATCAGCAGTTTCGCCGACAAGACGTTCACTGCGCCGGCGCAGATTCGGAACTTCTGCATCATCGCCCACATCGACCACGGCAAGTCGACGCTGGCCGACCGGATGCTGGGGATCACCGGTGTCGTCGCCGACCGCGATATGCGGGCCCAGTACCTGGACCGGATGGACATCGAGCGCGAGCGCGGTATCACCATCAAGGCCCAGAACGTGCGGCTGCCGTGGCAGGTGAACGGTGAAGATTTCGTGCTGCACCTCATCGACACCCCAGGCCACGTCGACTTCACCTACGAGGTGTCCCGCGCGCTGGAGGCCTGCGAGGGTGCGGTGCTGCTGGTGGACGCCGCACAGGGCATCGAGGCGCAGACGCTGGCCAACCTGTACCTGGCACTGGACCGCGACCTGACCATCATCCCGGTGCTCAACAAGATCGATCTGCCGGCCGCCGACCCGGACCGCTATGCCGGCGAGATCGCGCACATCATCGGCTGCGAGCCGTCCGACGTGCTGCGGGTCTCCGGCAAGACGGGCGAGGGGGTGCGCGAACTTCTCGACGAGGTGGTGCGGCTGATCCCGGCGCCCGTCGGCGACGCCGACGCACCCGCGCGGGCGATGATCTTCGACTCGGTCTACGACATCTACCGCGGTGTGGTCACCTACGTGCGCGTGGTGGACGGTAAGCTCAACCCGCGCGAGAAGATCAAGATGATGTCCACGGGCGCGACCCACGAGCTGCTCGAGGTCGGCATCGTCTCGCCGGAGCCGAAGGCCTCCGACGGGCTGGGCGTCGGTGAGGTCGGCTACCTGATCACCGGCGTGAAGGACGTCCGCCAGTCCAAGGTCGGTGACACCGTCACCTCGGCCAGGCATGGCGCGACCGAGGCCCTGACCGGCTACCGCGAACCGCGGCCGATGGTCTATTCGGGCCTGTACCCCGTCGATGGCTCGGACTATCCCGTGCTGCGCGAGGCCCTGGACAAGCTGCAGCTCAACGACGCCGCGCTGACCTACGAGCCGGAAACCTCCGTGGCGCTCGGCTTCGGTTTCCGCTGCGGCTTCCTGGGCCTGCTGCACATGGAGATCACCCGCGAGCGCCTGGAACGGGAGTTCAACCTCGATCTCATCTCCACGGCGCCCAACGTGGTGTACCGCGTGGTCAAAGACGACAACAGTGAGCTGATCGTGACGAACCCGTCCATCTGGCCAGAAGGCAAGGTGCGCAGCGTCTTTGAGCCCGTCGTGAAGACGACGGTGATCGCGCCCAGCGAGTTCATCGGCACCATCATGGAGCTGTGCCAGCAGCGTCGCGGCGAGCTGGGCGGCATGGACTACCTGTCCCCGGAGCGCGTCGAGCTGCGCTACACGATGCCGCTCGGTGAGATCATCTTCGACTTCTTCGACTCGCTGAAGTCGCGCACGCGCGGCTATGCCAGCCTCGATTACGAAGAGGCCGGCGAGCAGGAAGCCGACCTGGTGAAGGTCGACATCCTGCTGCAGGGCGAGGCCGTCGACGCGTTCAGCGCCATCGTGCACAAGGACGGTGCGGCCGCATACGGCAACAAGATGACCACCAAGCTCAAGGAACTGATCCCGCGCCAGCAGTTCGAGGTGCCGGTGCAGGCCGCCATCGGGTCGAGAATCATTGCGCGCGAGAATATTCGGGCCATCCGCAAGGACGTGCTCTCCAAGTGCTACGGCGGTGACATCACCCGTAAGCGCAAGCTGCTCGAAAAGCAGAAGGAGGGCAAGAAGCGCATGAAAACCATTGGCCGGGTGGAAGTTCCGCAGGAAGCCTTCGTGGCTGCGCTGTCCTCCGATGCGGCGAGCGACAAGCCCAAGAAGTAGTGAATTTGTGCACGATCATCCGCGGTGACCGCGGATGATCGTGCACAAATCCAGAGGTCAGACGACCCGCAGCACGGCCTTGCCCGCGACGGTGCGCCCCAACAACGCCTGCGCGGCATCGGCGATGTTCTCCCACGAGTCCCGCAGTCCGATCTGCGCATCGATTTCGCAGTCGGCCAGCAGCGTCAGCAGGTAATCCAGATCGGCGCGAAATGGTGCCCGGACTGTGAACGGCTCCAAGCGTTTCCGTGTGCCGGTGCGCCGTTCGGCCTCGAAGTTGATCGTGGTGGGTTCATTGGAGGCCATCCCGATGGACTGCACCGAGCCACCGTCGGACACCAGGCTGAAGGCCTGTGCCAAGAGCTTGCCGCCGACGTTGTCGAGTACCCCGAACACCGGCTCGGTTACCGCATCGAGCCCGACCACCACTTCGGCCGCGCCCAGTTCCGCCAGGCCTTCGCCGCGGGGTGCGCTTCCGACCGCGGCCACCACATGGGCGCCGGCCCGAGCCGCCAGTTGCACGGCGAACCGCCCGACCCCGCCGGAGGCACCCGTGACCAGAACCCGGCGGCCGACGACCGGGCCGAGAGCGCGCAGTGCCTGCAGTGCGGTCACGCCGGCCACCGGAAGGGCAGCGGCATCCTCGAACTCGACGAACTCGGGCAGCTCGGCCATATTGTCGGTCGACACGACACGTCGTTCCGCCCAGCCGGCCTCACCGCCGAATCCGACCACGCGTGCCCCCACCTGAGGCCCCGAGCCGTCGGCCGCGGCCCGAACCACGACGCCCGCACTGTCCCACCCCGGAACTTCGCCAGGACGGCGCATCTGGTCGATGAAGTGCAGCTCGCCGAAGTTCAGTGCAATCGCGTGCACGTCGATCAGGGCCTGGGACTCGGTGGGTGAAGGTTCGGCCACTTCGTCGAACCGCAGATTGGCAGGGGCGTCGGGGGCATAGACGAGAGCGCGCACGAACAGGCCAACCCCGGAAGGTATTCCCGTATTCCCGGTATTCGGACACCGATGGAGCTGTGCGGGCATCGCCGAATCCAGCTACCGGTGGACCGCGATCCGTGTTTTGACCGGCGGACACGAACAACCCCAATTCCCAAGGGAATTGGGGTTGACTGCTCGCGGGCTACACCGCGTGGTGCGGACCGGCGGAGTGACCGCCGTGGTGGTGTAGCCCGGGGATCATCATGGGTACCTCGGCGCGGTAGTTCCGGTACGAGTCACCGAGACTCGCAGTCAGGTCGTGCTCCTCGAGCTGGATCGCGATCAGGATGTATCCGGTGGTGGCGAGCGCGAACATCAGATGCCCCGCGGTCATCGTCGGGGTGGCCCAGAAGGCGATGAGGAATCCCACCATGATCGGGTGCCGCACCACGCGGTAGAACATCGTGGTCCGGAAAGGCAAGTCGCGGTAGGGTTCTCCGCGCCACGCCAGGTACACCTGGCGCAGCCCGAACAGATCGAAGTGACTGATCATGAACGTCGACATCAGCACGATCGCCCAGCCCGCCCAGAACAGAGTGAGCAGCACGTAGCGCCCGGCCGGCGCGCTGACGTGCCAGACGACCTGTGGCATGGTCCGCCACTGCCAGAACAACAGGCCCAACAGCAGACTCGACATCAGGACGTAGGTGCTGCGTTCGATGGACTGCGGCACGAAGCGGGTCCACATCTGTTTGAACGCCGGCCGCGCCATCACGCTGTGTTGCGTCGCGAACAGGCCGAGCAGCACCAGATTGACCACCACCGCCTCGCCAACCGATGCGGCGATCCCGTGGTCGACGGTGCGGGGCACCACCACGTTGCCCACGAAGCCGATGGCATAGAGGAACGAGACCAGGAACACCGCGTAACACAGCACGCCGTAACCCAGTGTCAGATAGCGCTTCATCCTGTCCTCCGAATCTCGAATGGTCCGGTGACGCAAGAGATGGAGGAGGGGCCGGCAGATTGCCGGTCCGTGACGTCATACCTGGCGCTGCAGCCCCTGGTCACTCTTCCAATATATTCCTGAAACCTGCAGGTGGGTAAGTATTTCTTTGGCTGTCCCGGAGACGCGAAAACCCCCAACTCGTTCCAGAATTGGGGGTTTTCACGACTACTTGCCAGGGTTAAGGCGAGCCCTCGGCGATGCGGCGGACCGCGTCGATGAACACGTCGATTTCCTCGAACGTGTTGTAGAACGCGAACGACGGACGCACCGTCGCTTCGAGTCCCAGGCGTCGCAGGATCGGCTGGGCGCAGTGATGCCCGGCCCGCACCGCGATGCCCTCGGCGTTGAGCGCCTTGCCGACCTCCAACGGTTCGTGCCCGGCCAGCACGAAGGACAGCACGCTGGCCTTCTCGTCGGCCGTGCCCACCAGTCGGACTCCTGGAATGGCCGCCAACCGTGGGGTGGCGTACTCCAGCAGGGCGTGCTCGTAGGCCGCAATCCGTTCGATGCCAATGCGTTCCACGTACCGGATCGCCTCACCGAGTCCGACCGCATCGGCGATGTTGCCGGTGCCGGCCTCGAACTTGTTCGGCGGACCCTGGAACACCGAACGCTCCAGCGTCACGTCGGCGATCATGTTGCCGCCACCCTGCCACGGCGGGGTTTCGGCGAGCACGTCCTCGCGTCCGTACAGCACCCCGATGCCCGTTGGTCCGAAGATCTTGTGCCCGGAGAACACGAAGAAATCCGCGCCGAGTTCGGCCACATCGATCGGGATGTGCGGGACGGACTGGGCCCCGTCGATCAGCACCCTGGCCCCGTAGCGGTGACCCAGCTCGACGATCGTCTTGACCGGTGTCACCGTGCCCAGTGCGTTCGAAACCTGCGTGGCCGCAACCAGTTTCGTCCGCGGACCCAGCAGGTCCTCGAACTCGCTGAGCAGCAGGTTGCCGGCGTCGTCGACCGGGGCGACCTTGATGACAGCGCCCGTCTGCTGCGCAATCAGTTGCCACGGAACGATATTGGCGTGATGCTCCAGGTGGGTGATGACGATTTCGTCACCCGGGCCCAGATGCTTGCCACCCCACGAGTAGGCCACCAGGTTGATGGCCTCGGTGGTGCCGCGGACGAAGATGATCTCCTCGGTCTTCGACGCCCCGATGAACCGCCGTACCGCCTCGCGGGCGTCCTCGTAGGCGTCCGTCGCCCGCGCCGCCAACTCGTGCGCGGCGCGGTGGATGTTCGAGTTCTCGTGGGTATAGAAGTACGCCAGCCGGTCGATGACCGACTGTGGCTTCTGCGTCGTGGCCGCGTTGTCGAACCAGATCAGCGGCTTGCCGTTGACCGTCTCCTTGAGGATCGGGAAATCGGCGCGGATCGCGTGGACGTCGAAGACCTCGTGATCGTCGGGGATCGAAGGGACGGGTTCCACCGGCTCAGGAGCCGCCGCAGGGGACTGCAGGAAGTAGTAACTCCCGGCATCCTCGGACGGCGCCGGCGCTCCCGACCATCCCAGATCCGGCACCGACGGCACCGTCCTCGGCCAGGTCGGAGCGCTCCCTCGCGGAGCGGGGGGAGCTGATGGCGGACCCGAAGCCAGCACACCCGGCACCGTCGGGACCAGGCCCGTCGGTACCGCGAACGCCTCCAACCCACCGAACGGCGCGACCGGGCTCACCGCGTTACCGCGCGGCGCGACCGGTGCCGTGCCCGGCGGAATCCCTTCCGGCCCAGGCGAAGTCGGCGCCGGCACCAGTACCTCCGGCGCCGATACGAACTCGCCGGGGGTGACCGGGTGTGCCAGACCGGCGGCGGTGGCGCCCGCCGACGTCGCCGTGGTGGCATCCGGTGCCACCCCGCGCGGTGCCACCTGTGTGGTCACCGGCGGGCTGTCCGGTCCAGGGCGGAAGCTGGTGGCGAACAGCTGGCTGGCCAGTGCCGACAGGGCGTCCTCGCTCAGCGGCAGGTCACTTGTACTCATGGAAGTGGTCCACTCCGACGTCCTCGAGGACCGCCAGTGCGTCGTCGGTGAGCACCGCCAGCGACGAGTACAGGGTGACCAGGTAGGACGCGATCGCCGACCGGTTGATGCCGGTGAAGCGCACCGACAGGCCCGGGGCCTGCTCGCCGACCAGGCCCGGCTGGAACAGGCCGACCACACCCTGGCGCTCCTCACCGGTGCGGACCAGGACGAACTTCGTCTTCCCGTCCACGACCGGCACCTTGTCCGACGGGATGATCGGGATGCCGCGCCAGGTGATGAACTGCGCGCCGAACAGGCTGACCACTGGTGGCGGCACGCCGCGACGGGTGGCTTCCCGGCCGAACGCCGCCACGCCGAGCGGGTTGGTCAGGAAGAACGCGGGGGTCTTCCACACCTTGGTGATCAACGAGTCGAGATCGTCCGGGGTCGGGGTGCCGCGCAGCGTCTGGATGGTTTGCTCGGGGGTGACCTGTGACAGCAACCCGTACTCCGGGTTGTTGATCAGCTCGGACTCCTGGCGCTCCTTGATGGTCTCGATGGTCAGCCGCAGCTGTTGGGCGACCTGGTCATGCGGGCTGGAATAGAGGTCGGAGACCCGGGTGTGCACGTCGAGCAGCGTCGAGATGGAGCGCAGCGTGTACTCGCGGGGGCTGGTCTCGTAGTCGACGTAGGTCTCCGGCAGCGGGTCCTCGTTGCCCGAACCCTGCTCGGCCGCAATGGCGACCTGCTCGGGGTTGACCACGCGGTTGACGCGGTAGATGCCGGCCTCGACAGGCACCCAGCTCAGCAGGTGCAGCAGGAATCGCGGGGTGATAGTCGACAGTTGCGGAACTGTCTTGGTGGCATTGGCAAGCTGCCTTGCGGCGAGATCGCCGAGGGCCTGCGATTCGTTCTGCGCAGACGTCATGAAGCTACCTCCGACGGGTCGGTGTGTTGGGGATGCGGCGGCCACGTTACGGCGTCATTGGGGTTCCCACAGGGTTAGCGCGCATCACGGTTATAACCCGATTTGCTGTGACGAATTCGGCCGTGGCTTTTCCGTGCGAGTGCCGTATGGTAGGCGGCATGACCCACGACGGATCGCTGCGCATGCCCATGCGGCGCTGCTTCGTCGTGCCGTGTTGTTGTTGTTGATTTTCTGACGCCGGCCCTCTGCGTTCTGCCCGCCCATCTTCTGGCGGAGCACGTATACGCGCTGTTCACAGCCTCCAGAAAGCAACACCGCAATGTCTTCCTCTCTGCTCGAATCCACCCGCACCTCCGTGGCGGTCCGCCGGACCGTGCGCCGGGACGCCGAGATCACCCGGATGACCCGGTACCGCGGCGGCACGTACTCGTCGACTGTCGACACCGTGGTGTTCGCCGACGGGACCAGCGCGCGCACCGACCTGATCCGGCTCAATCCGAACATCGACGCGTACTCGCTGGACTTCCTCGGAGTGGCCCCGACCCGGCCCTCGCAGTACCGGCCCGCGAATTGGTCGGCGGTCCCTAACGTGGCAGCGCGCGCCTTCGAGGCCGAGGTGGACTGGATCATCCGCAACTCGTACCCCACGCTTGGCACCGCCGAGCTGAGCCGTCGGGTCCGGGCTGCCGGCCACCTGAGCGGTGACGCGCACCTGGCCGAGCACGAGGCCATCGCCGCGACGCAGGCCGCGATCTGGCATTTCACCAACGGTCTGCGGTTGGACAACCGCCCGCTCAATGTTCCCGTCGCCGTCACCCAGGAGCCGGGCGCCGTCACCTTCGAGTTCGACGGCGAGCCCCAATTGGGTAGCTACACCGTCGAGTTGACCAGCGACGCCGCGGTCTCGTTGGTGCTGCAGAAGTCGGTCGACGGCACGTCGTGGCGCGACGTCGCCGCGTCGGGGCTCAACGTCGCGGCCGGTTACGGGCGTCACCGCCGGGGCATCGGAGTCGGGGCCACCGCCTCGGACAGCCGCCCGGGCCGTCAGCACCGCGGGTACCGCTTCTACCGGCTGCAGGTGCTCGCCGACCGCGACGCATTCGTCGATATCGAAGAGGTGAGTTTCACCCTTGACGGGTCCGGCAACTACCGCAACGCCGAACGCGTTGTCGCGCTGTACAACTTCCTCGTCGCCGGTGCCGAGGCGGCCCGGAGCCTGACGGTGGTGCCGCGGCTGATCTCCGACCGCGCGGTGGTCGGCGACATCGTCGGCCCGTTCCGGTTCGAGGCCGCCGACGCCGCCGCGCTCTCTGCTGTGGGCGGCACCCTCGTCGACGCGGCGGGGGAGCCCATCACCACGCCGGTGGTCCCCGGCAGCGACATCTATCTGCGTCCCGCGCCTGCGGTTCGCCGCGTGACCGTCACCGCGAGTGTGCCTGCGGCACAGAACGGATTCGGCGGCCGGGTCATCACCGGCGTGGCATACGACAGCAGCCTGACGCCCGTCGCACTCGCGGTGCCGACCCCGACCGTCATCGACTTCGAGCTCACCTTCTGACCCGTGATTTCGGCGTGATTCGTAACGGCCGGCGTTACGAATCACGCCGAAATCGCAAGCTACATCGGCGCGTTCGCGGGCTGGAACACGCCGCTGCTGTCGGCTTCCTCCTCGGCGCGGATCACGTGCACGACGGCGTTGATCAACGCCAGATGGGTGAACGCCTGCGGGAAGTTGCCCAGGTGCCGGCCGGTGCGCGGCTCGATCTCCTCGGCGTACAGGTGCAGCGGGCTGGCGAATGACAGCAGCTTCTCGCACAGGTGCCGGGCCCGGCTCACCTCGCCGATCTCGACCAGCGCCGACACCAGCCAGAACGAGCAGATGGTGAAAGTGCCTTCCTCGCCGGACAATCCGTCGTCGGTCTCCTCGGTGCGGTAGCGCAGCACCAGACCTTCCTCGGTGAGTTCCTCGGCGATGGCGAGCACCGTCGCACGCACCCGCGGGTCGTCCGCAGGCAGGAACCGGGTGAGGATCGCCAGCAGCAGAGACGCGTCCAGGGCGTCGTCGCCGTAGCGCTGGGTCAGCACGCCGCGCTTGTCCACGCCGTGGGTCAGGACGTCTTCCTTGATCTCGTCGGCGATCTTGCGCCACTGCTGTGCGTAGGACTTTTCCCCTTGCAGCTCAGCAAGTTTCGAGCCGCGGTCCAGCGCCACCCAGCACATGATCTTGCTGGAGGTGAAGTGCTGCGGTTCGCCGCGCACCTCCCAGATGCCGCGGTCGGGTTCCTTCCAGTGCTTGACGGCCTCTTCCACTTGGTTTTTCAGCACCGGCCAGAGCATCTCGGGAATCTGCTCGCGGGATTTGGCGTGCAGGTACACCGAATCGAGCATGGTGCCCCAGATGTCGTGCTGCATCTGGTTGTAGGCGCCGTTGCCGATCCGTACCGGCCGTGAGTAGTCGTAGCCCGACAGGTGGTGCAGTTCCTCCTCGACCAGGCTGCGCTCGCCGCCGACGCCGTACATCACCTGAAGGGGATGGCGCTCACCGTTGTTGGCGCCGGAGACGTCGGCGATGAACGAGAAGAAGTCGTCGGCCTCGCGGTCCAGCCCCAAGGTGTACAGGCCCCACAGCGCGAACGTCGAGTCGCGGATCCACGAGTACCGGTAGTCCCAGTTCCGTTCGCCCTGAGGCGTTTCCGGCAGCGACGTGGTGCTGGCCGCCAGCAGGGCGCCGGTCGGGGAGTAGGTCAGCCCCTTGAGGGTCAGCGCGCTGCGTTGCAGATACGACCGCCACGGGTGGTCCGGGAAGTCACCGACGTTGATCCACTGCCGCCACGCCTCGCTGGTCTTCCACATCTTGTCGGAGGCCTCTTCGAAGGTCTGCGGCGCCGGGTGCTTGGACCACGACAGCGCGACGAACACCTTGTCGCCCTCGGTCAGCCGGGTCCGGGCCCGCGCCTCGTGGCCTTCCAACCCGATCCGCAGGTTGGTGGTCAGCCGCAGCGTCGGATGCGCCTCCGGGTTCTTGCCGGCCCGCGCGATCGCCTCGCCGTAGGCGGCGGCCGAGTACTCCCAGGCCGCGCTTTCGCGGTGGTAGTCGAACGACGGCTCACAGCTCATGACGAACTCGACCGTGCCGCTGACGCAGCGGACGGTGCGCAGCAGGATGTGCTCGGCGTCCCAGTCCATCGGCGTACGACGGTGGGTGCGCGAGCGGGTCTCGATGTCGTGCCAGGGCCCCATCACGAGGGCGTCGCGCACGATGGCCCAGCCGGTGTGCGTCTGCCAGGTGGTCTCCAGGATCAACGAGCCCGGCAGGTACCGCCGCGCCGACGGCACCGTCACCCCGTAGGGCGCCAGCCGGAAATGGCCGGCACCGCGATCCAGGATCGAGCCGAAGACGCTGGGGGAGTCCGGCCGCGGCACGCACATCCACTCCACCGACCCCGCCGAGGAGATCAGGCAGGTGTTCTCGCAGTCGGACAGGAAGGCGTAGTCAGCGATCGGCGGAAACGGTGTACGCACCGCCGTCGAGATCGCACCGCCGGTCACCGAGTCGTCGCCCGCGGCGGCAAGGTGTGGAATCCCGTGGCCGTTCGCCAAGATGTGGCCGGGGTCGCTGGATTGTCCCGACTTGTCAGTGTGTGGCAGCACCATTCGCACATCATCGACTGCATCTGCGGTTGGCGTCCACCTAACGCTCCCGACGGGGCCCGGCAGATTCCACCCACCGCGATTCGAAAGGGCCCACACCGTAGGCTGGAATCGATGAACGGCTTTCTGAATTGGTGGGACGGCGTGGAGCTGTGGCTGTCCGGCCTGTCGTTCGTGTTGCAGACGATCATCGTGATGCCGGTGGTGCTGGCGCTCGCATATGGCCTGGCAGTGCTGCTCGACGTGGCCCTGGCCTACGCGACCACGCTGCTGCACCGGGCCCGCCACGTCGAGGAGGAAGCGCTGTGAACGGACTGCCTCAGTCACGGGTGACGTTGATCCTGGTGCTGCTGGTGGTGCTGGTCATTGTCATGTGGCTGTTGACTCGCTGAGCAGTAGCTATCAGGCAACCTCTGATATTCTTCCGGCCATGTACGCAGCGTCCGGCACTACCGAGGGCCACATCCTGGCGCTCATTGCCGTGGGTACCCGCGCTGTTGCTGACGTCGCCTGTTGTCGCTGACCCGTTTCCGTCCGCGGTTACTGGGGTCGGCGCCGGCTTTAGGTATGCCCACGTGCTGATTTCACCTCCTTGCCGTGTGACGGAGTAGTTCATCCGTAAACCCGCAAGGAAGGTCCATCACATGCACAAGATCATCAAGAACTGGCGGCCGGCCACCGCTGTCGCAGCCGTTGTGGCCAGCACCACGGTGCTCGCCGCCTGCGGTGGCGGAGCGAGTGACGTCGCCGGTGGTGGCGGTGCACAGTCGGGTACGGACACCACCCTGACCCTGGTGGCCTACGCCGTGCCGGAGCCCGGATGGAGCAAGGTCATCCCGGCCTTCGCCGCCACCCCCGAAGGCAAGGGCGTCGCGGTGACGACGTCGTACGGCGCTTCCGGTGACCAGTCCCGCAAGGTCGAGTCGGGAGCTCCCGCCGACATCGTCAACTTCTCGGTGGAACCGGACGTCACGCGCCTGGTGAAGGCCGGCAAGGTTTCCAAGGACTGGAACGCCGATGCCACGAAGGGCATCCCGTTCGGTTCCGTGGTCTCGCTGGTCGTGCGCAAGGGCAACCCCAAGGGCATCAAGGACTGGGACGACCTGCTCAAGCCGGGCATCGAGGTCGTCACCCCGAGCCCGCTGAGCTCGGGTTCGGCCAAGTGGAACCTGCTGGCGCCGTACGCGGCGAAGAGCAACGGCGGCAAGGACGCCCAGGCCGGCATCGACTTCGTGCGGCAGTTGGTCGTCGAGCACGTCAAGACCCGTCCGGGTTCGGGCCGGGAAGCCACCGACCTGTTCCTGCACGGCACCGGTGACGTCCTGATCAGCTACGAGAACGAGGCGATCAACGTCGAGCGTCAGGGCAAGGACGTCGAGCACGTCAACCCCGCGCAGACGTTCAAGATCGAGAACCCGGTGGCGGTCGTGACCTCCGGCCCCCACCAGGACAAGGCCAACGCGCTGAAGAACTTCCTCTACACCGCAGAGGGACAGAAGGCGTGGGCGCAGGCCGGATTCCGCCCCGTCGATCCCGCCGTCGCGGCAGAATTCGCGAAGGACTTCCCGACCCCGGAGAAGTTGTGGACCATCGCTGACCTCGGTGGATGGAAGACTGTCGATCCGGCGTTGTTCGACAAGGAGAACGGCAGCATCACCAAGATCTACAAGCAGGCCACTGGATGACACCCACCACCACGTTCGACGGCGTCCCGGCCCGGCCCGAGTCCACCAGCAATGGTGGTTCGGCCGGGCCGGGTCCCGGCGTGAGGAACGCGTTCGGCACCACTTCGTTGCGGGTCGGAGCGGCGAGCATCTGGCTGTCCGTCATCGTGCTGCTGCCGCTGGCCGCGATCCTGGTGCAGTCGGCCCGCGGCGGTTGGGGTTACTTCTGGACCGCGGTCACGTCGAACTCGGCCGTGGCATCGTTTCGGGTGACGCTCGAGGTCTCGGCGGCCGTCGCGCTCATCAACCTGGTCTTCGGCCTGTTGGTGGCGTGGGTGCTGACCCGGGACGACTTCGTCGGCAAGCGGTTGGTGGACGCGGTCATCGACCTGCCGTTCGCGCTGCCGACCATCGTGGCCAGCCTCGTGATGCTGGCGCTCTACGGTCCGGCCAGCCCGGTCAACTTGCATCTGCAGCACACGAAGTGGGGCATCGGGGTGGCGCTGCTGTTCGTCACGCTGCCGTTCGTGGTGCGGTCGGTGCAGCCGGTGCTGCTCGAACTGGACCGGGAGACCGAAGAGGCGGCCGCATCGCTCGGCGCCAACAACTTCGTGATCTTCACCAAGGTGGTCCTGCCGGCGCTGCTGCCGTCGCTGCTGTCGGGGGCCGGCCTGGCCTTCTCCCGCGCGATCGGCGAATTCGGCTCGGTGGTGCTGATCGGCGGCGCGGTACCCGGTGAGACCGAGGTGTCGTCGCAGTGGATCCGCACCCTGATCGAGAACGACGACCGCACCGGTGCGGCCGCGATCTCGATTGTGCTGCTGGTGATTTCGTTCGTGGTGCTGTTCGTGTTGCGGGTCATCGGATCGCGGGCAGCCAAGCGTGAGGAGCTGGCCGCATGACACTCTCTCCGGTGGTGCGCTACCTCGCCCGCTACCTGGCGCTGGCTTACATCACGGTGCTCGTCATTGTGCCCGTCGGCCTGATCCTGTGGCGGACGTTCCAGCCCGGCCTGGGTGAGTTCTTCACCCAGATCACCACGCCGGCAGCCGTTTCCGCGCTGCAACTGTCGCTGCTGGTCGTCGCCATCGTGGTGCCGCTCAACGTGCTGTTCGGGGTGCCGACCGCATTGGTGTTGGCCCGCAACCGGTTCCGCGGCAAGAGCGTGCTGCAGGCCGTGATCGACCTGCCGTTCGCGGTGTCGCCCGTCGTCGTCGGTGTGGCCTTGATCCTGTTGTGGGGGTCGGCCGGACTGCTCGGCTTCGTCGAGAACAGCTGGGGTCTCAAGATCATCTTCGGCTTCCCCGGCATCGTGCTGGCGAGCATCTTCGTGACGGTGCCGTTCGTGATCCGCGAGGTCGAACCGGTGCTGCATGAGCTGGGCACCGACCAGGAAGAGGCGGCCTCCACCCTCGGTGCGCAGTGGTGGCAGACGTTCTGGCGGATCACGCTGCCGTCCATCCGCTGGGGCCTGACGTACGGCATCGTGCTGACCGTCGCCCGCACGCTCGGGGAGTACGGCGCCGTCATCATGGTGTCCTCCAACCTGCCCGGCACATCCCAGACCCTCACCCTGCTGGTGTCCGACCGGTACAGCCGCGGCGCCGAATACGGCGCGTACGCCATGTCGACACTGCTGATGGCAGTCGCGGTGATCGTGCTGATCGTGCAGGTAATCCTCGACGCCCGGCGTGTCCGGGCGGCACAATAGCTTTCGATAGGAAGAACCGATCATGAGTGACGAGCAGAAGCAGGGCAGCCCTCCCGCCATCACGGTGCGCGGTGCCAACAAGCGCTACGGCGACTTCGCGGCCCTCGACAACGTCGACTTCGACGTGCCCGAGGGATCGCTCACCGCGCTGCTCGGCCCCAGTGGGTCGGGCAAGTCCACGCTGTTGCGGGCCATCGCCGGGCTCGACACCCCGGACACCGGCACCATCACCATCAAGGGCAACGACGTCACCGGCGTGCCGCCGCAGCGGCGCGGCATCGGGTTCGTCTTCCAGCACTACGCGGCGTTCAAGCACCTCACCGTCCGCGAGAACGTCGCGTTCGGTTTGAAGATCCGCAAGAAGCCCAAGGCGGAAATCAAGGAGAAGGTCGACAGCCTGCTGGAGGTGGTGGGTCTGAGCGGTTTCCAGACGCGCTACCCGAGCCAGCTCTCCGGTGGTCAGCGTCAGCGCATGGCGTTGGCTCGGGCCCTGGCGGTCGACCCCCAGGTGCTGCTGCTCGACGAGCCCTTCGGCGCCCTCGACGCGAAGGTGCGCGACGACCTGCGCACCTGGCTGCGCCGTCTGCATGACGAGGTGCACGTGACCACCGTGCTGGTCACCCACGATCAGGCCGAGGCGCTCGACGTCGCCGACCGGATCGCCGTGCTGAACAGGGGCCGCATCGAGCAGGTCGGTTCGCCGACCGAGGTCTACGACAGCCCGGCCAACCCGTTCGTCATGTCGTTCCTCGGTGCGGTGTCGACGCTCAACGGCACGTTGGTGCGTCCGCACGACATCCGCGTGGGCCGGAACCCCGACATGGCCATTTCGCTGGCCGACGGCGATGTGGCGGCCACCGGCGTGCTCCGGGCCAAGGTCGACCGCGTTGTCGTGCTCGGCTTCGAGGTTCGCGTCGAGCTGACGACCGCGGCGGACCACACGCCGTTCACCGCGCAGATCACCCGCGGCGACGCCGAAGCGCTGCGGCTCCTCGAGGGCGACACCGTGTACGTCCGCGCTACCCGCATCCCCCCGATCGCGGGACAGACGCAAGAAGTCGAGGCGGTCCTCGCTCGGGCGTGATCCCCAGGGCTTGCACGGTCGCGGTGCTTTTGCGTTGACCCTGTAATCAGGGCGCAAGAGTGCGAGTGGCGTTGACCCTGACTACAGGGTCAACGCCACTCGGCCGTGCGAAGGGCGTCAGATGTACATCGCGGGGTCGATGTAGGTCGTCGGGTCGACGGCGGGCTCGCGCTGCTTCTCGGTGCGTGGACGCACGATCGCCGGAATGCCGGTCGCGATGGAGTCCGCCGGAACATCGTGTGTGACAACGGCATTCGCGCCGATGGCCGAGTCGTCGCCGACAAGGATGGGGCCGAGCACCTTGGCGCCGGCGCCGACGGTCACCCGGTTGCCGATGGTGGGGTGGCGCTTGCCCTTGTTGAGGCTGCGGCCGCCCAGCGTGACGCCGTGGTAGAGCATGACGTCGTCGCCGATTTCGGTGGTCTCGCCGATCACCACGCCCATGCCGTGGTCGATGAAGAACCGCCGCCCGATGGTCGCGCCCGGGTGAATCTCGATACCCGTGAAGAACCGCGTCGCCTGAGCCAGCAGGCGCGCAGGCCCGCGCCAGGCCGGCCTGGCCCACAACTGGTGGGCCAGGCGGTGCGACCAGATGGCATGCAGGCCGGAGTACACCAGGGCGTTCTCAAGGTCACCGCGCCCTGCGGGGTCGTGGCTGCGTGCGTTGTCCAGGTCCTCGCGGAGCCGAGAGAGCAGCGTCATCCCTATCTAATTCCCGTCGCTTCGCTCGCCCCGGTCAGTCCCGGATGTGCTCGTACAGCGCCGTGGAGACGTACCGCTCGCCGAAGTCGGGGACGATCACCACGATGAGCTTGCCGGCGTTCTCGGGGCGCTTGGCCAGCTGCAGCGCCGCCCACACGTTGGCGCCTGCCGAGATGCCGCCCAGGATGCCCTCATCGGTGCCCAGCGCGCGCGCCACCTCGATGGCGTCCGGGAATGCGACGTCGATGATCTCGTCGTAGACGGCGCGGTCCAGCACCTCGGGGACGAAGTTCGCGCCGAGGCCCTGAATCTTGTGCGGTCCGGCCTGGCCGCCGGTGAGGATGGGGGAGTCGACCGGTTCGACGCCGACGATCTTCACCTCCGGCTTGCGGGCCTTGAGGACGTGTCCGACGCCCGTGAGGGTGCCACCGGTGCCGATGCCGGCGACGAAGATGTCGACCTCACCGTCGGTGTCGGCCCAGACTTCTTCGGCCGTGGTCTTTTCGTGGATGGCGGGGTTGGCCGGGTTGGCGAACTGATCGGCCGCGACGGAGTTCGGGGTCTCGGCGAGAATCTGCTTGGCCCGCGCCACGGCGCCTGCCATGCCCTCGGCGCCGGGGGTCAGCACGATCTCGGCGCCGTACGCGCGCAACATCACTCGTCGTTCGAGGGACATGGTCTCCGGCATGGTCAGGATGACCTTGTAGCCGCGGGCGGCGCCGACGAGGGCCAGGGCGATGCCGGTGTTGCCGCTCGTGGCCTCCACGATGGTGCCACCGGGCTTGAGCTCACCGGACTGCTCCGCGGCGTCGACGATCGCCACGCCGATGCGGTCCTTCACGCTGTTGGCGGGGTTGTAGAACTCGAGCTTTGCGACGACCTGAGCATCAGCGCCCTCGGTCAACCGGTTGAGCCGGACCAGTGGGGTGCGCCCGACCAATTCGGTGACATTGGCGTAGATCTTGCCCATCGACAACCTCTCGTCATACGCAAGCTCACCGCGTGGGTGGGCTCGCAGCGGACCTGCTGGTGAAATTGTGGGTGCCCACGCGGCACCGTGGTGCCACGCACGACCGTCACGCCGCGAAGTGCACCTGCCGAATCTGCTGAATCGCAGGTGCTCCGTCAAGGGTTTCGATCATCACAAAATCTATCTGCTTGGGACAACGCCTGCCCCACGGGTGGGTATTTCATACCTCGATGCGCGAGCCCAGGATCACAGTGCGGTCGGGCGGCAGCTGGAAATAGGCCGCGGCGTCGGACGTGATGTACGACGTACCGATGAAAAGCCTTGTCCGCCACGGGGCCATCGACGGCTCCTTGCCCATCACCAGGTCGACCTTCGACAGGAAGTAAGTGGCGCCGGAGAGGTCCAGCGGCCCCTCTGTGTGGGCAGAATCGACGAGCGCCAGGGCGGCCGGCACGTTGGGCCGGTCCATGTAGCCGTAGGTGGCGGTGACGTGGATGATGCCGTCGTCGCTGTAGCCCAGATCGTCGACCGACAATCGGTCGGCGTCGGCGATGCGCGGCACCGTCGTCGTCGTCAGAGACAGCACCACGACGTGCTCGTGCAGCATCCGGTTGTACTTGACGTTGGCGCGCATGGCCAGCGGCGCGGTCTCGACGCCGCGGTTGAGGAACACCGCAGTGCCCGGGACCCGGGTCAGCGGCGGCTCGCTGGAGACGATCTCGTCGACGAACGGGCGCAGCGGCCCTTCGACCTGATCGCGGGCGCGGGTAACCACCTTGCGTCCCGCCTGCCAGGTCGTCATCACGGTGAACGTCGCCAGGCCGATCAGCAGCGGCAGCCAGGCGCCGTGCACCAGCTTCGTCATGTTCGCGGCCAGGAACAGCAGATCCACGGTGAGGAGGGTGGCGCCGAGGCCGATCACCTGCCACAGCGGCCAGTTCCATCGGGCACGGGCGACCGCCAGAAACAAGATGGTGGTGATGGTGATGGTCCCCGTGACGGCCATACCGAACGCGTAGGCCAGCGCTGCCGAGCTGCGGAAGGCGAACACCAGGGTCAGCACCGCGACCATCAGAATGGTGTTGATCCAGGGCACGTAGATCTGGCCCATGGTCGACGCCGACGTATGCAGGATCCGCAGCCGCGGCAGGTATCCGAGGTGCGCGGCCTGGGCGGCGACGGAGAAGGCTCCCGTGATCACCGCCTGCGATGCGATCACGGTGGCTGCCGTCGCCAGCAGCACCATCGGCAGCCGGCCCCAGTCGGGCGTCAGCAGGAAGAACGGGGCGTCGTGGACCGACGGATTCTGCAGCAGCAGCGCGCCCTGACCGAAGTAGCTCAGCGTGCAGGCCGGAAACACCAGCAGCAGCCAGGCCAGCGTGATCGGCTTACGGCCGAAATGGCCCATGTCGGCATAGAGGGCCTCGGCGCCGGTCACAGACAGCACGATGGCGGCGAGGGCGAAGAACGCGATGTGGAAGTGCCCGGCCATGAAGCCAAGTGCGTACATCGGGTTCAGCGCGCGCAGGATTTCGGGCTCTCTGCTGATGCCCATGACGCCGCAGGCGCCGATCGCGCCGAACCACAGGATCATCACGGGGCCGAAAAGCCGGCCGACGGCCGCGGTGCCGTGCCGCTGCACGCTGAACAACACGGCGATGATGACGGCGGTGATGGGCACGACCCAGTCGGCGAGACCGGGGTCGATGGTTTTCGCGCCCTCGACGGCGGATAAGACCGAGATCGCCGGGGTGATCATCGAGTCACCGAAAAACAGTGCGGCGCCGAGGATTCCAAGGCTGGCCAGAATGCCCGCGGTGCGCTTGCCGAGCTTGTCCGACGACCGCTTCACCAGGGTGATCAGCGCCATGACGCCGCCCTCGCCGTCGTTGTTGGCGCGCATCACCAGGCTGACGTAGGTGATGGTGACGATCAGCATCACCGACCAGAAGATCACCGAGACCACGCCGTAGATGTGGTCTCGACTGATCGGCACGGGATGCGGGTCGCCCGGGTCGAACACCGTCTGCATCGTGTAGATCGGGCTCGTGCCGATGTCACCGAAGACGACGCCCAGCGCGCTGACGGCCAGGCCGGCGCCCAACCCTTTCCGACTGGTGTCGGGGTGTGTACCCACGCGTGGTGTCTCCTTCGTCCGGATCGTTGCTCGACGGTCCGGATCGTAGGCGACGGCGGCGGGGTGCGTGCTCAGGTTCGAATCGCGGGCGCCTGCGGGTTGCGGCGGTTGGCGCGTCGGCACAGCAGCAGGACCGATGCCGGCAGCGCCAGCATCGACAGCAGTTGCAGCAGGTCAGACATCAGCGGTCCCAGATATTCGCATGAGGCCGAGTCAACGGGCGTCATCGATCCGGTGCCACGATCTATACGCAATCCATACGCAGACAGTCCTGGTCTTGCCGGGATCCAGATGCCTTGGGTTACGCGGCGCGGCGAGCGGCCGCGACGTCGTCGAACCGGTCCAGCACGGTTTCGGCGACGAGCCGGTGCGAGCCCAGCGGCTGCGCCATCGGAATCCGGTGCGCTGCGGCGAATTCGGCGACCCGGTCGGTGATGGTGCCGTGGGCCAGGAACCAGGGCGCGATGACCAGACGCGTCGCACCCTGGGCCAGCATCAGCTCGGTGGCCTCGGCCAGGTTGGCCTGCGGGCCGGTGGCGAACGCCGTCGTGGCCTGCCAGTGGGTGCCCGCAACCAGGCCGGTGGCCACCGCGGCGGTACGTGCATTGGCGGCGGCCGACGACGACCCGACGGCCGTCACCAGGACACCGACGCTGGAGTCCAGCCGGGACACCCCGCAGTGGGTGAGTCGTTGGCTCAGCACGTGAATCAGCCGGTCGTCCTCGCCGAGTACGCCGGCCTGCAGGACCGCCGGATTGGCGCCGGCGATCATCTCGGGAATGTCGATGCGGGCGTGGTACGCGTCGGCCAACAGCAGCGGCACCACGACACCGCCGGCGGGGGAGTCGGCCAGTGCCTCCCGCAGATTCGGCGAATTCTGTTCGCAGAACGCCACTTTGACGTCGACGTCGCGCCGCAAGGCGGCCACTGTACGGGCCACCTCGCGGGCGTTCGCCGCGGACCGCGGATCGGCACTGCCGTGCGCGGTGAGGATCAGTTGCACGGGCCGCCTCAGGATGCGTGCAGACCGCATTCGGTCTTGGCCAGACCGGCCCAGCGACCGCTGCGAGGATCAGCACCCTCGACCGGCTTCTGGGTGCACGGTGCGCAGCCGATGGACGGATAGCCTTCGTCCACAAGCGGATTCACCAGGATGCCGTTGGCTTCGATGTATTCCTGCATCTGCTCGTCGCTCCACGCGGCGATCGGGTTGATCTTCACCAGACCGAACGCCTCGTCGAAACTGATCAGCGGCGCGTTGGCGCGCGTCGGCGCCTCGACCCGGCGGATGCCCGTCACCCACGCCGTGTAGCCCTTGAGGGCCTTGGACAGCGGCTGCACCTTACGCAGGCTGCAGCAGCGGGCGGCGTCGCTGGCGAACAGGTCCTTGCCCACCAGCTGGTCCTGCTCGGCGACCGTCTGCTCGGGGGTCACGTTCACGACGTTCACGCCGTAGACGGCCTCGACCGCGTCACGGGTGCCGATGGTCTCGGCGAAGTGGTAGCCGGTGTCCAGGAACAGGACGTCGACGCCGGGATGGACCTTCGCGGCCATCTCGACCAGTACGGCGTCCTGCATGTTGGAGGCGACGACGTAGTGGCCGGAGAAATTCTCCTCGACCCAGCGCAGCAGTTCCTCGGCACTGGCGTCGGCCAGTTCCGCGGCCCCGCGCTCCGCCAGTTCCCTCAAGTCGGTTTCCGATACGTCCGTCATGTCAGCGGTCACCTCAAGTCAGCTTCGTCGGCCCGAATGGCCCACTGGGCAAAACGCTCTCCGGCCTCGCGTTGTTTCACGAAGTTGCGCACGACACGGTCGATGTAGTCGCCCAGCTCGGTGGCCAGCACCTTGTGCTGGCGCAGCTTGCGTCCGAAACCGCTGTCCAGGCCCAGGCTGCCGCCCAGGTGCACCTGGAAACCCTCCTCGGGGCCGTTGCCCTCGTCGATCATCTGGCCCTTGAAGCCGATGTCCGCGATCTGGATGCGGGCGCACGAGTTCGGGCAGCCATTGAGGTTGATGGTGACCGGCACGTCCAGCTGGGCGTTGAGGTCGACGAGCCGCTGCTCGAGCTCGGGCACCAGCGACTGGGCCCGCACCCGGGTCTCGGCGAACGACAGCTTGCAGTACTCGATGCCGCTGCAGGCCATCAGGTTCTTGCGCCAGTGCGACGGCCGCGCCTGCAGACCCAGCGCCTCCAGCCCGGCCACCAGTTCCTCGACCTTGTCGTCCGCGACATCGAGGATGACCAGCTTCTGGTACGGGGTCAGGCGAATCCGGTCGGAACCGGCGGCCGCGGCCAAGTCGGCGACCTTGGTCAGGATGGTCCCCGAGGAGCGGCCGGCGATGGCCGCGACACCGACGGCGTTCAGGCCGTTCTTGAGCTTCTGCACGCCGACGTGATCGATGGTGTGCGGGACCTGCTCCGGCGCCGGGCCGTCGATGAGCTTGCGGCCGAGGTATTCGGTCTCGAGAACTTCCCGGAACTTCTCTACGCCCCAGTCCTTGACCAGGAACTTCAGCCGAGCCTTCGACCGCAGGCGGCGGTAGCCGTAGTCGCGGAAGACCTTGGTGATGCCTTCCCAGACGTCGGGCACCTCGGCCAGCGGCACCCACGCGCCGAGGCGCTGGGCCAGCATCGGGTTGGTGGACAGGCCACCGCCGACCCAGACGTCCAGACCGGGGCCGTGCTCGGGGTGGTTGACGCCGATGAACGCGATGTCGTTGATCTCGTGGGCGACGTCCTGCAGACCCGAGATGGCGGTCTTGTACTTACGCGGCAGGTTCGAGAACTCCGGGTTGCCGACGTAGCGGCGCACGATCTCGTCGACGGCCCAGCTCGGGTCGAGCACCTCGGTGAGGGACTCACCGGACAGCGGGCCACCGAGCACCACGCGCGGGCAGTCGCCGCACGCCTCGGTGGTCTGCAGGCCGACCGATTCGAGACGACGCCAGATCTCCGGCACATCCTCGACCCGGATCCAGTGGTACTGGATGTTCTCGCGGTCGGTGATGTCGGCGCTGTCACGGGCGAACTCGGTCGAGATCTCACCGATGGTCCGCAGCGCGGCGCTGGTCAGGGCGCCGCCATCGCAGCGCACCCGCATCATGAAGTAGGGGGCCTCCAGCATGTCGGCGTTGTCGTCGCCGGTGAAGGTGCCGTCGTAACCCTGCTCACGCTGGGTGTACAGACCCATCCAGCGGTAGCGGCCGCGGAGATCGTCCTTGCTGATCGACTCGAAGCCCTGCTTGGAGTGGACGTCGATGATGCGCTGCCGCACATTGAGGGCGTCGTCTTCCAGCTTGAACACCTCGTTGGGGTTCAGCGGCTCGCGATTGCCCAGCGCCCACTGGCCTTCGTCGCGGGTCTTGGCAGGTTTTGCTGTTGTCACTGGGTGGTTTCCTTCGCGCAAGAGCAGGCGTTGGATCACGCGTTCGCCGGGGGCTGTCCGACACTGCCGATCCTGTGCCGGCTGAAAGATTCTGTGGTCAGAACTAGGGCATCAAGGCAGGCGTCAAGGCAGACAGCAACAGCTGCATACACGCTTGAAGTCGACATGCCGCCGCATTACCAATGCGGAACCGAGGGCGCGGTTGAGGCTGGCGGACACCCCGTCATTCTGCCACGAACAGGACATTCGGCCTAACCGGGCCAGGTTCGGAATCATCGCGAGCAAAAGTTCGCCACCTGCGATGGGACACTGGTTGCCATGACCGACGCCCATACCAGCGACACCGGGCCGTTCGGCATCTATATCCACGTGCCGTTCTGCTCGACCCGGTGCGGATACTGCGACTTCAACACCTATACCGCCGGTGAGCTGGGCGGAGCCAACCCCGAGGGCTGGCTCGCCGCGGTGCGCACCGAGCTGTCGATGGCCGGCGCCCAGGTTGATCTGCCGGTCGACACGGTGTTCGTCGGCGGCGGTACCCCGTCCCTGCTCGGCGGCTCCGGGCTGCGGGCGGTGCTCGACGCGGTCCGCGACAATTTCCGCCTGAATCCCGGCGCCGAGGTGACCACCGAGTCCAATCCGGAGTCGACGTCACCCGAGTTCTTCACCGAGCTCCTCGACGCGGGCTACACCCGGGTGTCCCTGGGTATGCAGTCGACGGCGCCGCACGTCTTGGCGGCACTCGATCGGACCCACTCGGCCGGACGGGCGCCCGCAGCGGCGCGGGAGGCGCTGGCGGCCGGGTTCGAGCACGTCAACCTCGATCTCATCTACGGCACGCCGGGGGAGTCCGACGACGACCTGCGCCGATCCGCGGACGCCGCGATCGAGGTCGGCGTCGACCATGTGTCGGCGTACGCGCTGATCGTGGAGGACGGCACCGCCCTGGCCCGACGGGTCCGGCGCGGCGAGCTCCCCGCGCCCGACGACGACGTGCTGGCGGCCCGCTACGAGCTGCTCGACGCACACCTGAGCCGGGCCGGGCTGGACTGGTATGAGGTGTCGAACTGGAGCCGCCCGGGCGGCGAGTGCCGGCACAATCTGGGTTACTGGGACGGCGGCCAGTGGTGGGGTGCCGGACCCGGCGCGCACGGGTATGTGGGGGCCCGTCGGTGGTGGAATGTCAAGCACCCCAACGCTTATGCCGAGGCGCTGGCCGAGGGCAGGCTGCCGATCGCGGACTTCGAGGAATTGGACGACGCCACCCGGCACGTCGAGGACGTCATGTTGCGGTTGCGGCTGCGCTCCGGTTTGCCGGTTGCCGTGCTCACGCCCGCGGAGCGGGACCGGGCACAGGAGGCGGTGGCCGACGGTCTGGTGGCGGTCACCGACGATCGTCTGGTGCTGACCGACCCGGGCCGGTTGTTGGCCGACGCCGTGGTGCGCACCGTCCTGGACTGAACTGAACTGGACTGAACTGAACGAGCAGGCGGGTACTCGCACCCCGCAGCCAGTCGCTATGGTTAGGCAAACCTTAGTCTTTGGGTGGAGTGGGTATTCGTATGACCAACGCAGAACCGTCGCCGCGTGAGCAGCTCAAACAGGCCAAGCTCGCGGCCGCGCAGGACCGCGTGGCGCTGAAAGAACTGCTGGCCCCGGTGCGCGGCCGCACCGCGCTGGCGCAGTTGCTGCAGCTGATCGCCGCGGCGGCCACGGTGGTGCCGTTCATCGGCATCGTCGAGTTGGGCCGGTATCTGCTGGCCGGTGGCCCGATCGACGCGGCCCGGGTGTGGACCATCGTCGCGGTTCTGATCGGTGGCGGCCTGGCGGTGCGCACGCTGGCCGGCGGTCTGGCGCTGACCCTCACGCATCACGCCGATGTCCAGTTGCAGGGCGAGCTTCGTCGTCGATTGGTGACCACGCTCGGACGGCTGCCGCTGGGCTGGTTCGGCGCGACGTCCTCCGGCGAGGTGCGCAAAGCGGTGCAGCACGATGTCGGCGAACTGCACCACCTGGTGGCCCACGCCGCGGTCGAGAAGACGGGCGCGCTGGCCACGCCGGTGTTCGGCCTGGCGTACTGCTCGTACCTGGACTGGCGGCTGGGGCTGCTGGCCATCGGCACCATCCCGATTTACCTCGTGGTCTACGGCGTCCTGATGCGCGGCGCGATGGCCCGGATGGGGCAGATGAACGAGGGCATCGCGCAGATCAGCGCGACCATCGTCGAGTTCATCGCCGGCGTCTCCGTCGTCAAGACCTTCGGCGAAACCGGCAAGGCGCACAAGCGATTTGCCGACGCCGCCGACGAGTTCAACGACGGCTTCGCTGGTTTCGTCGGGCCCATGGTGCGCCTGCGCGCGGTGTCGTCGGTGTTCGTCGAGGCGCCGGTGGTGCTGCTGGTGAACCTGGCCGGCGGCCTGTGGTTCATCCGCAACGGTTGGGTGACGCCCATCGAGGTGCTGGGCTCCACGCTGGTCGCGGTCACCATCCCGACCGCGGTGCTGGCCGTCGGATACTCCGCCGCCGCGAGCCGCCAGGCGGTGGCAGCGGCCGGCCGGCTGATGGCGCTGCTGACTGCCCCCGAATTGCCGGTCGCCCAGGACCCGCAAGTGCCGCAGGACAATTCGGTCAGCTTCTCCGGCGTCGACTTCTCGTACGACGGCACCAACACTGTGCTCCACGACATTTCGCTGGACCTGCCTGCCGGCAGCATCACGGCGCTGGTCGGCCCGTCCGGCAGCGGCAAGTCCACGCTCGCGACGCTCGTCCCGCGCTTCCACGACGCCACCGCCGGTGCGGTGCGCGTCGGCGGCGTCGACGTCCGCCAGATCGACCCCGCGGTGCTGTACCGGAACGTCGGATTCGTCCTGCAGGACGTGCAACTGCTCGGCATGAGCGTGGCCGACAACATCCGGCTGGGCCGCTCCGGCGCCGACGACGAGGAAGTGCGGCAGGCCGCGCGTGCCGCGCACATTCACGACCGGATCATGGCCCTGCCCAACGGATATGACTCGGTGGTCGGGGAGGACGCGCACTTCTCCGGCGGTGAGGCGCAGCGCATCAGCATCGCCCGCGCATTGCTCGCCGACACCCCGATCCTGGTGCTCGACGAGGCCACGGCCTTCGCGGACCCCGACTCGGAGGCGCAGATCCAGGCGGCACTGTCGACCCTGATCGAAGGGCGCACGGTGCTGGTGATCGCACACCGGTTGGGGTCGATCGTCGGTGCCGACAACATCGTCGTCCTGGGGGACGGGCGGATCGTCGAACAGGGCCGGCACGACGAATTGCTGTCTCAGGAAGGTGTTTTCGCGCGCATGTGGCAGACCTACACGGCGTCCGGCGAGTTGGAGGCATCGCGATGACGATGATCAGTGGGTTCCTGCGGATTCTGGGCGCCGAGCGCGGCCGGATGTACAGCTTCCTGGCCTGGGCCGTCGGTTACGGGCTGCTGCACGGTCTTTCGATGACGCTGCTGGTGCCGATCTCGCTCGCGCTGTTCGGCGGCGACTTCGGTGCCGCGGGCCGCTGGTTGGTCGTCCTGGCGGTGGTCGTGCTGCTCAGTGCTGTCGCGCACTACGTGCAGGCGGCGCAGTCGATGCGGATGGCGTTGACCACCATGCGGCTGCTGCACCACCGCCTCGGCGACCACATGGTCACCCTGCCGCTGGGCTGGTTCACCCGGGAACGGGTCGGCCAGGTATCCCAGATCGCGGTCAAGGGCACGACTTTCGTCGGTACGAGTAGTGCGCACCTGGTCACGCCGTTGGTGGTCAACACCACCAGTGCGCTGACCGTGGTGGTGGGCCTGTTCGTCTTCGACTGGCGGATCGGCATCGCCGCATTGGCCGGTGGGGTGGTCCTGATCCTGGCCACCCGGGCCTCGGCCACGTTGATCGCGTCGGCCGAAGCGCGCACCCACGCTGCCGAGATCGAGGTGAACTCCCGCGTCATCGAATTCGCGCGCTGCCAGCCGGTGTTGCGCGCGTTCGGGCGGACCGGGGCCGAGTTCGATCCGCTGACGACAGCCCTGGCCGAGCAAGAGCAGGTCGGCAAGCGGGCCCTGTGGGCGTCGGTGGCGGGCATGATGCTGAGCGGCGTCGGCGTGCAGGCGGTGCTGGGCGGGCTGATCACGGTGGGCGTCTGGCTGGCGGTCGGCGGCGAGATCAATCCGGTGACGCTGGTGGCGATCCTCGGTCTGGCGGCGCGGTTCACCTCTCCGCTGTCAGAACTGGCCGAATACGGCTCCGCCATGCGGATGGCCGGTGCCGAACTGGACCGCATCACATCGGTGCTGGATACCCCGGCGCTGCCGGAATCGGCTGCCCCGCAACCAGTTTCAGAGCGCGGTCGGGTTCAGCTGGACCACGTCGGATTCAGCTATCCGGGGCGCCGGGTGCTCGAGGATGTCAGCTTCGTCGCGGCGCCCGGCACCATGACGGCGCTGGTGGGTCCGTCGGGCTCGGGCAAGACGACCATCACCCGGCTGCTGGCGCGGTTCTACGACGTGGACGCCGGCGTGGTCCGGGTCGGTGGCGTCGACGTCCGCGATCAGGGCACCGCGGAGCTGATGGGCCAGCTGTCCCTGGTGTTCCAGGACGTGTACCTGTTCGACGACACCCTGTGGGAGAACGTGCGGATCGGTGCGCCGACCGCATCAGACGACGACATCCGGGAAGCGGCCCGCATCGCCGGACTGCAGTCTGTCGTGGACCGCCTGCCGGCCGGTTGGCAAACGCGGGTGGGTGAGGGCGGTTCGGCACTGTCCGGCGGTGAGCGGCAGCGGGTTTCGATCGCGCGCGCTTTGCTGAAAAACGCCCCGGTGGTGCTGTTCGACGAGGCCACCAGCGCACTGGACCCCGAGAACGAACGCCATGTCGCCGCGTCCATCCGCGAATTGGCGGACCGCAGCACCGTCATCGTGATCGCGCACAAACTGTCCACGGTCACTGCCGCCGACAACATCGTCGTGCTGTCCGGTCGCGGCACGGTGGACGACAGCGGCACCCATGAGCAGCTCATGGCGCGCGGTGGCCGCTACGCCGATTTCTGGGCGCAGCGGACGTCGGCCAGTGGCTGGACCGTCGCGAAAGCGGCGGCCAAGGCTGATGCTGGGGCGTGAATCACAGGGGTAGGCGGTGTCTTTTTGGTGAGGTTAGGCTAAATTAACTTTGTGACTGCTGAAGCTATAGACGCGGCGTCTGTGACGCGGATTGCTTTGCCCGCCGATGTCTCCCCGGCCGATCTGATCGCGCAACTGGCAGCCGAACTGCCGGAGCGCTCCGGCGCCGACTACGTCGCCTACGAGCATTCGGGTGAGTGGGTGCTGGCCATCGGAGTGCGCACCGCCATCGAACTCGACTGTGACGAATTGCGGATCGTCGACGCCGGCGGCGCAGTCGCCCGCCAGGCGTGGAGCGGCCGACCCGGAGAGGTACTCGGCGACGCCGTCGATCGGCTACTCCTGGAGACCAACCGGCTGTTCGGTTGGGTCGCTTTCGAATTCGGCGCCTACCGGTTCGGGCTGCAGCAGAGCCTGCCGGCGGGGACCCCGCTGGCGCGGGTCTTCAGCGCACGGACTCAGGTGGTCGTCACCGGCGGTGAGGTGTACGTGCTGGGCGACGTCGACGTCGTGGCCGGCACGCTGAATCGTCTGCTGCAGTCGGGGATTCCGGCAGCCGGCGTCACCCGCGCCGTCGATGTGAGCGTCGATGGCAGCGACTACCCGTCGCGGGTTGCCGCGGCCGTCGCCGAGATCGTTGCCGGCGACTACCAGAAGGTGATCCTGTCGCGCCGGTTCGAGGTCCCCTTCGCGGTCGACTTCCCGGCGACGTACCGCGTGGGCCGGGCGAACAACACCCCGGTGCGGTCATTCCTGTTGCGGCTGGGCGGGATTCGCGCCCTGGGCTTCAGCCCGGAGCTGGTGGCCGCGGTGCGCGCCGACGGGACCGTGATCACCGAACCGCTGGCCGGCACGCGGGCCTTCGGCCGCGGCGCCGACCAAGACCGTGCGGCACGTGCGGATCTGGAATCGAACTCGAAAGAGATTGTCGAGCACGCGATCTCGGTGCGCAGCTCCCAAGAGGAGATCACCGAGGTGGCCGAGCCCGGCACCACCGTCGTCAGCGACTTCATGACCGTGCGCGAGCGCGGCAGCGTGCAGCACCTGGGCTCGACCGTGTCGGGCCAGCTGTCGGAGCAGATGAACCGGATGCACGCGCTGGAGGCACTCTTCCCGGCGGTGACGGCCTCCGGAATCCCCAAGGCCGAGAGCGTCGACGCCATCATGCGGCTCGACGAGTCGCCGCGTGGGTTGTATTCCGGCGCAGTGGTGATGTTCAGTGCCGACGGCGGCATGGACGCGGCGCTGACGCTGCGCTCGGCCTACGAGGCCGACGGCCAGACCTGGCTGCGGGCGGGCGCCGGCATCATCGCCGAGTCGACTCCGGAACGCGAGTTCGAGGAGACCTGCGAGAAGCTGACGACGCTCGCGCCGTACCTGGTGCCCCGCAGCTGAGCTAGAAGTCCAGGCCGGCCGGGGCGTCGGCGGGCGGTTCGCCGCCGGCGTCGGTGAATGCGTGCAATGCGCGGACCATGCCAAGTCGCTCGCGGGCCGGCATGGTCTCGACGACCCGGGCGATCTCGGCGCGGCGGCGCTTGGTCACGGTGTCCACGACGGCGTGTCCTCGTCTGGTCAGCTCGACGACGATCTCGCGGCGGGAGTTCGGGTGTGTGCGCCGGTCGATCAGGCCGGCGGTGACGAGGCGCTCGGCCATCCGGCCGATGGTCGACGGTTGGACGTCGAGTTGACTGGCCAGCGTGGTCAGGTTGCTCGCGCCGTGCGACGACAGGATCACCAGAACCCGCAGCTGGGGGACGGTCAACGTGTCGTCGACGCCCGCGACCGAGCGTGCCGTGATGTCCAGGAGCAGCCGCGATGCGGTGACGAGAGCATCGGCGATCGCGTCGACCGACGGCTCGGCGGTGGTTCTCGGTCGTGCGCTCGCCACGGCTCCTCCTGCTGACGTGTACTGCGAATTTACCAGCGCTGCTAATTCGAAGCCGTTACCAAACGGTGACCTGCAGGGTATGGTGCACCGGTGGACAAGCCCGGATTAGCTACCGAGACGCGCGCACGGCGCCGTTGGTCGGTGGCTCTGGCGGCGCTGGTGATGCCGGCTGCGGCGTTCGTCGCTGCGGGCACGGCGGCCCACACCGGCGCCACCGCCACTGAGGTGGACGTCTGCTGCGCGCAGGTGGTCCTGGCCGAGCCCACTGCTTTGCATCCGGGTTCGCTGATCGTCGCCGAGGCGGCCGAGAGTTCGCGCGCCATGGTGCGCAGCATCGCTTTGCCGGTGGGTGTCGCCGCCGAGCGGGGGCTGCAGATCGACACCATCCTCGCCGAGCGCGCCGTCAGCGCGGCGTTCCCGGAAATCCACACGATGACCGGAGTTCGCCCGGATTCGCTGCGCTGGCATCCCGAAGGCCTGGCGCTGGACGTGATGGTGCCCGACTACGGGTCGTCCGCCGGCAAGGCGCTGGGCGACCGCATCCTGTCGTACGTGCTGGCCAACGCGCGGCGGTTCGATCTGAACCATGTGATCTGGCGGCAGGTGATCTACTACCCGGACGGCACTGCCCACCGGATGCCCGATTACGGCGGTCCCGACGCCAATCACTACACCCACGTGCACATCTCGACCAACGGTGGCGGCTACCCGACGGGCAACGAGGCGTACCTCGTCTCCGCGTCAGGGCCGACTCTGGTCAAGAGCGGCACGGTCAACGCCATCTTCGTCAGCGCGCACTGAGCCGGCCGATTCGCCCGGGGTCACTGGCCGCCGCGCCGCCGATCGTCCTGCGCTGATCCGTGCGCCGGCGAGCGTAATCGTGAAGAGCGCCAACAGTGTCCAGCCCGAGCTGGTACCCAGCCCGTACTTGGCCATCAGCAGCAACGCCACGCCGGCGGCGCAGACCAGCACACCTGCCACGGTCGACGGGCTTCCGGTCGCCTGGACCCGGGCATCCCACCACTTCAACGGGTTGTGCTCGAGTGGGGACAGCAGCAGGAACATGACCGTCATCACCACCGCGAAGACCAGCGCCCGGATCGCGATATTGCGCCAGAAGTGCGGGGCCGCAGGGTCGTAGGCGTCCAGGCCCACCGCGTGCAGGCCGAACGTCGCGATCGCGATGGCCGCAATGTGCCAGAGGTACAACGTCATCGCCCCGCTGTTGCCCACGACGATCAGGTACCAGACGCGGGGACGCTGGGCCCACCGGCGAACCACCGAGGCACAGCCGATGAACAGGGTGGACATCCAGATGCACTGCAGCGCAAGCATGATCGTGGGCGGGGTTACGTTGGACATCCGTTCGGTGCCGGTGACCACCAGTGACGCCTCGTACGGGCCGCACCTGGCGACCAGTACCTGGACGGCCAGTGTGGCGGCGGCGACCATCAGCGCTGTGCGAGGAGTGACGAGGCGGTGTGCGTACGCCGCGCCGATGACCATCGGAATCAGCCAGACCACCACCAGATTCGCCGCGCCGGCCTCCAGGGTGTGGGTGCTGATGCGGGCCCAGTCGCCGAGCGCCGCGACCGCCATCAGGGTCGCGACCACCACGGTGGCAGCTCGGGCCGAGCGCAACCGGGCCAATGCGGGAACGAACGCCAGCACGATCAGATAGGTGCCGAGGAACCAGAGCAGCGCCACCGCCTCGTTGCCCAGGGCAGCTGCGGATTCGGCGCCCACGGTGAACCGCACCACGACCAGGGCGACCGTCCAGGCGGCCAGGTACCACAGCGCCGGTCGGCACAACCGTTGCGCCCGGGTGAAAAGCCAGGTGCCCCACGGTGTGCCGTCCTGCCAGCTGTAGATGCCTGCCGCGGCTCCGGCAAAGAAGAACAGCGGCATGACCTGCAGCACCCAGGTGGCCGGTTGCAGGCTCGGGACTGCACCCAAGGTATTGCCGATCTGGACGCCGCCTGCAGTGATGGTGGCGAGCAGCAGCGCGCAATGCCCGAACATCACCACCAGCAGTGCACCCAGCCTGGCGACATCGATGCTGCGGTCGCGGTCGGGCGCGGTGCCATCGATCACGGCGCGGAAGTCGGGCAGGAGTCTCGGCATGAACTGATGATGCCCCAGCGCCGCGCGGCGCGGATGAGTGTGACTACTCAGAACCGGTAGGTATTGCCACCGCCTCGGCGGCAGCGTCGTGCTGTCCGACGAAACGACGAATGCGGGCCACCGCGAACACGATGCAGAGCACCACGAGGGTGGGCCCGGTCGCGACGATGACGAACTGCGAGAGGTCGACGGGATAGCTGAAGATCATGTACAGGGCGAAGACGGGATAGAAACCGCACAGCAGCCCGAGTCCGACGCACAGCTGGGTGTGCAACCGGTGCCAGTCCTGGAGGCTCTGCTCGGTCCAGCCGCGTTCGGGCAGGGCCGGCTCGGCAAGGGCGGGGGAGATGACGCCGGTCATCTTCTTCGAATTCGGCTTGCGGAGCAGCCCGCTGATGGCGAACGACCACACCAGCAGGGACATCGGGACGAGCTCGAGGGCCTGGACGATGCGCGGGTTCTTGGTGGTAAGCGCGATGGTCAGCGAGCACACCGCGCCGACGATCACCACGACGTTCGCGGGCTCGACCTTCCGCTTGCGCACCATGGTCAGCGCGCCCTGCACAGCCGCGGTGATGATCGCCCCGACCAGCGCCAGGTACGGCTCGAAGTCGAACATGCGCAGCACGTAGTACGCGACCAATGGCGGCACGGTGTTGATCGCCGTGTTCGTGATGTATTCGCGCAGACTCTTGGGTGTGTCCATGCCGGCGTCGGCTTGCTGTGACATTCGGGTTGCTCCTGGTGGGGGTCGGTGTTGTCTCGCGAGCAGTCCCCCGCAAGCGGGAGGTGCCCCCAGCAAAACTGTCAATTTCAGTCGCAAATCGACAGTTTTATGTCTGCTCGCGAGTGGCTGTCAGGTAGTGGCTGTGGCGATCGCGCGGATGATGGCCTTCTTGTCGACCTTGCCGACCGCGGTCACCGGCAGCGACGTCTGTGCCACCAGGGTGTCAGGCCGGCTGTGTACGGCGACACCGCGGCCGTCGAGGTAGCCGTTGAGGTCGCTGAGGCTGACCGGCGGTCCGCTGAAAACGACCACCGCACAGATTTTTTCGCCCAGGTAGGGGTCGGGCATCGGGACCGCGGCGGCGGCCCGGATCGATGGGTGCGTGAGTAGGTGCTCTTCGAGATCGAGCGCCGAGATGGTCTCGCCGCCGCGGTGGATGACGTCCTTGATGCGTCCGGTGACCTCGAGGTAGCCGTCGGCCCTGCGGCGCACCCGATCCCCACTGCGGTAGTAGCCGTCTGGGCTGAACGACCGCTCGTTGTCGGACGGCGCGCGGTAGTAGCCACCCAGGGTGTACGGCCCGCGCACCAGGAGTTCGCCTTCGCTGCCGGCCGGCACGTCGGCGCCCTCGTCGTCGACGATGCGCAGTTCGTCGTCGGGGCACAGCGGCGCGCCCTGGGTGTGATCGAGCAGTTCGGGGTCGTCGCCGGGGCGGGTGTAGTTGATCAGCCCCTCGGCCATGCCGAAAACCTGTTGCAGGCCGGGCGTGAGCGCGGCGCGGGCGGCCGCCGCGTCCGGTGCGGAGAGCTTGGCGCCGCCGACCTGGAGCAGTCGCAACGTGGTGGGGCGCTGCGGTTCCCAATCGCACGCCAGCGTCCACAGGGTGGCCAGCGCGGGCACCAGGGCGCAGACGGTGACGCCGTGCCGGGCGATGGTGGCGAACGCGGATTCCGGGCTGGGATCGGTGGTGAAGACGGTGGTGGCACCCACGGACATCGCACCGAGCATGCCCGGGCAGGACAGCGGGAAGTTGTGCGCCGCCGGCAACACCGTCAGATATACGTCGTCGCCGGTCATTTCGCACAGCGCGGCGCTGGCGGTGGCGTTGTAGTAGTAGTCGTCGTGGGTGCGGGGGATCAGCTTCGGCGCTCCGGTGGTGCCGCCGGATACCAGGAGCAATGCGGGTTCCGCTGTGTTGATTGTCGGCGCGGGTATTGGCGCATGGCCGAAAAGGGAAGTCCAGCTGGTGAATTCGCCGGCGTCGCCGTCGACGATCACCTGCTCGAGCCTCGGGTGCTCGGCGACCAGCTCACGCGCCATGTCCCGGTAGTCGAAGCCGCCGAACCGGTCGGCGATGACGAGGGCGACCGCGCCGCTGACCGTGGCGAAATGACTGAGTTCGGCGCGGCGATGGGCGGGCAGGCACATGACGGGCACCGCACCCGCGTGCAGCAGCCCGAACAGGGCGATGGCGAAGTTCGCGGTGTTGGGCACTTGAAGCAGGACCCGATCGCCGATTCCGATGCCAAGGGCGGCGAAGCCGGCGGCCGCCTCTGCGGCCAGCTCATCGAGTTTGGCAAACGTGTATGACGCGGACGGATCGATGACGGCAACGCGGTCCGGCCATTGCCTCGCGCCGTCGGTCAGCAGGCTGTCCAGTGGTTTGCCGGCCCAATAGCCCGCTTTGCGGTAGCGCTCGGCGCGATCGTGCGGAAACGGTACGAATCCGTTCAGCAAATGCTGATCGACCTCGGCGGAGGCAGTGGTGCGCGTCACGGCAGATCCCTCGGGGTAGGCATGGAGGTAGCAGCAATATAGGGTAGCCTAATCAAAATTAGGACAGCCTGTCTTTAACGTATTTGGAGGGGTGTTGTGGGCGTCGTGGCAGTGAATTCGCAGGCCATCCGCGAGGAGGTTGCCGAACTGCTGGGCGCCCGCGCTGACACCCTCGATCCCGGCGCCGACCTGATCGGTCAGGGGCTGGACTCGATTCGCATGATGTCGCTGGCCGGGCGCTGGCGGAAGCAGGGCATCGACATCGACTTCGCCGCACTGGCAGCGGAGCCGACGATCGCGGCCTGGTCCGAACTGCTGTCCGCGGCGGGCGGTCTGCAACGCGCCGAAGCATCGGTACCGCAGGATAATTCGGAACATGACCAGCCGTTCGGGCTGGCGCCGATGCAGCACGCCATGTGGATCGGCCGGGAAGACGACCAGCTACTGGGCGGTGTGGCCGGACATCTCTATGTCGAATTCGACGGCCACGAGGTCGATGCGGAGCGATTGACCGCTGCCGCAACGGCATTGGCGGCGCGGCACCCCATGCTGCGTGTGCAGTTCCTGGCCGACGGCACGCAGCGCATCGCCGCGCTCGACGGTGACTTTCCGGTGACGGTCACCGACCTGCGGGCCTTGCCTGCCGATCAGATCGCGCAGCAGCTGGCCGCCATCCAACGCCGCAAGGCACATCAGCAGTTGACCGGCCAGGTGTTCGAACTGAGCCTGACGCTGCTCCCGGACGGCGCCACCCGCCTGCACGTCGACTTGGACATGCAGGCCGCTGACGCGATGAGCTACCGCACCCTGATGGCCGATCTCGCGGCTCTGTACCGCGGTGTCGAGCTGGCTCCGCTGGCCTACACCTACCGCGAATATCGCATGGCCACAACACAATCAGCTGAACAGGTCAATCCCAGGGCTGATGCGGACCGGCAGTGGTGGGGCGACCGGATCCCGGAACTGCCCGATCCGCCTCGTCTTCCGCTGGTACCGGCCGCCGAGCAGAACGACCCGCGCCACACCACCCGGCGCTGGCACTGGCTGGCGCCCGACGTACGCGACGCGCTGTATGCCGCCGCACGCCGGCGCGGCATCACGCCCGCGATGGCACTGGCCGCGTCGTTCTCCGACGCGCTGGCCTGCTGGTCGGCCGGGCAACGCTTCCTGCTGAACGTGCCGCTGTTCGGGCGCGACCAACGCCACGCTGATGTCGACCGCCTGGTGGGCGACTTCACGTCGTCGCTGCTGCTCGACGTCGACCTGACCGACGCGGCCACCGCGACGGGGCGATGCGCTGTCCTGCAGGACGCATTCCGCAGCGCCGCAGCACATTCCGACTACTCCGGGCTCGAAGTCCTCCGGGACCTGAGTCGGCACCGCGGCACCCAGGTGCTGGCGCCGGTGGTCTTCACCAGCGCCCTCGGCCTCGGCGAACTGTTCGGCTCGGCGGTGATCGAGACGTTCGGCACGCCGGGGTGGATCAATTCGCAAGGGCCGCAGGTGATGCTGGACGCCCAGGTGACCGAGTTCAACGGCGGCGTGCTGGTCAACTGGGACGTCCGCGAAGAGGCGTTCCCGGCGGGCGTCATCGACGCCATGTTCGCGCGGCACATCGCCGAGCTGGAGCGGCTGGCCGTCGACGACACTGCCTGGGAGGCCACCACGCCGGAGCCGTTGTCGGCGGCGCAGCGCGCGGTACGCGACGAGGCCAACAGCCGCACGGGGGCGCCCAGTGGCGCGGCGCTGCACACCGGTTTCTTCGCCTCGGCTGCCGCGCGGCCGGCTGCCACGGCGATGATCGGCGAGACCCGGCAGTGGACGTATGCCGAACTGGCCGAAGAAGTTTCGGCCGTGGCATCGGCATTGCGGATCGCCGGCATCACGCCGGGGGACACCGTGGCCGTGCTCGGCCCCAAGGGCGCAGAACAGATCATCGCGCTGCTGGCCATCCTGGCTGCCGGCGGCGTCTACTTGCCGATCGGCGTCGACCAGCCCGCCGACCGCACCGAGAAGATTCTGGCGACCGGCGGCGTCCGGATGGCGCTGTACTGCGGCGACCTGACACCGTCGTGGAAGCCGTCACTGACCGTGACGGAGGCAATGCGGATCGGGCGCCGCGCCGACGGGCCGTTCGTCCCCGCCGCCACCGATCCGCACGAGCTGGCCTACGTGCTGTTCACCTCCGGTTCCACGGGCGAGCCCAAGGGCGTCGAGGTCACCCATGATGCGGCGATGAACACCGCCGAATTCCTGTACGGGCACTTCAACATCGGACCGGCTGACCGCTGCCTCGCGCTGGCCACCCTGGAATGCGACCTGTCGGTGCTCGACATGTTCGCCACCCTCGCCACCGGCGGCAGCATCGTGGTGGTCGACGAGCCGTACCGGCGCGACCCGGACCACTGGGCCGCCCTCATCGCCGAGCACGGCGTGACGGTGCTCAATTTCCTGCCGGGCTGGCTGGAGATGCTCGTTTCCGTGAACGAAGGGGCGGGCGCGGACCGCTTGGCGTCGGTGCGAGTGGTGCTGACCGGCGGTGACTGGGTCCGGACCGCCATGGTGCGGCACCTGCAGGCGCAGGCACCGGGTGTGCGCGTCGCCGGGCTCGGCGGTGCCACCGAAACTGCCATCCACGCAACCATTTTCGAGGCCGGCGAGCTGCCCGAAACCTGGTCGGCGGTGCCCTACGGCGTGCCGTTCACGAACAACGCATGCCGGGTGGTCAACGAGGCCGGCCAGGATTGCCCCGACTGGGTGGCCGGCGAACTGTGGTTCACCGGACGCGGCATCGCCTCCGGCTACCGTGGCCGGGCGGACCTGACCGCCGACCGATTCGTGCGCTACGCCGGCCGAACCTGGTACCGCTCAGGGGATTTGGCGCGGTACCGGCCGGACGGCGTCCTGGAGTTCGTCGGGCGTGCCGACCACCGCGTGAAGATCAGCGGCTACCGGATCGAGCTCGGTGACGTCGAAGCCGCACTGCAGCGGGTGCCCGGGGTGCGCGCCGCGGTGGCCGGTGTGGTCTCCGGGGGCGAACGCGGGCACGACGTGCTGGCGGCGCTGGTCTCGGTTGACGATCCCGCCCTGACCACCGAGCGCATCAGCGCGGCGGTGGCCGAACTCGTGCCGCCGCACATGATTCCGCGGCAGCTGCAGGTGGTTGCGGCGATTCCGTTCACCGTCGGCGGCAAGACCGACCGTCGGGCCGCAGCCGGTCAACTGGCGGCGCTGGTTCAGGCGGCCGACGGCGCCGGCCGGGCACTGCCGGAGACCACGCTGGAGCGGGCGCTGGTGGCGATCGTCTCCGAGCTGCTCGCGGTCGACGCCGGTGTGGAGGACGACTTCTTCGAGCTCGGCGGTGACTCGGTCCTGGCGACCGCCACCGTGGCGCGGATCCGGAAGTGGCTGGACACCCCGACCGTCGGCGTGCCCGACATCTTCGCCGCCCGGACCGTGCGGGCGCTGGCGCAGCGGCTCATCGGCCGCGAGGACGGCAACGGGCGACTGGATATGGTCGCCGAGCTCTATCTGGAGATTGCTGACATGAACCACGACGACGTGCTCACCGCGCTGGATCCGGCGGCTGTCTCATGACCGAAATGGGATCGGCCTCCGCGACGGGGCTGAAAGGCGCCTTCGCGCCATGGATCAAGTACTACCCGGGCACCGGCGACGCGGGGGCCGTGGTGGTCTTCCCGCATGCCGGCGGTGCCGCGGTGGCCTACCGCGACCTGGCAACTGCATTGTCGGGCAAGGGGATCGACACGTACGTCGTGCAGTATCCGCGTCGCGCCGATCGGCTCGCGCATCCGGCGCACCCGACGGTCGAGCAACTGGCAGTCGACCTGTTCGCCGCGGGCGACTGGGCGGCCGCGGGCCCGCTGCGGCTCGTCGGGCACTGCATGGGTGCGGTGGTGGCATTCGAGTTCGCCCGGGTCGCCGAACAGAGCGGCGCCACCGTGCACAGCCTCTGGGCATCCGCCGGTCAGGCGCCGTGCGATGTGGTCGACGCGCCTCCGCTGCCGACCGGACCTCGCGAAATGCTTGCGGAGATGGTCGATCTCGGGGGTACCGACCCCCGGCTGCTCGCCGATCCAGATTTCGTCGAACTCCTGTTGATGGCGGTGGGTGCCGACTACGAAGCACTCAACCGGTACCTGGGCGGCGGCCGCATCGCCGCCGACATCCACGCCCTCGGCGGACGCGACGACCATCGCATCGACCAGGACATGCTGCGCCGCTGGGAAGATCACACGTCGGGTGCCTTCACCCTGACCGAATTCGACGGCGGTCACTTCTATCTCAACGACCAGCTGGACGCGATCGCGGAAGTGATCAGTGCGCGCTGACTTGATGGGCACGGACGATCCGGTGGTCATCGTCGGGATGGCGGTCGAAGCGCCCGGTGACGTGGACAACGCCGAAAGCTATTGGCAGTTGCTGTCTTCCGGGCACGAGGCGCTGAGCACGTTCCCGGAGGACCGGGGCTGGGCCGTGCGTGACCTGCTCGCCGGATCGCGCCGCGACGGATTCAAGCGCATCCACAACCGCGGCGGCTTCCTCTCGGGCGCCGCCCTGTTCGATCCGTCGTTCTTCGGTATCTCGCCGCGCGAGGCGGTGGCGATGGACCCGCAGCAGCGAGTGGCGCTGCGGGTGACGTGGCGGGCGCTGGAGGACGCCGGGATCAACCCGGACGAGCTGGCCGGACACGACGTCGGCTGCTACATCGGCGCCTCGGTCACCGGGTACGGCCCCGACCTTGCCGAATACTCGGACTTGAGCGGGCATCTGATCACCGGGACGTCGCTGGGTGTGATCTCCGGACGCATCGGTTACCTGCTGGGCCTCGATGGTCCGGCGCTGACGGTCGACACGTCGTGTTCGTCGGCGCTGACCGCGTTCCACACCGCGGTGCAGGCACTGCGCGCGGGGGATTGCAGCATGGCGCTGGCCGGCGGCGTATGCGTGATGGGGTCGCCCGGATACTTCGTCGAATTCGCCAAGCAGCACGCACTTTCCGACGACGGGCACTGCCGGCCCTACAGCGCGCAGGCCAGCGGCACCGTGTGGGCCGAAGGCGCCGGGATGTTCGTGCTGGAACGAAAGTCGGTGGCGCAGCGCAACGGGCACCGCGTGCTCGCGGAGGTGCGTGCCAGCTGCCTCAACCAGGACGGACGCAGCACCGGCCTGACCGCTCCGAGCGGTCCGGCCCAGGCACGGCTGTTCGGCCGCGCGCTCGACCAATCCGGTGCCCGGCCCGACCAGATCGGGATGATCGAAGGGCACGGCACCGGAACCAAACTCGGGGACCGGACCGAGTTGAACTCGCTGGCCCAGACCTACGGTGCCACCGCACCCGGGCAGGGTGCGGTCCTTGGTTCGGTGAAATCCAATGTCGGACACAGTCAGGCCGCCGCGGGCGCGCTCGGACTGGCCAAGGTGCTGGTCTCGGCCGAGCACGCCACCATCCCGGCGAGCCTGCACATCGAACTGGCCAGCGCCGAAATCGACTGGAGCGCACAGGGACTGAAGCTCGCCACCGACCCCACGCCGTGGCCTGCGGTGAACGGCGAACGTCTTGCCGCGGTTTCGGCGTTCGGCATGAGCGGCACCAATGCGCACGTCATCGTCGCCATGCCCGAGGAGCAGGTGGCGTGATGAGCCTTTCGCACCTTCCTGACGGCCGCGTACCCGTGCTGCTCAGCGCGCACACCGAGGAGCTGCTGACGGCTGAGGCGACCGGCGTCGCCGACTACCTGGACCGGATCGGGGCCGTGAGCCTGGGTGCGGTGGCCGCGATGTTGTTGCGGCTGCGCCGTCGTCGTCGGTTCCGCGCCGTGGTCCGGGCGCATGACGCCGCCGAACTGGCGGCCGCACTGCGGGCGCTGGCTGCGGGCGAAGAGCACCCCCTGGCGGCGGTGTCCTCCCGGACCGCAGCCCCCCGGACGGCCTTCGTGTTCCCGGGTAACGGTGGCCAGTGGCCGTCGATGGGCACCGACGCATATCGGCAGCTGCCGGTGTACCGCGCCGCGGTCGACCGCTGCGCCGCCGCGTTCGTCGCCGCGGGAATCGACTCTCCGCTGGACTTCCTGGTCGACCCCGTTGATCGCGAGTGGACCCAAATCGACAGTCAGAGCGCGCAGTTCACGCACGCCGTCGGACTGACCTCGGTCTGGCGGGCGCTGGGCATCGAGCCCGACGTCACGCTGGGGCACAGCCTCGGTGAAATCGCCGCGGCCCATGTCGCCGGTGCCATGACGCTGGCGGAAGCGGTCGCCGTGGTGATCGCCCGGGCCGGGGCGTTGGACAGCCTGGCCGGCGACTTCGGCGCGGCGAGTCTGGGCGTGAGTGTCGACGAAGCGCGGCAAGCGGTTTCGGAGGCCGCCGGCTGGATGGAATTGTCGGTGGTCAACTCGGCGGCCTCGGTGGTGGTGTCCGGGGACCGGACCGCCATCGCGGACCTGGTGTCCGACCTGCAATCGCGCGGTCGCTTCGCGCGCGTCATCGCCATGAGCTTCCCCGCCCACACCAGTGCGCTGGATCCGCTGCGGGCACAACTGCTCGCCGGTGTGCCTGAGTCTCGATTCGGCGATGGCGCGGTGCCGTTCGTCGGATCGGTGACCGGTGAGGTCGTCGGCGCGGACACGGAATTCGGTGAGTACTGGTACTCGAACCTGCGGAACACCGTGCGGTTCGACCGGGCCGCCGCGACGGTGCGGGACAGTGGCGTCGAGGGATTCGTCGAGATGTCCGCGCACCCCGCGTTGCTGCACGCGCTCGCCGATACCGATGCGCCGCTGATCGTCGGGTCGGGACGCCGCGACGAGGCTCTCGTCGACGTGCTCTCCGACAACATCGCCACCATGGCCGTGGCCGATCCCGACTACGACTGGGCCGAGCACATCGAGCCGAATCAACCGATGCTGCGCGGATTTCCGCATGCCCCGATGGCAGCGATGCACCTGTGGGCCGCGCCGGAACCGCTGCCCGCGGTGGCCGGACTGACGGTCAGCGCCGAACACTGGCTGCCGCAGCCCGACGAGACCGTGCCGCTGATCATCCGGCGTGCCGCGGTGCTGGACCTGCCGGGACCGCGGGGTGAGCTGGCCGACCGGATCCGCGACGGCGTGCGGGCCAATCTCGGCACCGTGCTGGTCGAGCCCGCCGAGGCCGATCTGCTCATCGTCGTCGCGCCGATGCTCGACCACCCCGACACCGAGGCGGCGATCACGGACCTCGCCGAGCTCATCCGCGGTGGACTCTGCGACTACCCGAATGCCATTGGGTCACAATGCAACGACGTGTGGCTGGTGACCGTCGGCGGCGAGCACGTGCGCGACGACGAGCCGGTGGCGTTGCCGGCTCAGGCGGCCCTGGCCGCCATGCACCGCAGCATCGGCTTCGACCATCCGGATCAGTCCTTCCGCCACCTTGACCTGGCCTCCTGGGAAATCGACACGCCGGCCGCGACTGCCGTCGTCGACACCATGCTGGGCACGGGTACCGAAGTGGCGCTGCGTGATTCGCAGCAGTACCGGCGCGGCCTGGCGGCCCTGCCGGCTGCTGACGCGCCGGCGCCCGGGCTACTGGACAACGTGGTGATCACCGGCGGAAGCGGTGCCGTCGGGCTGCATTCCGCGCGGACTCTCGCCGCCGCGGGCGCCCGGCGCATCGTGCTGGTCAGCCGCAGGGGCACCGATGCACAGCAACTGGCCGAGTTCGACGGCACCGACGTCGTGTCGGTGCAGTGCGACATCACGTCGTCCGAACAGGTTTCGGCCGCCGCGGCCGCCCACGCCGGTGACGGTGCGACGCTCGTGGTCCACGCGGCCGGTGTGGCAGCGTTCGGCACGACGGTCGGCGCGGATGAGTTCATCGCCACCGCGGCCGCGAAGGTCGCCGGTCTGGCCCGGCTGGCCGAGTCCTGGCCGTTGCGTCCCGATGCCCGAATCCTGGTGTGCTCATCGGTGTCCGGGCTGTGGGGCGGGCTCGGTCATGTCGCCTACGCAGCCGTGAACCGCATGCAGGATGTGCTGGCCGGGCAGTTCCGCGCCAAGGGGCTCGACTGTGTGGCCGTGCGGTGGGGACTGTGGCCGGGCGCCGGCATCGTCGGTGCCGAGGAGGTGGCGCGGATCGAGCGCGCCGGGCTACGGGAGATGGATCCCGACGTCGCCATCGAAGCGGCCCTGGGGACCTCCGCGCCCGCGCCGTTGATCTTCAGCGCCGATGCCGAGCGGTTGGCGACGCTGCTCGGCGCTGCCCATGTTGACGCGGAACCGGCTGTACCGCAGCAGGTTCCGGTCGCCATCAGTGCCGGTGCCGACGCCGAAGACGTCGTCCGGCACGAGCTTTCGGCGGTGCTCAAATTGGGCGACCCCGGCGGCATCGACCTGACCGCGGCCCTGTTCGACCTGGGCCTGGATTCGCTGCTGGCGCTGGACCTGCGCAAGCGACTGCGCCGGGGCACCGGCCGGTCCGTGCCGCTGGCCGGGCTGCTCAGCGGCATCACCGGTATCGAACTGGTGGATTTGCTAACCGATAGATCAGAAAAGGTGGAGAGCTAGCGTGACCGAGACCGACATCCGGGCGCCGCGCACGCGAGGAGCAGATGAGGACGATGCGCGCTTCGTACTCATGCGGCGCAAGCTGGCCGAGCGCGGCCTGCAGTCCCAGGGCAACACGCAGTCGAACGATGGGGCGCCGGTAGTGCCGGTGCTGTCCGACGGCCAGCGCCGGATGTGGTTCGTGCAGACCGCCGAACCAGCGGGCGCCCTGCTCAATGTCTGTGTGTCCTTCGCGATCACCGGCGAACTCGACCACCAGCGCCTGCGGGCTGCGGTGAACGCGGTGGCCGCCCGGCACGCGGTACTGCGCACCACCTACCGGGCGGACGCGACGGGCGAACCCGGCCTGACGGTGCACGACCAGTTGGCACCGGGCTGGAGCACCCACGACCTGAGCGAGCTCTCGGAAGCGTCCCGCGCCCTGCGGCTCGAAGTGTTGGCACAGCGGGAATTCGGCACGCCGTTCCAGCTCGACACCGAATCACCCTTGCGGATCAGCCTGATTCGCACCGCGGCGGACGAACACATCATGCTGCTCACCGCACACCACATCGCCTGGGACGACGCGTCCTGGCAGGTCTTCTTCGGCGATCTCACACGGGCGTACGACGGCGAGCGGCTGGCCGAGGTGGTGCCGGCGGCGGTGCCCGCCGATGACCACACCGAGGCCCTGGAGTACTGGCGCGGCGTGCTCGCCGATCCGCCTGAGCCGCTGGAACTTCCGGGTCCGCACGGCTCGCTGGTGCCGACCGGTCACCGCTCGCAGCGCGTCACCCGGCGCATCGATGCCGATACCGTGGCCCGGATCTCCGAGCTGGCTCGCCAGACCGGATCCACGCCGTACACCGTGCTGCTGGCGGCGTTCGGCACCTTGCTGCACCGCTACACCCACGCCGACGATGTCCTGGTCGCGACGCCGGTGCTCAACCGCAGCGGTGGCACCGAGGAAGCGCTGGGGTACTACGGCAACACGGTGGCGCTGCGCCTGCGCCCTGAATCACGCCAGAGTTTCGGCGAATTCGTCACTCAGGCCAAGGACACCACCCACGGCGCCTTCGCGCATCAGCAGATCAACCTGGACCGGGTGGTGCGCGAGCTCAACCCGGACCGCCGGCACGGCGTGGAGCGGCTGGCACGGGTCTCGTTCGGCGCCCGCGAGGCCGACGGCCGCGGCTTCTGCCCGTCCGGCATCACCTGCCGCCGGGCCGAGTACCGGGGCCACCAGACGCAGCTGCCGCTGGGCTTCATGGTCGAGTTCGAGGACGACGGGGCAGTGGTCGAGGCGGAGTACCTGACCGAAATCCTCGACGCCGCACTGGCCGACCAACTGCTGCGGCACTACGTGGTGCTGCTGGAGTCCGCACTGGCCGACCCGACCCGGGCGCTGGCCGAGCTGGAACTGATGGACGACCACGACGCCGACTGGCTGCGGCAGATGGCGAACGGGGAACAGTTCAGCACCCCGGACACCACGTTGGCCGCGTTGATCGAGGCCCAGACCGAGCGCACCCCGGAGTCGGTTGCCGTCGCCTACGAGGGCCGGTACTACACCTACCGCGAACTCAACGCCGAGGCGAACCGGTTGGCGCACTGGCTGATCAGCCAGGGCATCGGCACCGAAGACCGGGTTGCCGTACTACTGGAGAAGTCGCCCGAGCTGGTGATCACGGCGCTCGCCATCGTCAAGGCCGGCGGCGTGTACCTGCCGGTCGATCCGACCTACCCGGAAGACCGGCTGTCCTTCATCCTGGGTGACTGCGACCCGAAACTCGTGATCCGCGAACCGATCACGGACCTCTCGGGGCAGCGCGAGGACAACCCCACCGACGCCGATCGGGTGCGGCCGCTCACCGCGGGCAACACCGCCTACCTGATCTATACCTCGGGCTCGACCGGTCTGCCCAAGGGCGTCCCGGTGCCGCACCGGCCGGTCGCCGAGTACTTCGTGTGGTTCGTCGACGAGTACCAGATCGACGCCGACGAGCGGCTGCTGCAGGTCGCCTCGCCGAGCTTCGACGTGTCGATCGCCGAGGTGTTCGGCATGTTGGCGTGCGGTGCGCGCCTGGTCATTCCGCGCCCGGGCGGCCTCAACGACATCGGGTACCTGACCGAGCTGTTGCGCGGCGAGGGCATCACGTCCATGCACTTCGTGCCTTCGCTGCTGGGGCTGTTCCTGTCCCTGCCGGGCGTCAACGAATGGCGCAGCCTCAAGCGGGTGCCGATCGGTGGTGAAGCGCTGCCGGGCGAGGTGGCCGACAAGTTCCACGCCACCTTCGACGCGCTGCTGCACAACTTCTACGGACCGACCGAGACGGTCATCAATGCCAGCCGGTACCGCGTCGAGGGTAAGCAGGGCACGCGCATCGTGCCGATCGGTAAGCCGAAGATCAACACGCAGATGCGCCTGCTCGACGATGCCCTGCGGCCGGTGCCGGTCGGCGTCATCGGCGAGATCTACATCGGCGGAACACATGTCGCGCACGGATACCACCGGCGCCCCGGCCTGACGGCCGAGCGCTTCGTCGCCGACCCGTTCACCGCGGGTGGCCGGCTCTACCGCTCCGGCGACCTGGCGCGTCTGAACAGCGACGGTGACATCGAGTTCGTCGGCCGCGCTGACGAGCAGGTCAAGATCCGCGGCTTCCGCATCGAACTCGGCGAGATCGCCGCCGCCATCGCGGTGGACCCCAGCGTCGGCCAGGCCGTCGTTGTGGCGAGCGACCTGCCCGGGCTGGGCAAGAGCCTCGTCGGCTACCTCACCCCGGCCGAGCGCGGTGACCTGGAATCGGTTGACGTGCAGAGAATCAAGGCCCGGGTGGCGGCAGCGCTGCCGGAGTACATGGTGCCGGCCGGGTACGTCGTGCTCGACGAAATCCCGATCACCGCGCACGGCAAGATCGACCGCCGCGAGCTGCCCGATCCGGACATCCAGTCCCGCAACGCTTTCCGTGAACTGACCACTGACACCGAGCGGAAGGTCGCCGAACTGTTCGCCGACCTGCTCGGCGTCGACCAGATCGGTGCCGACGACTCCTTCTTCGAACTCGGCGGGCACTCGCTGCTGGCCACCAAACTGGTCGCCGCAATCCGGGCGCGCTGCAACGCCGAGATCGGCGTTCGTGAGGTGTTCGAGCTGGGCACCGTCGCCGAGATCGCCGCCCGGGTCGACACCGGGGCGCCGCACAACCGGCCGCCGCTGCTGGCGATCGAGCACACCGGCCCGCGCCAGATGTCGGCATCGCAACTGCGCCAATGGTTCCAGTACCGCATCGACGGTCCCGGCCCGGTCAACAACATCCCGTTCGCGGCCCGGATCACCGGCCCGTGCGACGTCGATGCCTTCGTCGCCGCGCTCGGTGATCTGGTCGAGCGGCATGAGGTGCTGCGCACCACCTACACCGAAATCGACGGCGTGCCCTACCAGGTCGTGAACGACCCGGCGCCGCTGCCGGTGCGCCGCGCCCGCGGCGCCGACGAGGAGTGGTTGCAGGCCGAACTCGACCAGGAACGCCGGTACGTGTTCGACCTGGAGGCGCAGTGGCCGATCCGGGCCGCGGTGCTGTCGATCCCGGGCCAGCACGTGCTGTCGATCATGGTGCACCACATCGCCGCCGATCACTGGTCGGCCGGCGTGCTGTTCACCGATCTGGTGACCGCGTACCGGGCTCGCCTCGAGCACCGCGCTCCCGAGTTCGCGCCGCTGCCGATCCAGTACTCGGACTACGCGGCCTGGCAGGCCACCCTGCTGTCCGATGAGTCGGGAATGCTTGCCGAGCAACGCGACTACTGGCGCGGCCAACTCGCCGCGCCGGCCGCCGACCCGGGTCTGCGGCCCGACTTCACCCGGCCGCCGGTGCTCTCGGGTGAGGGCGCGTCGGTGCCGTTCGTCGTCGACCCGGATGTTCGGGCCAAGCTGACCGCGCTGACCCGCGAGCTCGGTATCACCGACTTCATGCTGCTGCAGTCCGCGGTGGCCGTGGCGCTCGCGAAATCGGGGGAGGGGCTCGACATTCCGCTCGGCACCCCGGTCGCCGGCCGCACCGAAGCCGAACTCGATGCGCTGGTGGGCTTTTTCATCAACATCCTCGTGCTGCGCAACGACCTGAGCGGGGACCCGACCCTGCGCGAGATTCTGGTCCGGTCCCGGGACACCGCCCTGGCGGCCTACGCGCATCAGGACCTGCCGTTCGATCACGTCGTCGATGCGGTCAGCCCGGCCCGGTCGTTGTCGCGCAACCCGCTGTTCGGCGTCGTCGTGCACGTGCGGGAAGACCTGCCCACCGACCACGTCATCGATTCGCGTGCCGATGGCGACACCACGTTCACCGCGCTGGAGCCGACGTTCGATGTGGCGCATGCCGACCTGTCGGTGAATTTCTTTGCCACGCAGGACGGTTACCGCGGTCACCTGATCTTCCGCACCGATCTGTACACGCGGCAGACGGCGGAGCGGCTTGCCGATCGGCTGGTCCGCGTGATCACCGGCATCGCCGAGAACGCCGATCAGCGCTTGCGAGATCTGCGTGTCGATGAGGCGGTCGAAGGTACCGACGGGGTGCTGGTGCTCGACGAGTGGCGTCAGCCCGTGGGCGTCGGTGTGGTGGGTGACATCTACGACGCTGCAACAGGTTCGGAGCCGACCGGCGAACGCGGCAGATGGCTGGCACACGGGCAGCTCGAGCGCATCGAGGCCATACAGCTGCGCGCGGCCGGCACCGGGACAACCGTCGCGGAACCTGCGCGGACCGACACCGAACGCGCCCTCATCGCCCTGCTGGCCGAGGTGCTCGACGCCGACGCCGAGATCGGACGCAACGACGACTACTTCAGTCTGGGTGGCGACAGCATCAAGGCAGTGCAGCTGGCAGCTCGGGGCCGCGACACGGGCCTGAAGCTGACCGCTCGCATGGTGTTCGAGTATCCGACGGTCCACGAGCTGGCGGCGGCGATCGACGCCCGCTCGTCCGCGGAAACTCCTGGGGAACAGGGTGAGGACCGCGAGCACGCGCCGATGACGGTGTCCGGTCTGTCCGCGGCAGAGCTGGCCGAGCTGACCGCATCGTTCGCGGCGTCGCAGGAGCCGCAGTGACCACACTGCAACCGGCACCGGTCATCGAGGACGTGCTGGCACTGAGCCCGCTGCAGCACGGGCTGTACTCGATGGCCCAGCTCGATCAGGCGGACGATCCATACCTGATCGCGATGTCGGCCGAAATCGATGGCGACGTCGACGCAGCGCTCCTGCGGGACTGCGCGGCAGCGTTGTTGGTGCGGCATCCGAACCTGCGGGCCAGCTTCGTGCAGGCCGGAACCCGCACGGTGCAGCTGATTCCGAGTGCCGTCGAGCTGCCGTGGCAGCAGCTCACGGCCGAGTCGTCCGACGATGCAGACCACCTCGAAGCGCGGGAACGGCGCCGTCCGTTCACCCTGGAGCGCGGCCCGGCCGTCCGCTTCCTGCTCATCGAAATGCCGGAACGACGTTGGCGTTTCGCGGTCGTCGCGCATCACATCGTGATCGACGGCTGGTCGCTGCCGTTGTTCGTCGGCGAACTGCTCGCGCTGTACGCCGCCGGCGGCGACATCACGGTGCTGCCCGCCGCACCCCGTCCGTACCGCGACTACATCGGATGGCTCGCGGCCCGCGACCCGGAGGCCAGCCGCCGGCTCTGGCTGCAGCACCTGTCCGGACTCGACGGCCCGACCATGCTGGCTCCGGCGCTCGGCTCGGGCGAACTCGGCGACGATCTGCCGCACAGCACCGAGATCAACGCATCCCGCGATGACACGCGCCGTCTGGTCGAGGCTGCGCGGGCGCACGGCGTCACGGTCAACACGCTCACCCAGATGGCCTGGGCGGCAATACTGTCGGTGCTCACCGACCGGCGCGACGTGGTCTTCGGCGTCACCGTCTCGGGACGGCCGGGAGAACTGGCCGGCGTCGAGTCGATGGTCGGGCTGTTCATCAACACCGTGCCGCTGCGGATCCGGCTGGACCCGCTGCGGCGCGTCGGCGAGCAGTGTCTGGCACTGCAGCGGGACGCCGCCGAACTGCGCGAGCACAGCTACCTGACGCACACCGAACTCCGATCCCTCGGCGGTGTGGGGGAACTGTTCGACAGCCTCCTGGTCTACGAGAACTTCCCGCCGGGTGCCCTGGTCGGCAGCGGCGAATTCGACGTCCGCGGAGCCACTTTCCGGCCCCGGGCACTGCAGAGCCTCGCGCATTTCCCGATCACCGTCGCGGCGCACCTGACCGACGGCGAACTGACCATTCTGGTCGAGACGAAAGACGGTGCCACCGGGCTGCTTTCGCCGGAGAGTCTCGGCCGGCAGGTGCTCGCGGTGATGCAGCGGCTCGTCGACGGCTGGGACCGGCCGTTGCGGGACGTCGGCATCCATCTGACGGCGCCCGCTGTGGCGGGGGCGCCGGCCACCACCGAAACCGGTGGCATCCACGAGAAGTTCACCGCCGCGGCGCGCAGCAAGCCGGGCTCGGTGGCCCTGACCTACGACGGCGGCGCACTGACCTTCCGCGGTCTCGACGAAGCATCCGACCACGTCGCCGCCGAACTGCGGCGCCGCGGCGTGGTGACCGAGACGCCGGTGCCGATACTGCTGCGCCGGGGCCCCGACTACGTGGTCGCGATGCTCGGCGTGCTCAAGGCCGGCGGACTGATCGTGCCGCTGGATCCGTCGATGCCCGCCGACCGGATCGAAGAGATCCTGGGCCAGACCAGTGCATCGATCGTGGTGGACGACGCCCTGCTGACCGCCGCGGGCAGCACTCCCGTCGGCGAATTCGAGCCAGCGCCAACACATCCCGGCCAGGGTGCCTACATCGTGTTCACGTCGGGTACCACCGGCACGCCCAAGGGCGTGATCGGGACGCATGCCGCGGTGCTCGCGTACGCCGCCGATCATGCCGCTCGGGTGTTGCACCCCGCGGTGGCGAAAACGGGTCGGCCACTTCGGGTTGCGCACGCGTGGTCGTTCACCTTCGACGCGGCCTGGCAGCCGCTGGCCGCGCTGCTGGACGGCCACGGCCTGCACATCGTCGGTGATGAGGTGCAGCGCGATGCCGAGGCGCTGGTGGCGACCATCGGGCAGTACGGCGTCGACCTGATCGACACCACGCCGTCGATGTTCACCCAGCTGCAAGCCGAAGGTCTGCTGACGACCGTGCCACTGACCGCGCTGGCGCTGGGCGGCGAAGCCGTCGACCCGAACGCGTGGGCGGCCATCCGCACCGAGTGCGATCGCACCGGCATGTCGGCCTACAACTGTTACGGCCCAACCGAAACCACGGTCGAAGCCGTCGTGGCCGCATTCACCGAGCACGACGCGCCGTCCATCGGGCACCCGACCACCGCCACGCGCGCGTACGTCCTGGACGCCTGGCTGCGGCCGGTGCCGGACGGTGTCACCGGTGAGCTGTACCTGTGCGGTGAACAGCTCACGCGCGGCTATCTGGGCCGCGCCGGCGAGACCGCCGCTCGATTCGTCGCTGATCCGTTCGTGCCCGGCGCCCGGATGTACCGCACCGGCGACGTGGTGCGCCGCGATCCCGCCAGCGGTGGCCTGCAGTTCCAGGGGCGCTCCGACGACCAGGTGAAGATCCGTGGCTTCCGGGTGGAACCCGGCGAGGTCGCCGCGGTGTTGCACGCGCACCCCGGGGTGCGGCACGCGCACGTCACCGTCCGGCGGCACGGCAGCGGGCCACGACTGGTCGCCTACGTCGCCGGAGCGGCAGCTGTCGCCGAGTTGCGGCGGATGCTGGCGTCCCGGCTGCCGAGATACCTGGTGCCGCACCACATCATCGCCGTCGACGAGATTCCGCTGACAGTGAACGGCAAGGTGGACGATGCCGCGTTGGCCGCGATCGACGCCGCAGCCGGCGCCGGGCAGACGGCAGCTCCGGCCTCCGCTACCGAACTGGCCGTGGCCGAGCTGTTCGCCGAGGTCCTCGGTGTGGCCGAGCCGTCCGGACTCGACGTCACCGCCGATTTCCTCGATCTGGGGCTCGACAGCATCGTCGCGCTGTCGGTGGTACAGGCCGCACGCCGCCGCGGGCTGGCATTGCGTGCGCGGATGATGCTGGACTGCAACAGCATTCGCGAACTGGCCGACGAACTGGACGCCGAGAACGAGTTGGCCGCCACCGCGGCAGAGGAGGCCGGCCCCGTACCGGTGCTGCCCAACGTGCATTGGCTGTACCAATATGGCGACGGCCGGCGACTGGCCCAGACCCAGGCGCTGCGACTACCGGACGCCATCACCGCCGAACAACTGACCCTGTTGCTGCACAACGTCATCGCCGCACACCCGGCCCTGCGCAGCCGTCTGGACCGGGCCACGATGACCCTGGTCGACCATCCGGTGGGGGACATCCTCTCCGAGATCACCGTCGACGGCGACGTCGTGGTCGCGGTCGCCGAGCAGACCGATCTCGCGGTCGAACGGCTCGACCCGGAGCAGGGACGCCTGCTGCAGGCGGTGCTGATACACACCGAGTTCGGCGACAAGGTGCTGGTCCTCAGTGCGCACGTGCTGGCCGTCGACCCGGCATCCTGGCGAATTGTGCTCGGCGAGTTGGAGAACGGCTGGCACGCACTGACCTCCGGTGCCGAACCCGCCGCCATCCGCGAACACACCAGCTATCGGGCGTGGTCCCGACTGGTCGCCGAACGAGCGCAGCGCCTCGACACCGCGGACTTCTGGGAGGCACAGGTCGCCGGCCCCGATCCGCAGCTCGGCAGCCGCCGGGTGCGGCCCGAGACGGACTGCGCCGCAGACGTGGTGGTCGCCATGGCGACCATCGACCCGGAGCTGGCCGCGCGAGTGCTTGCGGCGGGTCAACCGGTCACCGATCTGCTGGCCGCTGCGACCGCACGCACAGTGACCCGCTGGCGGCAGCGCCGAGGACAGGACACCCCGGCTCCGCTGCTGGCTCTGGAGACCCATGGCCGCGCAGACTCCGTGGTGTCGGATGACGTCGACACCGGTGACACCGTCGGCTTGCTCAGTGCCATCTACCCGGTCCGGATCAGCTCCGAAGCGGCACACGAGGTCAGCGTCGAGATCGCCGCGGTCCCGGGGCACGGCATCGACTTCGGGCTACTGCGGTATCTGCGCGCGGACACCGCGGAGCGGTTGTCGGCCTACCCGGAACCTCAGGTGCTGCTGAACTACCTGGGCCGAGTGCACCTCGGGGCGAACGGTGATGCGATGCAGCTCGATGGTGCACTGCTGGCCGGCGCGTCACCGGTACCCGAGCCGAACTACGCGGTGCACCACGAGCTGACCTTGATGGCCGGGATCATCGACCATGGGGGTACCACGATGCTCGGTGTCCAATGGCGCACGGTGCCAGAAATTCTCAGCGCAGATGACATTGCCGAATTGCAGCAGCTGTGGGAATCGCAGCTCAGGGAAGTGGTGAAATGACCGAGACCAGAAACACATTGGCCGTCATCGGCGCCGGTGCCAAGGCCGTCGCCGTGGCCGCCAAGGCTGCTGAACTGCGGGCGATGGGCGTGGACGCGCCCGACATCATCGCAGTGGAACGCCTTGGCGTGGGCGCCAACTGGCAGGCCGCCGGCGGCTGGACCGACGGCCGGCACCGGCTGGGTACCGGCCCCGAGAAGGACGTCGGATTCCCGTACCGGTCCGCGCTGGTGCCGCGCCGCAACGTCGAGCTCGACGAACGGATGATGCGGCACAGCTGGCAGTCGTACCTGGTCTCGACGGGGCAGTTCGCTGAATGGATCGACCGCGGCCGGCCCGCGCCCACCCACCGGCGCTGGAGCCAGTACCTGGCGTGGGTGGCGGAAAGCGTTGCCATGCAGGTGGTTACGGGCGAGGTCACGCAACTGTCGGTGGATGGCGACCAGTGGGTGCTGCACTGCCGCGATCAGCAGGTCCGCGCCGACGGCGTGATGATCACCGGGCCCGGCCAGGCCGAGCGATCCATCCTGCCGGGACACCCGCGGGTGCTGTCGATCGCCCAGTTCTGGCATCGCGTCGCCCAGGACGAGCGCATCAACGCCGAGCGGGTCGCCGTCATCGGTGGCGGCGAGACGGCCGCCACCATGCTCGATGAGCTGTTCTCGCACCGGGTTTCGACCATCACGGTGATCTCCCCGGGCGTCACCCTGTTCACCCGCGGCGAGGGTTACTTCGAGAACACCCTGTTCTCGGATCCGACCGGCTGGGCCGGGCTCAGCGTCTCCGAGCGCCGAGATGCCATGGCCCGCACCGACCGTGGCGTGTTCTCCGCCCGGGTGCAGGATTCGCTCCTGGCCGACGACCGCATCCGGCATCTGCGCGGCCGCGTCGCCCATGCGGTGCCCCGGGAAGACCGAATCCGGTTGACCCTGCAGACCGAACGCGATTCCGGCAGTCTGGAGACGGTGCACGGCTTCGATCTGGTGATCGACGGTTCCGGTGCCGATGCCATGTGGTTCGCGCCGCTGCTGAGCCAGGACGCACTGGACGTACTGGAGCTCGGCATCGGTGCGCCGCTGTCGTCCGACTCGCTGCAACGGTCCATCGGTTACGACCTCGCGGTCACGGGCGTCGCGCCGAAGTTGTTCCTGCCCAGCCTGTCCTGGCTCACCCAAGGCCCTGGTTTCCCCAACCTCAGCTGCCTCGGTCTGCTCAGCGACCGTGTGCTGGGTGCCGAATATTCCACTCGATCCGCGAGGAGAAGCGATGAGCAGCAATCCGTTCGATGACGAGAACGGCGCGTTCTACGTCCTGATCAACGACGAAGAGCAGCACAGCTTGTGGCCGGTGTTCGCCGATGTGCCCGCCGGCTGGCGCGTGGTGTTCGGCGAGAGCACGCGCGCGGACTGCCTGGCCTACGTCGAAGAGACCTGGACCGACATCCGGCCCAAGACGTTGCGGGACTCCCTGGTCGGCTGAACCGCTCCCTCGAGCGTGGGGGATTACGAGACAACGTTTCAGGGTGAACGCGCTACGGCGTTGTGGGCGGGTTGACCGGAACTCACGGCCAGGTTTTGCGTTGAGCCTGTACTCAGGGCGCGAAAAGCCGAGAAGAGGCCGCCGTGGCTTCAGGGTCAACGGCACTGCGACCCGCGGTACCCGTCGACCCTGAATTCACGGCGAAATGCACCCGCCCCTGACGTTTGTGTCCGCGGCTACCCGGCGTGACTCCGTTGTCGGGTGTCCTGGTGCCGGCGGCGCAGCTCGACCGCAACTGGGTGGCGGAAAATCTGGCCGGGTATCACCGTGCAGTTGCGTTCGTACAGTTCACCGGAGTTTGGCGATCCTCAGAAGGGTTACCAGCCCGAGTAGAGTCGCGATAGCCAAAGCTGACCAGGGGGAGTGCAGCAATGACGTATCCGGATCCTCGGTATCCGCAGCAACAACCACCGCCGGGGCCGTATCCGCCGCCGCAGGGCCATCCGAATCCGCAGCAGCAGTACCCGTACCCGTATGCGCAGCCGGGCTACCCGCAGCAGCCGTACCAGCAGCCGGGCTACCCGCAGCCGTACGGGTACCAACAGCCCTACGGCCACCCGCAGCAGGGCGAGCCGCCCAACGGCAACTCCACCGGCTGGCGGGCCGCCAGCATCGGAATGTCCCTGTTGTTTCGCGGCACCTACCGGCTGGGCGGCAGTGCCCGCGCCCGCGTCGTCACGGCGTTGATGTGCATGGGGATCGGGCTCGTCGCGTTGGTGATCATCGTGCTGGCCGGTATGTACCTGCGCTAGCGCGAGTTCACACGCCGGTCGGCGAAATCTGCTGCGACAGTGGCACATCCATGTCGTAGACCCGGGCGTGCAGCACCACGCGGTTCCGCAACGCGGAGCGCACAGCACGGTGCAGGCCGTCTTCGAGATAGATGGTGCCCTGCCAGCGCACGGCATGCGGGAACAGATCGCCGTAGAAGGTCGAGTCCTCGGACAGCAGCCGGTCCAGGGCGAGCACCGTCGTCGTGGTGACGATTTCGTCGAGGCGCAGCTGCCGCGGTGGAATCTGGGCCCATTCGCGGTAGCTCAGCCCATGTTCCGGGTAGGGCTTTCCGTCGCGTACCCCTTTGAAAATCATGAGTAGATCACTCCGCAAGCTCCCCGTGAGCCGAGCGGGTCCGCGGTGACAGCGTCGGCATACACCTGACCCTAGCGGGTCGACTCGGGGTTTGCCGAGGCATCCAACCACTAGATGGCCTCTGACGCCCGCCCAAATCCATCGTCACCGTAAAATGGCAGTGAATCCGGAGGTAGCGAATGGGAAGTGCCGACGACCGTCGCTTTGAGGTGCTGCGCGCCATCGTTGCCGACTTCGTTTCCACCAAGGAGCCCATCGGCTCCAAAACGCTCGTCGAGCGCCATAGCCTGGGCGTTTCGAGCGCCACGGTCCGCAACGACATGGCTGTGCTGGAGGCCGAGGGCTACATCACCCAGCCGCACACCAGCTCGGGCCGGGTGCCCACGGAGAAGGGCTATCGCGAGTTCGTCGACCGGATCGACGACGTCAAGCCGCTGTCGTCCGGCGAGCGCCGCGCCATCCTGACTTTCCTGGAGTCCGGGGTCGACCTGGACGACGTGCTGCGCCGCGCGGTGCGACTGCTGGCGCAGCTGACCCGTCAGGTCGCCATCGTGCAGTACCCGACGCTGTCGCGGTCGACGGTGCGCCACCTGGAAGTTGTCGCGCTGACCCCGGCCAGGCTGCTGCTGGTCGTCATCACCGACACCGGCCGGGTTGACCAGCGGGTTGTCGAACTCGGCGACTCCATCGGTGAGCACGAGCTGGCCCAGCTGCGGGAGCGGCTCGGCGCGGCGCTGGAAGGCAAACTGTTGTCGGCCGCGTCGATCGCGGTGGCCGACCTGGCATCGCAGATGGACGGTCACGGCGGCCTGGGCGACGCAGTGGGCCGCGCGGCGACGGTGCTGGTCGAGACCCTGGTTGAGCACCAGGAGGAGCGCCTGTTGCTCGGCGGTACCGCCAACCTGACGCGCAACACGGCGGATTTCGGTGGGTCCCTGCGATCGGTGCTCGAGGCACTGGAGGAGCAGGTCGTGGTCCTGCGGTTGCTGGCTGCCCAGCAGGAGGCAGGTAAAGTCACGGTACGCATCGGCCACGAAACCGAGGCCGAGCAGATGGCAGGGACGTCAGTCGTGAGCACCGCCTACGGCAGCTTGGGCAAGGTTTACGGCGGTATGGGCGTGGTGGGTCCTACCCGGATGGACTATCCGGGGACCATCGCCAACGTCGCGGCCGTTGCCCGGTATATAGGCGAGGTCCTGGGCACCCGGTGAGGGTGCACAGCGGTTCGAGAGATTAGGCAAGGTTCTTAGGCGTGGCACGCGATTACTACAGCCTGCTCGGCGTGAGCAAGGGCGCCAGCGACTCGGAGATCAAGAAGGCCTACCGCAGGCTGGCCCGGGAGCTGCACCCCGACGTCAATCCCGACGAGGGCGCACAGGCACGGTTCGCCGAGATCAGCACCGCCTATGAGGTCCTCAGCGACCCGGAGAAGCGGCGCATCGTCGACCTCGGTGGTGACCCCATGGGAAGCGCCGGAGGCGGTGGTGGTGCCGGGGGCTTCGCCGGTTTCGGCGGTCTCGGCGACGTCTTCGAGGCGTTCTTCGGTGGCGGTGCATCCTCGCGCGGTCCGATCGGCCGGGTGCGCCCGGGTTCGGACTCGCTGCTGCGCCTGCGGCTGGACCTCGAGGAATGCGCGACGGGTGTCACCAAGCAGGTCACCGTCGACACCGCTGTGCTGTGCGACCTGTGCCAGGGCAAGGGCACGCACGGCAATTCCCAGCCGGCCCGGTGTGATACCTGCCACGGTCAGGGTGAGGTGCAGACGGTCCAGCGGTCGCTGCTCGGCAACGTGATGACGTCGCGTCCCTGCCCGGTGTGTGGCGGCGTCGGTGAGGTCATTCCCGACCCGTGCCACCGCTGCGGCGGCGACGGCCGCGTGCGCGCGCGGCGCGACGTCAGCGTCAAGATTCCGGCCGGTGTCGGTGAGGGCATGCGGGTGCGCCTGGCGGCCCAGGGCGAGGTCGGCCCGGGCGGTGGACCCGCCGGCGACCTGTACGTCGAGGTGCACGAGCAGGCGCACGAGCTGTTCCTCCGCGACGGCGACGACCTGCACTGCACCGTCTCGGTGCCGATGGTCGACGCCGCGCTGGGCACCACCGTGAGCGTCGACGCCATCCTCGACGGGCCGACCGAGATCACCATCGCGCCGGGCACCCAGCCCGGTTCGATCACCACGCTGCGCGGCCACGGCATGCCGCACCTGCGGTCCGGGGTCCGCGGCAACCTGCATGCGCACATCGACGTGGTGGTGCCGTCCCGCCTCGACAACAGGGATCTGGACCTGCTGCGCAAGTTCAAGGAGCAGCGGACCCGGGACGTCACCGAGGTGCGGTCCACGCAGTCCGTCGCCGGCGGCGGTGGCGGACTGTTCAGCCGCCTGCGCGAAACCTTCAGCGGCCGTTAGCCTTCGGGGCTGCTGGTGAGCCGGGCGCTGTTCTACGTCGATGCGGTACCGGAGGTCGGCGGGCTCGCCGTCGTCGACGGCGACGAGGGATTCCACGCGGCGACGGTGCGACGCATCCGTCCCGGCGAGGAACTCGACCTGTCCGACGGGGCAGGGACGTTGGCGCACTGCGTGATCGAGGACGCGGTGAAGGGCCGGCTGACGGCGCGGGTGCTGTCGGTCACCGAGGTCCCGGCCGCGGCGCCGACGGTGACCGTGGTGCAGGCCCTGCCCAAATCAGAACGCTCCGAGCTGGCCATCGAACTGGCCACCGAGGCGGGCGCCGACGCTTTCGTGGCATGGCAGTCCGAGCGGTGCGTCGCGCGCTGGGACGGTGCGGCCAAGGCGGACAAGGGTTTACGGCGCTGGGGCGCGGTCGCCCGGTCGGCGGCGCGACAGTCCCGGCGGCCGTACGTACCGTCGGTCAGCGGCCCGGTATCGACCGCCGAGTTGGTCGCCTCGATCGGTACCGGCGTCACCCTGGTCCTGCACGAGTCGGCGGAAGTAGCTCTGCGCGACGTGATTTCGCCGTCCGCCGCGGCTGTGACGCTGATCGTCGGACCGGAAGGCGGCATCACCGACGGCGAGGTGACGGCGCTGGTTGCCGCCGGCGCGATCGCCGTTCGCCTGGGACCATCGGTGCTGCGGACGTCGACCGCGGCCGCGGTCGCTTTGGGCGCCTTGGGCGTGCTGACGCCGCGCTGGCAGGTCTAGTACTCGCCGCGCAGGTACCGGGCTCGCGCTTCGGCCTCGGCTGCCAGTGACTGTTCGGGCGTCGGCAGCTGCATCTGCTGATCGATGTAGTCGCGGGCTGCGGCCCGATCCAGGCCTTGATAGGTGAGCATCTGTTCGACCAACAGGTGCTGCACCGCCCGGCCTTTCAGATTGGCCAGCCTGGCGGTGGTCAGAATCTGGTGCGCGAGTTGTGATTCCGGCATGCGGGCGACTTCGGGGGAGAGCGCCACGCGCTGGATACGCCCACCGGTGCTGGCCTGCACCGTGACCGAACCGGACGGATTGGAGACGTTCACCCAGACCGGGACAGCGGGGACCGGGGTGGTGTCCGGCGCCGGCTGCTCGTATTGCGCTACCTGCGGCTGCTGGTCGCCGTCGTCGCCGGGCAGCCAGCGGTCCTCGCGCACCGGCTCGTCATACTGCGTTGGCACCCAAGCAGTTTCGTCCTGTTCTTCGTCGGGCCAGCCGGCATCGTCCTCGTCGGGGTCATCCCAGTCACCGGGCATGTCGATCAGCGCGGCATCGGGGTGCCGTTGATGTTCTCGCCGCCTTGGGCGTCAGCCCGCTCGTACTGGCCGGCAGCGGTCATCAGGTCTTCGGCGGTCTGCGTCACCATCCGCTGGAGGTTGGTGCATGCGGTGGTGCGCGCGGTCGCGGCAGTGGTCACGGCGGTGGCGGTGGCCGAGCAGATGGTGCCGTGTGTCGACGTCACCTTGGCAGCCGCGCCTGCGGTGGCGCTGCTCGCGGTGGGGTAGTGCGCGGCGGCTTCGCTCTGCTTGCCGGACAGCTCCCGCAGCTTGCCCGGGATGACTTTCAGGTTGGTCATGATGCAGTCCTCTCGGGTTTAGGTCTCGGTGGTGATGCGCGGCGGCGCAGCCAGATTGGCCGGATCCAGGCTGACGTGGACAGTGCCCTGGGCCTGCTCGGGCTGGACGTCGAACTCTACGCGGCGGACACCGTCGTCCACCGAGACGTGGATCGGCGCGCGTCCGGCGGCGCCGTCGGCTGCGGCAGCGCCCTCGGGCGCAGCGGTCGGGTCCTTCGACTCCTCGCCAGGCTTGTCCGCCTCGCCCTCTTTGTCCTTGCCGTCCTTGTCCTTTTCGTCGGCCGGCCCCTCTTCGCCCTCTTTGGTCTTGTCGTCCTTCTTCTCCTGAGCGGCCTGGATCGCCTGGCCGATCAGTTGGCCCAGGGAGCCGAGCCCGCTGCCGGCTCCGCTGCCGCCGCCCCCGGAGGGGGACCCGCCGCCGCCTGAGGGCGAGCCACCCGAGGACGGCATGCCACCGGTCGGGGAACCGCCGCCGGACCCGCCGGATGCACCTGTGGTGCTGGGCATTTCGGGCATCGTGGGTGCGCTGGGTGACCCACCTCCGCCGGAGCTTCCACCGCCACCGCCCGAGTTCCCGCCGCCACCGCCCTGGTTTCCACCCGTACCGGGGTTGCCGCTGGGCGTGGATCCCGGCGTGGTGCCGGGAGTGTTGCCCGGGGGCGGGGTAGGCGGTGTCGGGGTCTGAGCCGTCGTGGCCGTCGCCACCGTCTGGTAACCGCTTGCGGCCGTGGTCATTTCGGCTGCGTTGGTGGCGGCGTGGGCCGTCATCGTGCTCATGACCTGGCCGGCCGCGGCCATGGCGAGGTTGACTGCGGTGATCTGCTTGACCTGCCACCCCACGAGGTCGCCCATGTGCAGCGACATCACCGCCCCCGGGATGGCCAGGGACAGCATCGTAGAGATCGCGTTCAGCTGTTTGCGGGCAGTGGCGAGCTGCTGTGCTTCTCGGGCAAGGATTTTCGCTACGGCACTGTCGGTCTTGGCGACGGCGTTGGTCTGCGCGATCTGGGTCTTGTTCTTCGTCGAGTAGGCGTCGGCACCGCTGCCGGACCAACTGTCTCCGGGCACCGCCTGGCCGAGAGCCGTGGCGCCCGAATTCAATTCGGTCGCGCCCTTGGTGAAGGACTCTCCGTTCTCGGGTGCACCCGTCCCCAGCTGCTTGGACATCTTGTCGAGGTCCTGCAGGCCACGCGCAATGATCGGCGTCTCGAATGACGCCATCTGGAACAACTTGCCGGCCATGTCGGCTGCGTCGGCGACCAGTCCGCCGACCGCCATGACACCGTCCATGATCGCGGTGTTGACGTCACCGAGGAGTCCGAGTTCGGCTCCGACGATGCCTTTGACCCCGTCGACCAGACCTTCGACCAGGTTCTCGCCGCCGTCGAGGACACTCTCGCCGACCTCACCGAGGGTGTGGGTGTAGGTCTCCACGCCTTCGGCGAAAGCGTGGCCGGCCTCGTCGACGACGTGGTCGACGCCGCTCACGACCGTGGCCGCGCCGCGCCCGACGTCGGTCAGGAAGTCAGTGAGTCCACCGAACATCTAAGCCACCCAACCGTATTCGTTCAGCGCCGCTGCATCGACGATCAATGCTCACCGCGGAGGTATGCCGCCTGGGCATCGGCGACCGCGTCGTCGGCTTGTCTCGCTGTCGGCAGGTCGGGTGCGTTGGCCTCGATGATGGTCTCGACGCGATCCGCGTCCAGCCCTTCGGCCGCGAGGACGCCTTCCATGAGGGCGCGTTGCACCGCGCGGCCCTTCATGTTCGCGAGCTTGGCGGTCGCCAAGATGCTGCGAGCGAGCTCGGCCTCGGTCACCGATGCGGCCTTGGGGGCCAGCTTGATCCGCTGGATCGATCCGGCGATCGACGCCTCGGCGGTGACGTTGCCCGCGGGATCGGACACCGCGAACACCACCACTCGCGGACCTTCGTCGCCCTGATCTTCGTCGGCGTCCGCTACTGGGGGAACTGCTTGCTCCATCGCGGCCGCGTACGAGTCGGTCTCAGCTGCCGCGCCGGGTCCTTCGTCGTCCGACGCTGCGAACAGATCCAGGCCCGAGTCTTCCAGGTCTGCGTCGTCACCGCTGTCGGTGGCGAAAAAGTCGAGCGAGTCCTCGGGTTCGGCGAGATGCTCGTCGTCGTGGTCGTCCCAAGAATGGTCTGACATCGATCAGATCTGCATCTGCTTGCCGAGGTTGGAGCCTTCCTGCGCATCCGTCTGGTCGTATTGCGATGCGGCCGTGGTCAGCTTCGAGGCCAGGTCGCGCGACTTGTTCATCATCTGCTCGCAGGCGGCCTTGCGCGCGTTGTTCGCGGCGCTCAGGGCTGATTGCGTCGACATGCACAGCGGCCCGTGGGTCGCGAGCACCTTGACCTCGACGTACGACGTGGTGTTGCCCGCTGCGCTGAACGTGGCGGCAGCGTCGTCTTGTTTGGTGGAGAGCTCTCGCAACTCTGAGGTCTCGACGCTGAGCTTGCTGCTCATGTGTTGCTCCTTTGCTAAGAACTAGATTTCGGTCGTGATGCGCGGTGGCGCAGTGGGATTCGCCGGGTCGAGGCTCACGTGGACAGGGCCTTTGGCGGTGTCGGGATCGACGGCCACCTCGACGTGATGGGTACCGTCGTCGAACGACACCTGGATGGGCGCACGTCCCGCGGGGGAGTCGGTCCCGGCCGCGGCGCCCGGCGGATTCTCTGCCGCGGGTTGGGCATTGGGGTCGGCGGCCGGATCGTCCGGCTTGCCGTCGCCGTCTTTGTCCGCACCGGGTGCGTTCGGATCCTGGGCGTTCGGATCCTGCTTGCCCTGCTGCGCAGCCTGAGCGGCCTGCGTCGCGGTTTGCGCGGCCTGTCCTGCGAGGCCGGCGAGAGTACCGAGGAGACCGCCGCCTCCGCTGCCGGAGCCGCCACCCATCTGCGGCAGGGACGGCATACCGCCCATGCCGGCGCCCGCGCCGGTGCCCGCACCCGATGCCGCTGGGGCCGTGGGCATTTCAGGCATCTTCGGCATGCTCGGCGTGGCGCCACCGCCACCGGAGCCCGAACCGCCACCGGAGCCCGAGCCACCACCGGAACCGCTGCCTCCGCCTCCGGTGCCCGTCCCAGTCCCGGTGGGATTGCCGGAACTGGGTGGGTTGCCCGTCGGCGGACCGTACGGCGAATTCGTTCCCGGCGGATTTCCCGGCTGGTTCGGGTTGCCCGGCGCATTGGGATCGCTGTTGCCGAAATCTGGTCCGTCGCCCGGCTTTTTCGCCGGCGGCGGCATGGTGCTCAGCGGTGGGGCGTGCGACGCGCTCTGATACATGCTCGTCGCTTGGCTCAGTTTCGATGCGTTGCTTGATGATTGCGCCATCATGTTGTTCATCACCAGGGCGGAGGCCGCTGCGGCGACGGCGACGGACGCGGCCTGTAGCGCCAGCGACTCGGGGGCGCCGATGACCGTCGCCTCCAGCGCCAGGCAGACGGGGATCATCGCGCCGAGGCCGGTAGCGATGTTGTCCATCTGCTCGCGGCCGGCGACCACCTGATCGGCTTCGGCGCTCAGGATTTCGACGACGAGATTGTCGGCCTGCAGCAACTGTTCGGCGCTGCCGATCTGCTCGGCGTTCCGGTTGGAGTACGCAGACGAGCCGGTGCCGTGCCACGCGTTGGGATAGGCGCCGCTGAGTCCGTCGCCCGCGGCCTGGAAGAGCTCGGCGCCGTCGGAGAATGATTCGCCGACGTCGGGATCGCCGATGCCGAAGCCGAGTCCTGCGAGGTCCAACGCGAACAGTCCGCCCTCGATGATGGGGGTCGCCGCGGCCTCGGGCATCAGCATCTTGGCGACGTCGCCCGCGTCGCTGAGCAGCCCGACGACGCCCATCGGGTCGCCTTCCATCAGCTTCTTGACGTTGTCCGCGATGTCGGTGGCGGTGTCGAGGACATCGTTGGCCTTGTCGAGGATGTCGTTGATCTTCTCGCCGAGGCTCGGGGTGTCACCGCCGTCGTGGTCGCCGCGCCGGTGTGAGTTGCCGTCGTGATCGTCGTGGCGCCGCGGGTTGTGGTCGTTGCGATCGTTGTGGTGTGGCCGGGGGATGCGCACCGTGGGCTCGTCGTCGTGACGCGGGCGGCGGGTGCTCGGCGAATCATGCGATCCGCCGTGACCGCCGTGACGGTTATGCCGACCCATGCAGAAACCCTCCCCGATTTCTCATCGCCCCGGCGGACCCTCGCCGGTGAAATCGAGCCTAACAGCGGCCGAAGCCCCTCCATTGCGCTAATTCGGAACTGCGCGGCGCGACCGGACGGCCGGATCGTGTGGCCTGGGGCACAGCAATTCCTGCCAGGAAACAACAATTTCCTGCCAGCGGAATTAATCCCTTGACCTGCCTGTTTACCTAAATGTCACAGCAGCTCGGGCTGCAAGGGGACAAAGACGGACAGAAGACGTGAAGGAGAACTCACCATGAAGAATTTCGGAATTGCAGCAGTTATCGCCGGCGGCTTGGTCGCCGGTGCCATGGGGTTCGCCGTTCCCGCCGTTGCAGCCACCGGCCCGGCACCGACAGGAGTGCAGGCAACGATGGTGCCGACCGGAGTTGATCACCTGAACTGGCTGGATGACGTCCACCAGGGCGCCAAGTCGCCCAAGGTCGACACCAACGTCCACCAGAGTCGGTAATCGGCGACCACAACTACTCAGGCCCCGCGGGCGGTACCGGAAAGGTACCGCCCGCGGTTGCGTGACCAGCCAACTCATTGGGCGTGACATCGGCCCGGCGGTAGAATGTGCTTCTCAGCTCGACCCAAGAAAGCAGGCATCGAAAACCACGTGACGCCCCGCGATACGAACGCCGCCTCGTCGCGCTCCTCGGAGCTCGACCCGTCGGTTCGAAGCAGCATCACTGTTCCGCCTGATCTTGTGGTGGGCCTGCTCGGCTCAGCCGACGAGAATCTGCGTGCCCTGGAGAACCTGCTGGCGGCCGACATCCACGTCCGCGGCAATTCGCTGTCGATATCCGGCCGGCCCGCTGAAGTGGCGATGGCCGAGCGCGTCGTCAGTGAGCTGATCGCGATCGCCGCAGGCGGGCAGTCGCTGACCCCGGACGTGGTGCGCCGCAGTGTGGGCATGCTCGACGGTGCCGACACCGAGTCGCCCGCGCAGGTACTCACGCTGGACATCCTGTCGCGGCGCGGCAAGACGATTCGGCCCAAGACGCTCAACCAGAAGCGCTACGTCGACGCGATCGACGCCCACACCATCGTCTTCGGCATCGGCCCCGCCGGTACCGGCAAGACCTATCTGGCAATGGCCAAGGCCGTCAGCGCACTACAGACCAAGCAGGTCAGCCGGATCATCCTGACGCGGCCCGCCGTCGAAGCGGGGGAGCGCCTCGGCTTCCTGCCGGGCACCCTGAACGAGAAGATCGACCCGTATCTGCGGCCGCTGTACGACGCGCTGCACGACATGATGGACGCCGAGATGATCCCGAAGCTGATGGCAGCCGGGGTGATCGAGGTTGCGCCGCTGGCATATATGAGGGGGAGGACGTTGAATGACGCCTTCATCATCCTCGACGAGGCGCAGAACACCACCGCCGAACAGATGAAGATGTTCCTGACCCGCTTGGGTTTTGGGTCCAAGATCGTCGTGACCGGTGACGTCACTCAGGTCGATCTGCCGGGCGGATCGAGGTCGGGGCTGCGGACGGCCGTCGAGGTGCTCGAAGGCATCGACGACATTCACATCGCCGAACTCACCAGCGCGGATGTGGTGCGCCACAAGCTGGTTGCGGAAATCGTCGACGCGTATGAAGCAGCGGAAGCCAAAGTGAGCGAGCACGGTCTGGCCAACCGTTCACACCGCCGATCCACCGGCCGGACGAGGCGGTGACGGAGTGACGGTCGAGGTTTCCAACGAGTCGGGGATCGACGTATCCGAAGACGAGCTGATCAGCGTGGCGCGGTTCGTCATCTCCAAGATGGACGTGAACCCGGCCGCTGAACTCTCGATGGTCCTGGTGGACCAGTCGGCCATGGCCGATCTGCACATGCGCTGGATGGACCTGCCCGGCCCCACCGATGTGATGAGCTTTCCCATGGACGAGCTCGAGCCCGGCGGTCGTCCGGATGCGCCCGAGCCGGGGCCGTCGATGCTCGGCGACATCGTGCTGTGTCCGGAGTTCGCCGCGAATCAGGCTGAGGCCGCAGGACATTCGCTGGGCCACGAGCTGGCGCTGCTGACCGTGCACGGCGTGCTGCACCTGCTGGGCTACGACCACGCCGAGCCCGACGAAGAAAAAGAGATGTTCGACCTGCAGCGCCAGCTGCTCGAAGAGTGGGTTGCCGACCAGGTGCACGCCTACCACGAGGATCGGCAGACCGAGAAAGACCGCAGGCTGCTCGACAAGTCGCGGTACTTCGACGAGCCGTGACCGGGTTGACGCCGCTGGTCGGCGCCATAGTGCTCGTCGTCGTCGGCGGGCTGTTCGCGGCGATCGATGCCGCCATCAACACCGTCTCCATCGCGCGCGTCGATGAGCTGATCCGCGATGAGCGTCCCGGTGCGGTGCGGCTGGCGAAGATCATCCGGGACCGGCCACAGTACGTCAATCTCGTTGTGCTGCTGCGGGTTATCTGCGAGGCGTCGGCCACCGTCCTGTTGGTGGACTACCTCGACGATCTGATGACGCGGGGTTGGGCGCTGGTGTCCGCCGCGGCCATCATGGTGGTCGTCAGCTTCGTGGGCATCGGCGTCGGCCCGCGCACCGTGGGGCGGCAGAACGCCTATTCCATCTCACTGCTGTCGGCGCTTCCGCTGCAGTTCATTTCGGTGCTGCTGACCCCCATCAGCCGACTGCTGGTGCTCATCGGTAACGCCCTGACTCCGGGCCGGGGCTTCCGCAACGGACCCTTCGCGTCGGAAATCGAGCTGCTCGAGGTCGTCGATCTCGCGCAGCAGCGTGGCGTCGTGGCCGCCGAAGAACGGCGAATGATCAAGTCCGTCTTCGAACTTGGTGACACCCCCGCGCGCGAGGTCATGGTGCCCCGCACCGAGATGGTGTGGATCGAAAGTGACAAGTCGGCCGGCCAGGCAACGTCGCTGGCGGTGCGCAGTGGGCACTCCCGCATCCCGGTGATCGGGGAGAACGTCGACGACGTCGTCGGCGTCGTTTACCTCAAAGACCTGGTGGAGCGGACGTACAACTCCACCAACGGCGGCCGCGGGACCAAGGTCGCCGAGGTGATGCGTCCCGCGGTGTTCGTGCCGGACTCCAAGCCGCTCGACGAGCTGCTCAACGAGATGCAGCGCACCCGCAACCACATGGCGCTGCTGGTCGACGAGTACGGCGCGATCGCCGGTCTGGTGTCCATCGAGGACGTGCTCGAGGAGATCGTCGGCGAGATCGCCGACGAGTACGACACCGACGAAGTGCTGCCGGTAGAGGAATTGGGCAACAACAAGTTTCGGGTGTCCGCCCGCCTCCCATTGGAAGACCTGGCCGAACTGTACGGCTTCGAGGTCGATGACGACCTGGACGTGGACACCGTCGGTGGGTTGCTCGCGCACGAGCTGGGGCGCGTGCCACTGCCGGGGGTCAAGGTGCGGGTGTCCTTTCCGTCGCATCGCTCGCAGGACATCCGTTACCTCCAGTTGCGGGCCGAGGGCGGGCGCGACCATCGTGGCCGGGTCCGCGTCGGCACCGTGCTGGTGAAGCCCGTCGAGCCGAAACGATCCGCCGCGCCCGATGCTGTTGAAGAAGGAGAACCTGATGAGTGACGAATTCCATTCCGGCTTCGTCTGTTTGGTCGGCCGGCCGAACACCGGCAAGTCGACGCTGACCAACGCGCTCGTCGGCACCAAGGTCGCGATCACGTCGAATCGGCCGCAGACCACGCGGCACACCATCCGCGGCATCGTGCACCGCGAGAACTTCCAGATCATCCTGGTGGACACGCCGGGCCTGCACCGGCCGCGCACGCTGCTCGGCCAGCGACTCAACGAACTGGTCAAGGACACCTACTCCGAGGTCGACATCATCTGCCTGTGCATCCCGGCAGACGAGGCCATCGGGCCCGGCGACCGCTGGATTTACCAGCAGATCCGCACTGTCGCACCGCGAACCACGTTGCTGGTGGTCGTCACCAAGACCGACAAGGTGCCGCGCGACAAGGTGGCCGCGCAGCTGATGGCGGTCAGCGAGCTCACCGAGGGCACGGCCGAGATCGTCCCGGTTTCCGCGGTGGCCGGAGAACAGGTCGACGTGCTGATCGACGTGCTGGCGAGCAAGTTGCCGCCGGGGCCTGCCTTCTACCCGGACGGCGAACTCACCGACGAACCCGAGGAAGTGCTCATCGCCGAGCTCATCCGCGAGGCCGCGCTGGAAGGCGTCCGCGACGAGCTGCCGCACTCGCTGGCGGTGGTCATCGACGAGTTCACCGAGCGCGAAGGCCGCACCCCCGAGCAGGGCGAGATGTGCGACATCCACGCCATCATCTATGTCGAGCGCGACAGCCAGAAGGGCATCGTGATCGGCAAGGGCGGCTCGCGGCTGCGTGAGGTCGGCACCGCGGCGCGCACCCAGATCGAGAAGCTGCTCGGCACGAAGGTGTATCTGAACCTGCGGGTGAAGATCGCCAAGAACTGGCAGCGCGACCCGAAACAGCTTGGCAAGCTTGGCTTTTAGCCGGCCCACCAGTTGTCGGGCTGCTTGGTGGCCCAGCCACTGATCGCTTCGAGGCTGGCGGCCAGGGAGATCAACAGCGGTTCGCTGCCCTCCGGACCCATCAGCTGCACGCCGATGGGCAGCCCGTCGGCGGTGAAGCCGGCCGGGATGTTGATCGACGGCCAGCCGAGCGCATTCCAGGGCCAGCACACCGGGCAGGCCGCGATGATGGCGCGGTCGGTGGCGGTGCTGCCGAGCCGGTCGAAGGCGTCGATCAGCGGCGGTGGCAGCGCGGTGGTCGGTGCCAGCACCACGTCGAAGAGGTTGAAAATCCAGCCGATCCGGCGCTGAAGGGACTTTTCCCGCCGCCGTGCCTCCCGGAGCGCGTGCTCCGACAGCAGCCAACCGGTCCGGATGTTGCTGCGGGTGCGACGGTCCAGAGCGACCCCGGGTCCGACGCGGTCGCGCCATTCGGCAAGTCCGGAGGTGGAGCGGGCCAGGAAGTCCATGGACAGTTGCAGCCCGTATTCCGGGTCGTCCGGCCGGACGGTGTGTCCGAGTTCCTCCAGTTGTCCCGCAACGTTGTTCAGTGCGGTCCGGATCTCCGGATGCAGCCGGGCCGGGAACAGAGTGAACGGAAACTTGGTCGACAGCGCGACGCGCAGGGGACCCGGCGCCCGCCCGACGGCCTCGGCGGCCTCGATGGGCGGCGGCTGGTGCAGATCACCGTCGGCATTGCCGGAGACCGCGTCGAGCAGCAGCGCGGCGTCGGCCACCGTGCGGGCCAGCACCCCGTTGACCGTGATGCCGTTGAAGGCCTCCGGCAGCGGCCAGGTGGAGATCCGTCCGCGCTGCGGCTTGATGCCGACCAGATGGGTCCAGGCGGCGGGGATTCGGACGCTGCCCGCACCGTCGGATCCGATTGCGGCGGTGACCAATCCGGCGGCGACGGCCGCGGCGCTGCCGCCCGACGACCCACCCGGGGTGTGCTCGCGGGACCAGGGGTTGCGGGTGTGCCCGAATCCGGGGCCGCTGGTGAATGGCCATTGGCCGAGCTCGCAGGTGTTGGTCTTGCCGACGATCACCGCGCCGGCCGCCTTCAGCCGGCGCACGACTTCGGCGTCCGCGGTGGCCGGGCGCACCGTGCCGTCGGTGCCGAACCGGGTGGGCACTCCCGCGACGTCGACGTCGTCCTTGATCGCGATGGGTACACCCAGGAGTGGAAGGTGTTGTCCGGCAGCGCGTTTGCGGTCTGCTTCGGCGGCGTCGGCCAGTGCCTGTTCGGTGAAGACCACCCGGAACGCGTTCAACTCGAGCTGGCTGGCGGCGATGGCGTCGAGCGACTGCTGCACGATCTGCTGGGACGTCACCGCGCCGCTCGCGAGCCGGTACAACTGCTGGGTCAGGGTCGGGAATCGGGGCGGAGTGGACGGTTTCGGAAGGCTGGCCATAGCGATTCCGAGAATAGATTGGCCACTCGCCCGGCGCTGCCTAACCGAAGTTGTCGGTCCGCGATGGGACAATCTGCCGATGCGGTTGTACCGGGATCGAGCGGTCGTGCTGCGCCAGCACAAGCTCGGCGAGGCCGACCGGATCGTGACGCTGCTCACCCGCGACCACGGGCTGGTCCGCGCGGTGGCCAAGGGCGTGCGCCGGACCCGCAGCAAGTTCGGCTCGCGGCTGGAGCCGTTCGCCCACATCGACGTGCAGCTGCATCCCGGCCGCAACCTCGACATCGTCACCCAGGTGGTGTCCATCGACGCGTTCGCCACCGACATCGTCAACGACTACGGTCGCTACACCTCCGGCTGCGCCATCCTGGAGACCGCGGAACGGCTGTCCGGTGAGGAGCGCAACCCGATGCCGGCGCTGCAGCGGCTCACCGTCGGTGCGCTGCGGGCCGTCGCCGACGGCAGCAGGCCCCGTGAACTGGTGCTCGACGCCTATCTGCTGCGGGCCATGGGGATCGCCGGCTGGGCGCCGGCCATCACCGAATGCGCCCGCTGCGCCGCACCCGGTCCGCACCGGGCGTTCCACGTCGCGGCCGGCGGCAGCGTGTGCGTGCACTGCCGGCCGTCGGGATCGGTCACCCCACCTCAGGGTGTGCTGGATCTGATGGCCGCGCTGCACGACGGCGACTGGGAGTTTGCGCAGGACTCACCGGCGGGGCATCGCACCCAGGCCAGCGGCTTGGTGGCCGCGCACCTGCAGTGGCATCTGGAGCGTCAGCTGCGGACATTGCCTCTGGTCGAGCGCGTCTACCGCCCTGATACCGCACTCATTGAACAGCGAGTAACCCTCCTCAGGCAGGATATTGCCCATGGCACTCAACCGGGCGCGCAAGACCAGCTATCCGCAGCTGCCGCAGGCGCCTGACGACTATCCGATTTTCCCGGACGTTTCGACCTGGCCGGTGGTCTTTCCGGAGCTCCCACCGAGGTCCAATGGCCGCTTCGCCCGGCCGCCGCAGCACCCGTCCAAGGCCGTGGCCCCGCAGATTCCCGCCGACCAGGTGCCCAACCACGTCGCCGTCGTGATGGACGGCAACGGCCGGTGGGCCACCCAGCGCGGGCTCGGGCGGACCGAAGGCCACAAGATGGGCGAGGCGGTGCTGATCGACATCACCTGCGGAGCCATCGAACTGGGCATCAAGCACCTGTCGGTGTACGCGTTCTCCACCGAGAACTGGAAGCGCAGCACCGAAGAGGTGCGCTTCCTGATGGGCTTCAACCGCGAGGTGGTGCGCCGCCGCCGCGAGAACCTCAACGCGATGGGCGTCAACATGCGCTGGGTCGGGTCCCGGCCGCGCATGTGGAGCAGCGTCATCAAAGAGTTCGACATCGCCGAGCAGATGACGGTCGGCAATGACGTCATCACCGTCAACTACTGCGTGAACTACGGCGGGCGCACCGAGATCGTCGAAGCCGCACGCAAACTCGCCGAGGAGGCGGCCGCGGGCAAGATCAACCCGAGCCGGATCACGGAGGCGTCGGTCGCCAAGCACCTGCACCGCCCCGACATTCCTGACGTCGACCTGTTCATCCGCACCTCGGGCGAGCAGCGCGCCAGCAACTTCATGCTGTGGCAGGCGGCCTACGCGGAGTACGTCTTCCAGGACAAGCTCTGGCCGGACTACGACCGCCGCGACCTGTGGGCTGCGTGCGAGGAATACGTCAATCGCAACCGACGCTTCGGCAGAGCCTGACGATGAACCTGAGTGGGAGGGCCTGATGTCGAACTTGTTGCAGCGCTTGGCTTCGGTGTTGGCCGATACGGTCACCATCGTCGAGGAGAACGACGGCGCCCTGACCGTGGGGCACGACGGGACGGTGGCCTCACTGCGGGTGGTGAACATCAGCGAGGGCCTGGAGCTGATCTCACTGACCCAGCCGCTGGCGTGGGACATCAAGCTGGACAACAAGATTCGTGACCGGGTGTCCGATCATGCGGGACGCACCATGCTCGGCTCGGTGGTATTGGTCGAGCGGGCGGGCGACCCGCGGAGCAACGGCGCCAAGAAGGTCGGCGACGTCATGCTGCGCTACAACTTTCCGGCCGCTGGTCTCAGCGACGACGCGTTGTCCACGCTGGTCCTGCTGGTGCTGTCCACCGGTGTCGACGTGCGGGCCGACCTGGCGTCATGACCGTCATCCGGATCGTCGCCGCGGTGGTGGTCGACGAGCACGGGCGGCTGCTGTTGGTCCGTAAACGCGGGACGACGGCGTTCATGCAGCCCGGCGGCAAGTTCGAGCCGGGGGAGGCGCCGGTCGACGCGCTGGTCCGCGAGGTTCGTGAAGAGCTCGGGGTAGGGGTGACCGACGTGCGGGAGTTGGGTCACCACACCGCGATCGCGGCCAACGAGCCTGGGCACAGTGTCGCGGCCGACCTGTTCTTCGTGAGGCTCGACGGCGTACCGCAGGCTGCCGCGGAGATCGAGGAGATGGCCTGGATCGATCCGCACGATCTCGGCGACGTCGTGTTGGCGCCGCTGACCCGCGACATCGTGCTGGATTTCGTCCGGATCAGCTGACCGGCGCGGACGCGGTCAGGCCGTGCACCGACTGCAAACGCCGAAGATCTCCAGGGTGTGGCTGACGTCGGAAAAGCCATGGGCCGCAGCGGTTTCGGTGGCCCACGCCTCGACCTCGCTGCCGGCCACCTCGACCGTCGCACCGCATTGCCGGCACACCAGGTGGTGATGGTGGTGCGCTTGCGAGCAGCGCCGGTACAGCGCCTCACCGCTGTCGTTGCGCAGGCTGTCGACCTGTCCGGCCGCGGCCATCGACTGCAGGGTGCGGTAGACGGTCGTCAGGCCGATGCCTTCACCGCGGCGGCGCAGTTCGTCGTGCAGCTCCTGGGCGGAGCGAAACTCTTCGACGTTGGTGAGCAGTGCGGCGATCGCGGTGCGCTGTTTGGTGGATCGGGTAGGGGCGGTCACGGCCGGTCCTCCTCGACGTGGGCGATGGCGTCGACCACGATGTGCGCGAGGTGATGGTCGACCAGGCGGTACATCACCTCGCGGCCGGCGCGTTCACCGGCGACGACCCCGGCCGACTTGAGGATGCGCAGGTGCTGGCTGACCAGTGGCTGCGCCACACCGAGGGCGTCGACGAGTTCGTGCACGCAGCGCTGTGACTCCCGCAGTTGCATCACGATCGCGATGCGGATGGGGGCGGCCAGGGCGCGCAGCAGGTCGCCGGCGGCGTCGAGCGTCTCCCGCGGCGGGGGCGACGGGAACGGCGCACCGCTGTGCTGGTGGTCGAGCTCGTCATGCGTGGTGGTGGGTGGCACCCTAGGTAACTCCCAAGCTATTGGAAATAGTTTTCATTTAGCTTTCCATGCGTGCATACGCATGTCAAAGGTGGGTGCGACATTCACCGGTGAGTGGGGCCTTTAGGCTGGACGGGTTGCATCCCAGCTGACTCGAGGAGTGCTCGAACATCGTGGCGTCCATCATCGACACCGTTGCCAACCTGGCCAAACGCCGTGGTCTGGTCTTCCAGTCCGGCGAAATCTACGGCGGCACAAAGTCTGCGTGGGATTACGGGCCATTGGGTGTCGAGCTCAAGGAGAACATCAAGCGCCAGTGGTGGAAGTCCGTCGTCACCTCCCGCGACGACGTCGTCGGCCTGGACAGCGCGATCATCCTGCCGCGGCAGGTGTGGGTGGCCTCGGGCCACGTCGCGGTGTTCAACGACCCGCTGGTCGAGTGCCTGAACTGCCACAAGCGGCACCGTCAGGACCACATGCAGGAGGCCTACGCCCTCAAGAAGGGCCTCGACGACCCCGACTCCGTTTCGATGGACGAGATCGTCTGCCCGGACTGTGGCACCAAGGGCCAGTGGACCGAGCCGCGTGACTTCAACATGATGCTCAAGACGTACCTCGGCCCCATCGAGTCCGAAGAAGGCATGCACTACCTGCGCCCGGAGACCGCGCAGGGCATCTTCGTGAACTTCGCCAACGTGGTGACCACCGCGCGCAAGAAGCCGCCGTTCGGCATCGGCCAGATCGGCAAGAGCTTCCGCAACGAGATCACGCCGGGCAACTTCATCTTCCGGACCCGTGAGTTCGAGCAGATGGAGATGGAGTTCTTCGTCGAGCCCTCGACCGCGCCGGAGTGGCACAAGTACTGGATCGAGACCCGCTTCCAGTGGTACACCGACCTGGGCATCAACCCGGAGAACCTGCGGCTGTACGAACACCCGCTGGAGAAGCTGTCGCACTACAGCGCCGGCACCACCGACATCGAGTACAAGTTCGGCTTCGCCGGCAACCCGTGGGGTGAGCTCGAGGGCATCGCCAACCGCACCAACTTCGACCTGAGCACGCACGGCGAGCACTCGGGCGTCGACCTGTCGTTCTACGACCAGGGCACCGACACCCGCTTCGTGCCGTACGTCATCGAGCCCGCAGCCGGCCTGACCCGGTCGCTGATGGCGTTCCTGGTCGACTCGTACCACGAGGACGAGGCCCCCAACGCCAAGGGCGGCGTCGACAAGCGCACGGTGCTCAAGCTCGATCCGCGCCTCGCGCCGGTCAAGGCGGCGGTGCTGCCGCTGTCGCGCAATGCCGACCTGTCGCCGAAGGCCCGCGACCTGGCCGCCGAGCTGCGCAAGAACTGGAACGTCGAGTTCGACGACGCCGGCGCCATCGGCCGCCGCTACCGTCGTCAGGACGAGATCGGCACGCCGTACTGCATCACGGTCGACTTCGACACGCTCGAGGACCACGCCGTGACCATCCGCGAGCGTGACGCCATGACCCAGGAGCGCGTCGCGATCGACGCCGTCAGCGACTACCTCGCGGTGCGCCTCAAGGGCTGCTGACGGAGAAATTGCCGCCGGGGACCTGCCGCGGGCTCGAATAGGCTTGTGAGCCAAGGGCCAAGGGACGCTGGAGGGGGCGACAGTGATGGTTCTCGGCGCATTTCTTGCGACTTGGGACGACGCGCGCGCGACGTTCGGGTCCGACACGCCGGTTGGCGGCTCCGAATTCGACAGAAGTGCGCAGTTCCACGAACTGCGCAGCACGGTCTTGTCAGTGGCGCCCGGAGGAGAGTGGACGGGTGCTGCGGCCGAGGCATACGACGGCTGCAATCGGGAGCATGCCGGGACCATCGGCAGGCTGGCCGCACTCGACCGGCGCCTCGGTGCCGAGGTCGATCGGTCCGCGGCCGTGGTGACGGCGGGTCGTCGCGATCTCGATTCCGTCAAGCAATGGGTGATCGATGCCGCGGCCAGCGTCCCGTCCACCGCGGCGGGTGACCGTGCGCTGCTTCCCGTGGTAGCCAAGGGGACTGCGGAGATCACCGCAATCATCAGTCGGTCGAACACGGATCTGGACGCCATCGCGGCGCGCATCCGCGAGATCGGCACGGCCTACGGCGACATCGCCGGGCGCGGCGGTGAGGCCGACGAGCCGAACGATAAACATCCATGACGCGATACCTGCGTGCGTTGACCGCAGTCCTGCTGCTGTGTGCGCTGTCCGCGTGCTCGACCGAGAACCGAGAGCAGAAGGTGCCGGTTCCCGCTGAGCTGGCCGCGGCGTTCGGCGATGTGACGTTGCCGCAGAGCGCAGCGGTCCTCGCCACTGTCACCGATTCGGGCCGCGACACCCGCTATCGCGTGGCGCTGCGGATGACCGACAGCCAACTGCACGACTTTCTGGGCCAGTTCCCGGCGGCGCCGCGGCCGTCCCAGATTCCCAAGACGATGACGGCGCTCGCGGGGCCGTCGCTGGCGAGTGCTCCCACGCCGTTGTTCCTGCAGGACAAGGTCACCACCAAGGATCACGGGCTGGTCAACCGCGAGGTCGTCGTCGACCAACGCGCGCCCGACGAGGTGTACGTCCACCTGTCGCTGTACACCACCTGAGCCATTCTGCTGAGCGGTTTGTGAGCACCGGTCCGCGTCCCGTTGGGCTTCCGGTATAGCGTGCCGGTATGACTCGGGTTTCGGTGATCACTGGCGGTGCGGGCGGCATGGGTACAGCGACGGCCAAGGTCGTCGGGCGGGATCATGCGGTGGTGCTCGCCGACGTCCGTCAGGACCGCCTCGACAAAGCCGCCGCCGAGTTGGCCGAACTCGGTATCGCCGCGACCATCGTCAACGCCGATGTCACCGACCGGGCCGCGGTGGACCAGTTGTTCGTTACCGCAACAGGTCTCGGCCCCATCGCGTCGGTGATCCACACCGCCGGCGTGAGCCCCAGCATGGGGGCGGCGGACTATGTGACGCGCACCAACGCCGTCGGCACTGTCAACGTCAACGAGACCTTCTACCGGGTCGCGAACGAGGGCGCGGCGATCGTCAACGTGGCGTCGATGGCGGCACACCTGTTGCCTGACGAGATCATCCCGACCACGAAATTCCCGCTGGCACTCACCGACGAGGACGCGTTCCTGGCCGAGCTGGCGACGGCCTGTGCGTTCGCGCCCGAGGAACTGCGCTCGGGCATGGCCTACGGGGTGAGCAAGAACTTCGTCAAGTGGTACAGCAGCTCGCAGGCCGAGCGCTTCAACGCCAAGGGCCTGCGCATCGTCTCGGTGTCGCCGGGTTCGGTCGACACCGAGATGGGGCTGCTCGAGGCCGACGCCGGTGCGGGCGCGATGCTGACGAACGCCGCCGTCCCACGCTGGGGCAAAGCAGAAGAGATGGCGGCGCTGTTCGCGTTCTGCGCCAGCGACCAGGCCGGTTACCTCACCGGCACCGACATCCTCAACGACGGCGGCGTGGTCGCCTCGATGCGCGAGCGCGCCCGCCTCGCCGCCGCGCAGGGCTAGAACCGGCCGCCACCGCCGGAGAAGCCGCCACCGGAGCCGCCGAAAGTCGTTGAGCTCCAACCACCGCCACTGCTGCTGCCACTGCTGCCGCCGCGAATCATGCCGGACAGGATGCCGCCGATGATGATGCCGCCCAGGTCCGCGCCGGTGCTCGTGCCGGTGTAGGACTGCCGCGCGGCGGCGACGTCGTTCGCGGCCAGCTGCTGGGCTTGCTTGAGCAGATCGGCCGCGGAGTTGGCCTGCTCGATGCCGGCGGGCAGGTCGGTGCGCGACGTCTGCCGGGCGGATTCGATTCGGCGCTGCGCCTCGGCCAGCCGGGTGCGGGCTTCGGGGCCGACGCTCCCGCGGTTCGTGTCGATGAAATCCGACACCCCGCGCACCTGGGAGGTCGCGGCCTGCAGGGCCTGATCGAACGACTGCTGTAGCCGTTGCCGGGCGGCGGCCTCGTCGGCGATGATCGCCAGCAGCTTGTCCAACTGGGCGTCGGCGGCGGTCAATTGGGTGAAAGCGCCGAACGGATCGGCCGCGCCGGACGCCTGCGCGTTCGAAACCGCTTGCACCGCAGCGGTACGCGCTGCCGTCAGTTCCGTGTAGCGCGCTCCGGGTGGGACCGCCTCCGCGGCGGCGATCCCGTGCTGGATGTCGGTGATCGCAGCGGGCAGGGCGCTGATCGCGTGCGTGATGTCGTCCGCGGCGCTGTCGATCGCATCCAGCAGGCGCTGCGTTTGACCCAGCGCCGACTCCGCGCCGTGGATCGCGTTGACCAGGGCGGCCTGGCTGTCGCCGGCCTTGCTGACCAGCCCGCGCGCGGCGGTGATGTTCTGGTCCGCGAACGCCAGGCGCTGTTTGGCACCGTCCACGTTGCCTGCGACCGACGCCAGCGCCGATGGGGTGAACTTGCTGTGCAACCCGGTCAGGGTCTGCTGAGCCGGCTCGACGCGCGCCGTCAGGACGACCATCTGCTGGGTCATTGCGTCCAACCGGGTCGGTGCGTTGATGACCAGATCGCGCATCTGATGGAAGGCGGCGCGCTGGTTCTCCAGTTCCTTGTCGGCGCGGGCGGCCGCGACGATCACCTGGGTCAGCAGGTCGCGATGCTGCTGCGGGGTTTCGGGCACGTCGTCGTCGAGGATCTGGCGCACGCTGAACGCCTGTGCCATCGCGGTTTTCGCGTTCTGCACCGCGGTGGTGAACGGCGCGGTGTCGCGCTCGCCGAACTCGCCGACGGCCAGGGACAGCTCGTTGTCACTGGTGCGCACCGCGTTGTCGACCTCGACGAGGATCGACTTGGACAGGTCCTCCAAGGTCTCCAGCGACATCTTCGCGAGGGCGTTGGCGTCGGTGGCATCGACCTGCTGCGCGGCGTTCAGATCGGCCTGCCGGCGCTGCCGGCGACTACGCCGGACCCACCAGATGAGTCCGGCCAGCGCGACGCCGATCACCGCCAGCGCAGCCACCAACCCGACCCAGTTGAACGGCCCACCCGGCGCCCGAAGCCCGTCGGCGGCAGCGACGGCCGCGCCCGCCCAGTCGCCGTCGTGCAGCTTGGCTTCGACGACATCCCGGCGCAGGCGGTCGACGTCGACGTCACCCGTCGCGGCCTCCGGGACCAGGAGCGCGTAGGCGCGGTCCTTGATCGCGACGGCAAAGATGGCGTCGTGGTCGCCCAGAAAGCTTTGGCGCCAGCTGTTTTCCGCCCATTCGCGGGGATTCGCCCCGGCGAAGGTGTCGACGTAGACCACCCACAGCCGCGTGCCGCGCTTGTCGTACAGCCGTTGCACCGCGCCGGAGACCTCGCTGCGCTGCTGCGAGTTCAGCACGCCGGCCTCATCGGTGACGTAGTCCGGCAGCCGCATCGGCGGCTCGGCGGTGGTGGTCGGGGCCAGCAGCGTCCCCACGATCAGGACCGAGATCATCAGCCAGAGCAGTCGCACAATGCGCATGCCGCCCAATGTAGTGACAGGGTATGTGGTAATTCGGCGCACCCGGGCTGGCAGACTTCGGCTGTGGGCATCGCAGGTGAGGGATACAGCGACTTCGACCGGCAGCGGCTGGTCGAGGAAGGCGTCAAGAGCGCCACGCTGCCCGGCACCGATGCCGGACACCGCACGGATTTCTCGCGTGACCGGGCGCGGGTGCTGCACAGTGCCGCGCTGCGCCGACTGGCCGACAAGACCCAGGTGGTCGGGCCTCGGCAGGGGGAGACGCCACGGACCCGGCTCACCCATTCGCTCGAAGTGGCCCAGATCGGGCGCCACATGGCGGTGGGCCTGGGCTGTGATCCCGATCTGGTGGACCTCGCCGGGCTGGCCCATGACATCGGCCATCCGCCCTACGGCCACAACGGCGAACGTGCGCTCGACGAGATCGCCAAACCGTTCGGCGGGTTCGAGGGCAACGCCCAGAATTTCCGGATCCTGACCCGGCTCGAACCGAAAGCGCTTGACAGCGAAGGACGTTCGGCCGGGCTGAACCTGACCCGGGCCGCGCTGGACGCCGTGATCAAGTACCCGTGGTTTCGCGAGGACCGCGTCAAGTTCGGTTTCTACGACGACGACGCGGCCGCCGCCGCCTGGGTGCGCGAGGGCGCGCCCGCCGAGCGGCTGTGCCTGGAAGCCCAGGTCATGGACTGGGCCGACGATGTCGCGTACTCCGTGCACGATGTCGAGGACGGCATCATTTCCGGCCGCATCGACCTGCGCGTCCTCGCCGACGCGGACGCGGCCGACACCCTGGCCCGACTGGGTGCGCGGTCGCATCCGACGGTGACGCACGACGACATGCTGGCGGCCGCCGCGCGGTTGTCAGAGCTGCCGGTGGTCACCGCCGTCGGCAAGTACGACGGTTCTGTCGCGACGTCGGTGGCGCTCAAGCAGCTCACCAGTGAACTGGTCGGCCGGTTCGCCAATGCCGCGGTCACCGAGACCAAGTTGCAGGCGGGGCGCGCGACCATGCGCCGTTTCGAGGCCGAACTCGCGGTGCCGGCGCTGGTCCGTGCCGAGGTGGCGGTGCTCAAGATGCTGGCCCTGCAGTTCATCATGTCCGACCACCAGCACCTGCAGATTCAGGCCGATCAGCGCACCATGGTCGGCGAGGTCGCGCTGTCGCTGTGGGGCCAGGCCCCGGCGAGCCTCGACCCGCAGTTCGCCGCCGAGTTCGCTCTCGCGGACGACGATGGTGCCCGGTTGCGGGTGGTCGTCGACCAGATCGCGTCGTACACCGAGACCCGGCTCGAACGCGTCCACGAAGCCCGGTCGCCGCGGCCCCTGGACTAGGGCTGTCCAAGTCCGTCACCGTAGCGAGGCGAAACCCGGTCAACCTCCGGAAAATCGCCGCCTACACTGGGCGCGTGGCCGGCCGGATTCCTGATCGCGATATCGCGGCCATTCGTGAACGCACCCGCATCGAGGACGTCGTCGGCGAGCACGTGCAGCTGCGGCGCGCGGGGGCCGACTCGATGAAGGGTCTGTGCCCGTTCCACGACGAGAAGTCACCGTCGTTCCACGTGCGGCCCAACCACGGCCAGTTCCATTGCTTCGGTTGCGGTGAGGGCGGCGACGTCTACGCGTTCGTGCAGAAGGTCGAGCACGTCACCTTCGTCGAGGCCGTCGAACTGCTCGCCGACCGGCTGAACTACCCCATCAGCTACGAGGGGTCATCGACCACCAATGTGCAGCGGGACAAGGGCAGCCGCAGCCGTCTGCTCGCCGCCAACACCGCCGCGCAGGAGTTCTACGCCGAGGCGCTGCAGTCGGCCGAAGCCGCCGCCGCCCGCCAGTACCTGATCGAGCGGAACTTCGACGCCGACGCGGCCAAGCGTTTCGGCTGCGGTTTCGCGCCGTCGGGCTGGGACACCCTGACAAAACACTTGCTGCGCAAGGGATTCACCTTCAAAGAGTTGGAGGCCGCCGGGCTGTCCCGGGAGGGTCGCCGCGGCCCGATGGACCGGTTCCACCGCCGGCTGCTGTGGCCCATCCGGGGCGCGACGAGCGAGGTGATCGGGTTCGGTGCCCGCCGCCTGTTCGACGACGACCAGATGGAAGCCAAGTACGTCAACACGCCGGAAACGGTGCTGTACAAGAAATCCAACGTGCTGTTCGGGCTCGACCTGGCCAAGCGCGACATCGCCAAGGGACACCAGGCCGTCGTCGTCGAGGGCTACACCGACGTCATGGCCATGCATCTGGCCGGGGTGACCACCGCGGTCGCGTCCTGCGGTACCGCCTTCGGCGACGAGCACCTGTCGATGCTGCGGCGACTGATGATGGACGACAACTTCTTTCGCGGCGAGCTGATCTACGTGTTCGACGGTGACGCCGCCGGCCGTGCCGCCGCTGTGAAAGCCTTTGAGGGCGAACAGAATCTGACCGGACAGTCGTTCGTCGCGGTGGCTTCTGACGGCATGGACCCCTGCGATCTGCGGCTCAAGTCCGGCGACAGTGCCCTGCGGGATCTGGTGGCGCGCCGAACGCCGTTGTTCGAGTTCGTGATTCGCACCGCGCTCGAAGAGCACGACCTGGACAGCGCCGAGGGCCGGGTGGCGGCGCTGCGCCGCTGTGTGCCGCTGGCCGCCCGCATCAAAGACCCCACCCTGCGTGACGAGTACGCCCGTCAGTTGGCCGGCTGGGTCGGTTGGGACGATGTGGCGCAGGTGATTTCGCGAGTCCGCGAGTCTGCCAAGGCGGGCCCCGCGACGTCGAAGCGCGACGCCCGTCGCCCGGCGGCACCGGCAGCCCCGGTGCCTGCGGTTGGGCGTCCGAACCCCAAAGACCCGACGTTGTGGCCACAGCGTGAAGCACTCAAGTCGGCGCTGCAGCACCCGGCGATGGCCGGCCCGGTATTCGACGGGCTGCCGGTCGACAGCTTCACCCACCCCGCCTATGCCGCGGTCCGGCAGGCGATCACCGCCGCGGGCGGCACGGCGTCCGGTCTGGGCGGCGCAGAGTGGATCGAGGCGATCCGGGCGGCCGAGCCGGCGGCGGCGAGCCTGATCAACGAGCTGTCGGTCGAGGCGTTCCAGGTCGAAGAGGACAGGCTGCCGCGGTACATCGCAAGCGTGCTGGCCCGGTTGCAGGAAGTCTGGGTCGGCCGCGAGATCGCCGAGTTGAAGTCGAAACTGCAGCGCATGTCGCCCGTGGAGCAGAGCACCGAGTACCACGCGTTGTTCGGCGACCTCGTCGCCATGGAGCAGTACCGACGCAGCCTGCTGCAGCAGGCCAGCGGCGACGACGTCAGCTGAGGCTTTTCCTGGTGTAACGCGCAGAACCACCGTGCGCGATATGGTGGGGCAGAACCGACCAAAGGGGAGAGGCCCACCATGACCATCGGAGCAACCCGGCTTTTCGCCGCAGCAGCGCTCGTGGCCACCGCAGTGGCAGCCCCGGTCATCGTCGCGCTGAGCAGCGCCCCGTCGTCACAGTCGACGGCTGACGGCGGCTGCCTCGCCTGGTTCGGCAACAAAGAAGACGGCAACTGCATGGGCCGGTCCAACGGTCAGCCCGTGAACGTGGGCACGCCGTGGGGCGTGTGGGGCCCCAACGGCGGTGTCAGCAGCGGTCCGCTGCTGCCCGGCCAGACCTGGAACCGGCCGCTCGGCTGACGGTTCTCGAACCAATAACCGCCCGATTACCAGTCGGGTCAGTCGTGAATCGACTCCGGATGCAGCACCGTGGTCTGAGTGTCGATCGCCGTCAACCGCACCATGTTCGGGTCCGGTGACACCTTGTCGGCCAACCTGCGCCGGCCGGCATCCAGCATCGCCTTGGTCTTCGGGCTCTCGGTGATGGCGCGATAGGTGCCGGCGATCTGCTCGTAACGGCGACGGCCTGCTTTGGCTCCCAGAACATAGCCAACGGCCATGACGGCGACGGCTCGGATCACTGGACCCCTCCCTGATGACGGTGCTTGGCTCCATCCTGCCTCACGATCGCCGATGCGTCTGGCCCGACCGGCGGCTACCAGCCGATTCAAAGATCCGCGCAGTCATGCGCTAGAGTCATGCCTCGGTTCAGGGACACGCGCCCGGGGCCTGAGCACAATCCCCTGTAGCTCAATTGGCAGAGCTCCCGACTGTTAATCGGGCGGTTATTGGTTCGAGTCCAATCGGGGGAGCAAGCATGACCAGCACGAAAGTGCTGGTCATTTTGCTTTCTGGGGCGGGTTCCGCTTCGCGCCCTATGCCGAGCGTGTGGCCTGCCGTGGCTTTTGCGGCGTGTCGCCTCGGCACGCCCCACGCTCGGCAGAGGCGCACCGGCGACCGGCGTTTTGGTCGTCTCGCATTCGGGTATCCGCAGTACATGAATGAATCACCTACCCCGGTCGGCGCCATGGTGCCGGGTCTGGTGACCATCGCCGTCAGCTTCGTGGCCCTGGTTGCCGGTGCCGTCGCGATGGTGGCCGGATATCTGACGTTCGGCGCAGTGGCGATGATCGTCTCCCTGGCCGCTGCGACGTTCGGTGCCGTGTGGTTGCTGTCGGGCATGTTGCTCAACGAGCACCACCACCATCTGCACCATGGCTGATTCCCGCGCGGGACAGCGCGGGTAGAAGAACAGGGGAGCAGATCGATGTCGGATGAGGTGGCCCGGTTTGTCGGGGCGACGGTTTACGACCTCGCGGGAGACAAGATCGGCACGATTCATCGCGTGTACGTCGATCGCCGTACCGGGCACCCGAAATGGGCGTCTGTTCGCAGCGGGTGGTTCGGTAGCTCAGAGTCGTTCGTGCCGTTGGGCGGCGCGCGAGGCGGTGACGGATCGGTTCGGGTTGCCGTCGCGAAGAACATCGTCGGGAACGCCCCACCGATAGCCGATGGCGATCGCATCACCGCGCCGGAGGTGGCCGCGCTGCTCCGGCATTACGGGATGCCTGCGGAGCACGCGACCGGACTCGAATCGGCGCCGCAGCAGTCGTCGGCGCCGGGGAAGCACCTCCGGGAAGCCGCGGCCGCGGCAGCCGGAATCGGGGGCACTGCCGCCAACACGTCCGCACGCACGGCCGAGCCGGAGACGCCAGGTCAGTGACTGTCGGCGCTACCTAGCCGCGTTGCGCGGCAGACTCGGCGGGTCCGAGATGCAGGATCGGAAACGGCCGCCCGTCGCCGTCGGTCTCCGAACGGCTCAGGGTGACGAAGCCGTGGCGGTGGTAGAAACCGACGGCTTGCGGGTTCTGCTCGTTCACATCGACCAGCAGGCCCGGATTCTTGGCCATCGCGTCGGCCAGCAGCACCGAACCCGCGCCCCGGCCACGATGCTGGTGGTCGATGAACAACATCTCGAGGTTCCCGCCGGCGACGCCCGAGAACCCGACGGGCACGCCGTCGGAGTCCGCCACCGTCACGTCGACCATCTTCAAGTACTCCTCGGCGAGCCGGCGTTCGTAGAAGTCGATGTCGTCGGCGGTCAGGAAGTCGTGTGTCGCCTCGACCGCGCTGCGCCAGATGCGTACCAGCGCAGGCCATTCCGCGGGTCCTTGGCACGGTCGGAGCTTGAAGTCATGGGGAGCACTCACTGCCACAGGTTAATCGGCGGCCGCGGCCGAACCTCATCTCCGGGCATCCGTAGGCTGACCTGATGCGTCCTTTCAGCTCCATCGCAGCCCTGTCCGTGCTGGCAGCATCGGCCCTGCTTGCCGCCGGGTGTGGTTGGAGCCCGAAAGGCCCGGACTCCGCCCCGCAGGCCGACAAGTGCACGCCCGCCGACGGACCGGCCCAGAACGTCGTGACCGCATCGATCTACGCGCTGCCGGCACCGCCGTCGGGCAAGTGGACCCAGATGAGCAGCGGCCACACCGCGAATTGTGCGTTGTACTGGGTGCAGGTCGGCCAGAACAACTCGACGCCGGACAGTCCGCAGCAGGTCGTGTTCTTCAACAAGAACACGATGATCGGCACGCCGACACCCAACGCGCGGCCGTACATCACGGTGACCGCGAGCGCGCCGGACAGCGTGACGGTTCAGTACCAGTGGGAGCAGGCCAAGGATCAGCCGGGAATGCCGACAGGCATCGGTAGCACGCGGTTCACCGTCGACGGCGGTGCGCTCAAGGCGCTGGATCCGATTCCCGGACCCAAGTAGCCCGCGTCCAACGTGAAGTAGATGGCGAAAAAAGCGCCGAAATTGGCCATCTAGTTCACGTTCGGCATCAGTACGTGGCGAGCATGCCGCGCATGATCTCGACGGCAGCGGCCAGCGTCTCCCGGTCGGAGCTGTCGAGCGCATCCAGGACTGGGTCGATGGCGCTGCCGCGGTCGGCGCGCACCTGGGCCAGGGTGGCGATGCCCTGTGGGGTGATGCTGATGAGCACGGCGCGGGCGTCGTCGGGATCGCCGGTGCGGGACACCAGTCCGGCGTCCTCGAGCCGACGGACCTGGGTCGTCATCGTCGGTTGCGAACAGTGGTCGAGCGCGGCGAGATCGGAGATCCGGGCGCGGCCCTCGGCGTCGATGGTGGAGAGCAGCCGGGCCTGGGCGAACGGCAACGGGAGCCGGACACGCTGATTGGCCAAGCGGTTGATGCGGGCAACGACGGCGAGGAGATCCGAGCCGAGGGTCGTGTCGGTCGCCGGTGCAATTCCCATGTTCAACATGGTTTCATAGATTCTCTATGTAGTCGAACGACCGTCGCGAGTGGTGACGGTCACATCGCTGTCGAGTTTACTCGTCTACGCAGCTGGCAGAATTGTGCAATGACTGCTGCCGGCACCCGCGACAAAGCCGGTCCCCTCAATCCGGGCGAGTACGCCCAGGCCGCCGTGATGGCGGCGCTGAGCGCGGCCACCGCCATCATTGCCGTCGTCGTCCCATTCGCCGCGGGCCTCGGCATGCTGGGCACGGTCCCGATGGGACTGCTCGCTTACCGCTACCGACTCCGGGTGCTGGTGGCCGCGGCCGTCGCAGGCAGCACCATCGCGTTCCTCATCGCCGGCATGGGCGGTCTGATGACGGTGGTGTTCTGTGCCTACATCGGTGGCCTGACGGGCATCGTCAAACGCACGGGCCGCGGCATCGGGACTGTCCTGTGGGCGTCGGTGGTCGCCGGAGCTGTGTTCGGCGCCTACGTCATCGGCATCCTGCTGCTGGTGGGACGGCTGCGGGAGCTGATCTTCGCGTCGATGACCTCGAACATCAACGGCATCGCCAACATCGTCGGGGCGATGCCCGGCGGGGAGCGCGCCGCCGAGGATCTGCGCACCAGTTTTGCCGCGTTCCTGCACTACTGGCCGGTGCCGGTGATGCTCTCGATGATCATGCACATCCTGTTAGTCACCCTCCTGGGCTGGTGGGCGCTGTCGCGAGTCTTGAAGCGGCTGTTCGGCATTCCCGATGTGCACAAGCTCGACACCGTCGAATCAGCCGGCCCGGTGGCACCGGTCCCGGCTCGCCTGCGTGATGTTCGATTCCGGTACCCGGGTACCAATCGTGATGCGCTCGGACCGGTGAGCATGGACATCAACGCGGGCGAGCACGTCGCCGTCACGGGCGCCAACGGGTCGGGCAAGACCACGCTGATGCTGACGCTCGCGGGCCGTGCACCAACCGCCGGCACCATCGACCGGCCGGGTGCGGTCGGCCTCGGTCAGGCGGGTGGCACCGCGGTGGTCATGCAGCACCCGGAGAGTCAGGTGCTCGGTACCCGCGTCGCCGACGACGTGGTCTGGGGTCTGCCGTCGGGCACGACCATCGACGTCGAACGGCTACTGGGTGAGGTCGGCCTGAGCGGCATGGCGGAGCGGGACACCGGTGGGCTGTCCGGCGGCGAGCTGCAACGCCTGGCCGTCGCGGCCGCGCTGGCCCGCGAGCCGGCGCTGCTGATCGCCGACGAGGTCACCAGCATGGTCGACCAGGAGGGCCGCGACGTGCTGCTCTCGGTGCTGTCCGACCTGACGCGGCACCACCGAACCTCGCTGGTGCACATCACGCATTACAACGACGAAGCCGACTCGGCCGACCGGGTGGTCCGGCTGGACGGCGCCAGCGACAACATCGAGATGGTCGCGACCGCACCGGTGCCGATCGTGTCGACGGGCATCGAACCCGACGGCCCGGCGGTGCTCGAGGTCAGCGGAGTCGGCCACCAGTACGGCAGCGGAACGCCCTGGGAATCAACGGCCTTGCGCGATATCAGCTTCACGGTCCACCAGGGCGAGGGCGTGCTGATCCACGGGCTCAACGGCTCCGGCAAGTCCACGCTGGCCTGGATTCTGGCCGGACTCACCGTGCCGACCACCGGCAGCTGTCTGCTCGACGGCAAACCCGTGTCCGATCAGGTTGGCGCCGTGGCCATTTCGTTCCAGGCGGCGCGGCTGCAGTTGATGCGGTCCCGCGTGGGCGCTGAAATCGCGTCGGCTGCGGGATTTTCGAAGCACGACACCGCCCGGATCACCGAGGCACTTGCGATGGTCGGGCTGGACCCCGAGCTGGCCGACCGGCGTATCGATCAGCTCAGTGGCGGCCAGATGCGCCGAGTGGTGTTGGCCGGGTTGCTGTCTCGTCGTCCACGGGCCCTGATCCTGGACGAACCGCTGGCCGGGCTGGACGCCGCGAGCCAGCGCGGCCTGGTGACGCTGCTCGCCGAGCTGCGCCGGACCACCGGGCTGACGGTCGTCGTCATCTCGCACGACTTCGCCGGACTCGACGAGCTGTGCCCGCGCATCCTGCGGCTGCACCGCGGAGAACTCGCTGAAGCGCCGATCACCGCGGGAGGACGATCATGACCGCCCCAGCCGCCCAGCGCCGGTCGATGGTGCTGCTGCGTCCCGTGCCGGGCACGTCGCCTGTTCACGAATTGTGGGCCGGCACCAAACTCATTGTGGTGGCGCTGATCGGCGTCGTCCTGACGATCTACCCCGGGTGGGTGCCGATCGGCTTGGTTGCACTGCTGGTGATGGTGACGGTATGGCTGGCGCGCATCCCGCGCACGGTGCTGCCGTCGGTACCGCGCCTGGTGTGGGTGCTGCTGTTGCTCGGCGGAGGGACGGCGGCCCTGGCCGGGGGCGAGCCGTTCATCGACATCGCGTCGGTGCATCTGGGACTGGGCGGTCTGCTGAACTTCCTGCAGATCACCGCGCTGTCGATCGTGCTGTTGGGTCTGGGCGGGCTGGTCTCGTGGACCACCAACGTCGCTGAAATCGCCCCGGCGGTGGCTACTTTGGGGCGGCCGCTGAAGTGGCTGCGGATTCCGGTCGATGAGTGGGCCGTGACGCTGGCACTGGGTCTGCGCGCCTTCCCGATGCTGATCGACGAATACCGCGTGCTGTTCGCGGCGCGTCGGCTGCGTCCCAAGGTGCGGCCGGAGACCCGTCGGGAGCGCAGTCGGCAACGCCGCGCCGAGATCGTCGACCTGCTGGCCGCTGCGATCACGGTGGCCCTGCGCCGCGGTGACGAGATGGGTGACGCCATCACCGCGCGTGGCGGGGTGGGCCAGATCGTCGCGAGTCCGGCACGGCCGGGACGGGCGGACGCGGTGGCGCTGCTGATGGTGATTGCGATGTGTGGGTTGTCGCTGTGGGTTGAGGTGGCCACGCCGCTGGCCACCCACCGGCTTTAGCGGTCGGCTGCGGCGTTGGCCGCCTGCTGCGCGTCGGCCAAGGTCGATGCGACGGGGGCGCGGCCCAGGAACATCTCGTCGAAAAGCGGTCTGATGGCCAGGAATCCGGCCGGGAAGCCCGCGCCGCCGGGGGCCGGGATGCGCGGGCCGTTCAGGACTTGGAAAAAGGGCAGAACGTCAATCCCGCGCTGCGCCCAGTAGTCGAAGTAGACCCGTTGGGCCGCCAGCACGGCGGGCACCGCGGCGCCGCTCGTGCCAAGGAATGCGTTCCCTCCGGCGCTGCCCATCCAGGCCAGCACCGCACGCACCGCGTCGGGATGGCGGGTGGCCGAATTGGCCGCGGCGGCAATCCCGTTGGTGACGCTGACGCGGCCGGCCGGTCCGCTGGGCAGCATCGCCACACCCCAGCGGAAGGGGGCCTGATCGGCGATGGCGGCCAGGTTGTAGGTGCCAGATTGGAACAGAGCCATCCGGCCCTGCAGGAACTGGTTGCGGGAGAAGTCGCCGTTGCCGTTGGTGTCGGCCGCCGAGGGGGAGACGTGGTCGGTGTTGATCAGGTTGACCAGATACTCGAATGCCTGTCGCGCGCCGGGATTGTCGAAGGCGAAGCGGTCCCCGTCGCTGAATTGGCCACCGGCCGAGCCGATGTAGTTGAGGTAGATCCCCTGCAGATCGTTGGCCGCGTTGTAGCCCCACTGCCGGATCTGCCCGGCGTCGAATCCCGGTGCCCCGACCTGGTTCCCGTGCCGGTCCAGAGTGAGCCGGGCCAGCAGCGGACGCAGGGTGTCATCGGCGTCGGGGGACCAGTGCAGCGCGTCCAGTTCGGCCGGATCGATTCCGGCGGCCGCCAGCAGATCGGCGTTGTAGTACACCGCGATGCCGCCGTCCGTCAGCTGCGGCACCGCCCACACCTTGTTGCCGCGGGTGAATTGCTGCGTCACCGAGGCATCCCACGCGTCGGCCGCGCCGGGGCCCAACAGCTGTCCGATGTCCAGCAGCCGATCGGTGTCGGCGTAGCCGGCCAGGTACGCGTTGGACAGCCAGAAGATGTCGTCGGCACCACCGCCCGCGACATCGGTGCGCAGCGAATCGAAGTATGACGCGTAGGCGACGACGTCGACCCGGACCTCGATGTCCGGGTGCCGGCGCGTGAACTCGGCGAATGACGACCGGTACGCGGCGGCGACCTGCGCGTCCCACAGCCGCACGGTGACAACGGTTTTCCCGGTGTCCGGCGTCCGGCCCATGAGCACGGCGGCCACCAGCAGCACCGCCATGGCGGTAGCCAGGGCGGTCACGAACCGGGTCGAGAACTTCATTTCAAGCCGGTGACGACGATGGAGCGCACGATGTGCCGGCCCAGCACACTGAACAGCAGGATGAGCGGCACGATCGCGACGGTTGTCGCGGCGAGCACCACGGTCCACTGCGCGTCGAACTGCGACTGCAGCCCGGCAGTGGCGACGGTCAGCACCCGCCACGATGAGCCGCTGGTGATCACCAGCGGCCACATGAAGCTGTTCCATTGCGAGACAACGGTGATCAGCCCCAGCGTCACGAGGATCGACCGGCTGGCCGGCAGCACCACGTGCACGATGACATCCAGCGTGCCGGCGCCGTCGATGCGGGCGGCGCGGATCAGGTCGGCCGGGATGGACCGGAAGTACTCGCGCAGCAGGAAGATCGCATAGGGCGAGCCGAACATGAACGGCAGAACCAACGCCCAGAACGTATTACGCAGCCCGGCCTCGGCCATCATCAGATACAGCGGCACGACGGTCACCGTGGCCGGCACCATCAGCGTCGCCAGGTACAGCCAGAACAGGGTGTCCCGGCCCGGGAATTCGAGCCGGGCGAAGGCGTAGGCGGCGGTCACGGAAAAGGCCAACTGGCCCAACAGGATCACCGCGGTCATCAGGGCGGTCACCAGCGCGGCCCGGCCGAAGCCGGCGTCGCTCAGGGCCGTGTAGTTGGCCAACGTCGGCGGGTTCGGCAGCGACAGCGGCGACTCGGTGTTGAACTGCCGGGCTGAGGTGAACGAGGTCAGCAGACCCAGGCCGAACGGCACCAGGGTGATCGCGGCGCCGGCCACCAGGATGACGTAGATCGCCGCCGGCCGAGCCGGCGAGAACCACCGAGCGTTACGTGAGGTCATAGCTGACCCGTCGGCGGAAGTAGATGTGCTGCACCAGCGTGATGCCGAGCAGCAGGACGAACAGGATCAGCGCCATCACCGCGGCGCGGCCCACCGCCGCCGAGCCGAACGCCTCGGCGTAGATGCGGTGCGCGATGAGATCGGTGCGGCCGTCGGGGCCGCCGCCGGTCAGCGCGTACACGGTGTCGAAAACCTGTGCCGCACTCACGATTCCCGTCACCAGGACGAAGAACAGCGTTGGCCGCAGCATGGGCAGGGTGATGCGACGGAATCGTTGCCACGCCGTCGCCCCGTCGATCCGGGCCGCGTCGTGGACATCGTTGGGGATAGCCAGGATTCCCGCGAGGAAGAACAGCGTCACGTAGCCGACGTTGGTCCACACGGTCACCGCCGAAACCAGCGGCAGGGCCAGTGTCGGGTCCGTCAGCCATTCGATGCGATGCCCGAGCACGGTGCTGACCGCGCCATCGGTGGGGCTGAGAATCCAGCGCCACAACACCGCGATCGCCAGCGGCGAGCAGATCCACGGCAGGACATAGAGCGTGCGGAAGAACCCGGTGCCCGGCAGCCCGCGGGCCAGCAGCATGGCCGCCGCCAGACCCAGCACAGTTTGAACGGGCACGACCAGCGCGATGAAGCCGAAGGTCACTGCCATCGAGCGGCCGAACGTCGGATCGGTCAGCACGGCCTGCCAGTTGTCGAGCCCGACAAATCGGATGGGTCCCAAGAGGTCCCACCGCTGCAGGCTCAGCCAGCCGACCACCAGCATGGGCAGCAGTAGAAACATGACCACGCCGAACAGGCTGGGGGCGAGCAGCGCGTACCCGGTCAGGGTGTCCCGGAACCTGCGGCGTGCCACCGGATCATTAAAGCCGGTCCTGCCATTACGGTGTAGCCGTGACTGCGCTGCGACGGGTTGACGCCGACTTCCTGGCCCTGCCGCGCCATTTGCTGGCCGAGGCCGCGGTGTCGGCCGCGCTGGCTGCTGGTGCGAGCTACGCCGACCTCCGGGTTCACCGGATCACCACCGAGCACATCCAGCTGCGCGACGGCGAGCTGGAGACCTCGGTGGTGACCCGCGAGATCGGGCTCGCCGTGCGGGTGATCGTGGACGGCACCTGGGGTTTCGCCTCACATGCCGAGCTGAAACCTGAGGTCGCGGCCGAGACCGCGCGCCGCGCGGTGCAGGTCGCGGTGGCCTTGGCGCCGCTGAACGCCGAACGCATCGAGTTGGCGCCGGAACCGGTGTACGCCGATGTGTCGTGGGTGTCGCCGTACGGTGTCGACCCGTTCGAGGTGACCGCTGCTGACAAGATCGCGCTGCTGGGCGAGTACTCGGGCCGGTTGCTCGCGGCCGACGGAGTGGACCACGTGTCAGCGGGGCTGCAGGCAGTCAAGGAGCAGGTGTTCTACGCCGATGTGTTCGGCTCGTCGATCACCCAGCAGCGGGTGCGGGTGCAGCCGATGCTCGAAGCCGTCGCCGTGGACAGCGCCGCCGGATCGTTCGAGAGCATGCGCACCCTGGCGCCGCCGACCGCCCGCGGCTGGGAAGCCGTCGCCGGTGACGAGGTGTGGGACTGGACAACCGAATTGGCCGAGCTGCCGACGCTGTTGGCCGAGAAGGTCAAGGCGCCGAGTGTGACCGCTGGTCCGACCGACCTGGTGATCGACCCGACGAACCTGTGGCTGACCATCCACGAATCCATCGGCCACGCCACCGAATACGACCGCGCCATCGGTTATGAAGCGGCCTACGCCGGAACCTCGTTCGCCACCCCGGACAAGCTGGGCACCATGCAGTACGGGTCGCCGATCATGAACGTCACCGCCGACCGCACCGTCGAACACGGGCTGGCCACCATCGGATTCGACGACGAAGGCGTCCGCGCGCAGAGCTGGGACCTGGTGCGCGACGGCGTCTTCGTCGGCTATCAGCTGGACCGGGTGTTCGCGCCGAAACTGGGGGTGGCCCGGTCCAACGGCTGCTCCTACGCGGACTCGCCGCATCACGTGCCCATCCAGCGGATGGCCAACGTGTCGTTGCAGCCCGGCACCGACGATCTGAGCACCGACGACCTGATCGGTCGTGTCGCGAACGGCATCTACATCGTCGGCGACAAGTCGTGGTCAATTGACATGCAGCGGTACAACTTCCAGTTCACCGGGCAGCGCTTCTTCAAGATTCGCGACGGCAAGCTGGACGGGCAGGTGCGCGACGTCGCCTACCAGGCCACCACCACCGACTTCTGGGGGTCGATGGAAGCCGTTGGCGGAGAATCGACCTGGCGCCTCGGCGGGGCGTTCAACTGTGGCAAGGCGCAACCTGGCCAGGTGGCCGCCGTCAGCCACGGCTGCCCGTCCGCCCTGTTCCGGGGAATCAATGTGCTCAACACGCGAACTGAATCGGGGCGTTGATGATCAGTGCACCGCAGGTTGTCGACCTGGTGCTGGCCGAGGCCGCCCGCCGGGGTCGAGCCGACGAGACCATCGTCCTGGTGACCGACCGATCCACCGCGTCGCTGCGCTGGGCCCGCAACACCATGACCACCAACGGCGAGTCGGTCAGCCGGGATACCACCGTCATTTCGATTGTCCGGCAAGGGGATAAGTCCCGGGTCGGCGCGGTGAAGTCCAGTGAGGTCGACCCGGCGACCATCGCCGGTCTGGTGGCGGCGTCGCAGGATGCCGCGCAGGCGGCACCGGAGGCCCGCGACAGCGCGCCGGCGCTGGCCGGCCAGGAGGTGTCCGACGACTGGGAGGCACCGTCGCCGCTGACCGGTGCTTCGGTGTTCGGCGACGTGGGTGCGCGTCTCGTCGACGGCTTCCACCGCAGCGATGCGCTGTACGGGTTCGCCCGGCATGAGCTCGACACCACCTATCTGGCCACGTCGGGCGGTATCCGGCGGCGGTTCACACAGCCGACCGGCTCGGTGGAGGTCAACGCCAAACGTGGCGGGGCCAGCGCCTGGGCCGGGGTCAGCACCGCCGATTTCGTCGATGTGCCAATCGATTCCATGCTCGACGACCTGTGCCTGCGGCTGGGTTGGGCATCGAAGACCGTGGAGTTGCCCGCCGGCCGGTACGAGACGCTGATGCCGCCGTCGACCGTTGCGGACATGATGATCTACCTCGGCTGGAGCATGGACGGCCGCGGCGCCCAGGAAGGGCGCACCGCGCTGTCGGCGCCGGGTGGCACCCGGGTGGGGGAGAAGCTCACCGATCTCGGGCTGACGCTGTACTCGGATCCTGTTGCGCCCGGGCTGGAATGCCTGCCGTTCGTGGCGGCGTCGAGTTCGTCGGAGCGGGTATCGGTGTTCGACAACGGCCTGGACATCGGCCGCGTCGACTGGATTCGCGACGGCGTCGTGAACGCGCTGGCCTATCCACGCTCTGCCGCAGCGGAATTCGATGCGCCGGTGGCGGTGCCCGCCGACAACCTGCTCATGACCGGCGGCACCGTGAGCCTGGCCGAGATGATCGGCAGCACTGAGCGCGGCCTGCTGCTGACCACGCTGTGGTACATGCGTGAGGTCGATCCGACGGTGCTGCTGCTGACGGGCCTGACGCGCGACGGCGTCTACCTCATAGAGGACGGCGAGGTGACGGGCGCGGTCAACAACTTCCGGTTCAACGAGAGCCCGCTGGACCTGCTGCGCCGCGCCACCGAGGCCGGCGTCAGCGAGACGACGCTGCCCCGCGAATGGGGCGACTGGGCCACCCGCGCCCAGATGCCGTCGCTGCGGATTCCCGACTTCCACATGTCATCGGTCAGTCAGGCGCAATAACTTTCAGCGCCGCGGCGACGTCCTCGTCGCGGCTGCTCGCCACCGGTGACGGACTGCCCAGCTGATCGGGTATCACGTGCCCGCCGATCTGGCACCGCAGCCGATACCCGCGATAGGCGTCCCCACGATCGTTGCCGGGCGTGCGACGGAAATTAGTGTCGGGTGGTGTCTTTGGTTGCTTGTAGCCTGCAGATATCCGGCGCATTGCACCATCGGCGCTGAGCTGGCATTGGGGGATCAGGAATCATGGCGAAACGATCAGCGGCGGAGCAGGCTTGGGACGATGCGCTGCGGCCGGCGTGCCGTAGTCGGGGGATGAGGTTCGTCAGCGGGTCCGGGTTTGTGCTCGACGACGTCTACCTCACCGAACTGTGTTATCCGCAGGTCTTCCACCCGGACAAAGACCCCAACACGTTGCGGATCGGCTGGACCGTCACAATCAAGCCAGTGGCCGTCGACGAGATACTCTGGGACGCTTTCCTTCCCGACGTCGTGATGGGTTCCCAGATGCGGATCAACCGCCGCGTCAACGGGGCATTCAGAGTCCAGCCGCTGCGTATCGGACAAGGCTCGCTGGACGTGCTGGCCACGGACGAGCCCGGCTGGGTCCCGGTACTCGACGCATTCGAACGCACCCGAACCGAGTTCGCCGCCGAATACCCCACGGTGGCGGACTATGTGTCGGCGCTCGAGCAGCGCGGCGACGGCATCGCCCCGAACCGGGCGCTGACTCGTAAGGTGACAGCGCTGATTGCCGCTGGCCGGGGCGACGAGGCAGCGACGGTGGCGGACGACGCAATCGCCCGAGGCGAGGGCGGCGGGATGTCCTCGGAAGTCGATGTACTCAAGTACCTGTCGGCGTGGGCGAAAGGTCCGCAGGCGTACTACGACTTCAGGGTCAGCCTCAGACCCACGCACGACTACTCGGCGATGTACGAGACCAAGCGAAGCGATGTGTCGGTCGACTTGGCTCGGCAACATCACCGCGGGATGATGGCCCATCACCTGCACGATCTCGACGGCTCCGACCCGTGGGCCATCGTGCTCAGCACCCGCCCATCCGCTGGGGTGCCGGCGGACTTCTCCACGTCGCGGTACCTGCAAGCCGCCGGCAGCGCCGATGCGATGGTGATCGAGTACTGCGAACCTGGCGGAGCCGAGATCGGTGCGGTATCAGTGCGTTCGGTGGTCGGCCACCAGCATGCCGACCCCGCTGAGGGGGACGTCGACATCGTGCTGCCGCGCAGCGTCCAGACGATCAGCCGCCACGAGGTGTTCGCCGCACCGGAGGCAGCCGAGATGTTCGAGCGGTTCTACCGGACCGACACGATCGGCGACAGTTACGTCCTCAGGCCAGTCGAGGGCTACCGAGCCGACGGCGGACTTATCGACCTACAAACTCGATGAGGCACGCTGTGCTCGGTGGGGCCTTGCCGGCGCCAGTCGCAGTTCAGTCAGCTTTCGCCGGAGCAGAACAGGCACGGATCGTCGTGTTCGCTTCCGTAATTGACGTAGCTGGCCACGGCGCCCACGTCCGCGTCGGCGACGTCGTCGTCGAGCATCGGGACAGCCGGATCTGGGTCGGTCAGACGCAGGGCACCGATGCTGGCCAGCAGCGGCAGGGGGTGGTAGGGGTTGGCCGTGATGTCGGCGACGGCCTGGCCGTCGACGAACAAGGTGTACAGATCGTGCTCGGGGAACCCATAGTTGGCGCGAAGCACCCACCAGTGGCCGGATTGGTTTGCGGCATAAGGAAAGTGATCGTGTCCGGTTCGCTGCCATGCTGGCCGCGTCGCAGTGTCGATCGCGGTGCCGGGGTTGGGCGCGTAGTTGCTTCCCATAACGCCAATTCTAGATGCGATGGTGACAGGCCTGCTCACGCGAAAAAAACACGTCGGTCCAAGAAGGGCTTGCCGAACTCCGGCCGCATCCGCGCGAGAATCGCATGGCTCTCGTACATCCGTATCATTCTGCCCAGGGGAGCAGAGGGGGTTGGCGTGGGTGTCATCAATGAGTACTTCCTGGCGAGTTCGGACGCCGCGGCTGCGGACGTGCTCGACACCGGCCCCACCAACGCCGTCATAGGGCCTGACCCCGGCAGCGAACTAGCCTCGCTCGAGGCCATCCTGCTCGGCCTGGACCCCGTCTCCGACGAGGCCGTCTCCCTCGTCTCACGTGATGACCATGCCGTGGACGTGGCCCACCATGACGACTACTCATGCATGGTCGTCAAAATCGCCTCTGGCACAACCCAACTCATTGCGAGCGCGACGCTAGACGAGTTGCGCCCGCATTTGCAGCGCTGGGCCCGCACCGAGGATTTCGCCGGCACCACCGACGCGGATCTGCACGAGATGATGACGGCGCTGCACCCGCTGTTCGTCTCCGCCGCGAGCGATCCTGGGCAAGCGCTCTACGTCTGGATCAGTCTGTGATCACACAATCGCGCTTCGCCGATCTGCCGATGTTCGAGGCAGCCGGCAGTGGGTGGTAAGCACAGCGGCACAACGGATCACCGACCGGAGCCGTCTCACACAAGCCGCATCCGGGAGTGGATTGCCATCGTCCTCGGCGTAGCGTGCCTCGGATTCGGGATGTACGCGCTGTGGGCCCAGCACTCTGGAATCACCGCGGACGTGAAGGTACTTGAATGCCACGATGTCGGGCGCAACAGCGAGTGCAGTGGCCAGTGGAGAGACGGCACGGTGGCCAGGTCGGTCTGGATCGTGGCGATGCCGCTACCGGACCCCGGCGAGACCGTGCCTATGCGCATTCATGACGGCAAGGCGTACTCGCAGTCAGTTGGACTTCCGCTGATGGCATTCGGATTCGGGGCGTTGATGCTGTTCGTTGGGGCCTATTCGCGGCGTCGCCGACGTTAGGGCGCCTGACACCTGCTCTGCGGCCAGAATGCCTGGCGTACTTCACTCACGGCGCCCCCACGGCGCGCAAGCTGTTCAGCCCTCGGGGCAGGGCAGGCCGCTGCCATCGGTCCCTGTGCCAGCAGTTCGCGGCTCAATCATCAACAACCCGAACATCAATGGGCCGGAGGCGACCAGGGTCGCGACGGCGGCCGCCACGAGGGCCGTGACAATGCCACGCACGTTGTGTGAGCGTTGACCCTGCTGTATGGCCCCGACAAGCGTGATCACGGCCGCCGGGCCGATCGAGCACAGAGTCACCACCCCGATCCACCCGTTTTCCGGTAGGGGCGGCAAGTGGGAAGGGAAGTACCCGGATTTACAGAGCCCGACAACGGTCGCGTTCCACTGAGAATCCCGGTGGATTCCCCAGGTCGTCAACCCGAGATCGATCATGAGCACGGCTAGGCCGGCGAGCATCAACCATCTGGGGCCGCGCAACCGCGGGGGTGAAATCGCATGCATCATGTTGTCAGTCACCTTGATGGCCCTTGGTCAAACGGCGCGGTAACGCTTGACTGCGAACCCGCAGTAGCCGCAGGTCTTGACTCCGGCCTTCACCCACCGCTTGCAGCGTGGGCAGTTGTCATTGGTGGTGGGCACGGCGCCGTACCCTGAAACTATTGGGGTAGACGAAGATTGATCGTCGGCGTCGACTGGGCGCCGGGCGAGAAGTAGCGAGCCGACCAAAGCAACAGCGACGCCTATCGCGGCGATCGCATGCGGTAGCAACGACAACCCAGGACCTATAGCGCTCGACAGCGCCGCGCCGACCAGGATCGGAACGCTGCTCAGGACACACACCGCGACAGGCAGCACCGCTGCTCGGTGGTTGCCGCGGCTCACCCACAAGGCACTGCCCGCGATGCCAACAGAGCTGGTGATGAGAATCCACCCGCCGGACTGCAGCCGCACGAGCGCCGCGGCGGTCATGACGGCAGCGGCGCCGAGGACGGCCAGCCCCAGGCCTACCCGGTTGATTACCATCAAGCCAGGCTATCTGGCACACGCGTCCCCAACTCACGCCAAATTGGCTGGCCGACAAATTGGTGTCAGGAGACCTGCCGAACTGGCCGGACAATTAACAAGGAGACTGTGACTCATCGGCCAGGTGCGGGGGATAACTGTCGTGGTGCACAACCGAGTTCGACGGGCATGGTGATCGCGCTGCCTGAGCCTCAGATCTGGCTGTCCCGCGGCTTCGCCGCCGCGGCAGCGCTGGTGTGCCTCAACACAATTCCTATGACGTCTGCTGCATCCCCGATCGGTGTATTGCGTAGCGGCGACATGATTCGGCCGCTGCCACAGGTGCAATCGATCGTCGGAGGGCCCACATTGCACACCAATCCCAACGAAGACCTCACCAGCCCGTGGGTCGACCACAGCATGGACGCCACACTGTCGGCGCCATGTCGGCACTTCGTCAACCAAGACGAGGTGTTCGGCAGCACCTGGTCGAACTTCGCGTCGGCGCGCTACAGCGGCTCGAGCAATATCGGTGTTCGCCAGAGCGTCGCCGTTTATCCCGATGCCAATACCGCTCGACGGACCTTCGACGCACTGAAAACTGCTGCACGGCAATGCCGCACGCACCCGTCACCCGACGTGTTTGGCGCCGGGTTCACCCTTACCGAACCGGAACCGTCAATGGTGCTGATCCAGTACCCTGACAGCGTCAACGGGCCAGGAAGCGTGGACATCGACGCGCTGCGTGGACGGGTGTTGATCGAGATCGGCGCAGCGCACTTCTCGACCGATCCGCGGATTGCCCAGACAGTGCTCACGCTCGTCGCCAAGAAAGTCCCCTAGATGATCACGATCATGAAGGCCTGCAAGACCATAGCCACGCTGCTCGCGCTCACCCTGGCTGTGCCGAGCACCGCGGTTGCCGATACTGGCACCAGCGGTGGCGCCACCTACACCGTCACGACCACAACCATCGACCTGGGCGACGGCTGGCACGTCAATGTGGGCCAGCTAGCGGGTGGCAATGATGCTGTGGCAACGGTATTCAACGCCGCTAGCCTTGCATCTGGGCGGACGATGGCCGCCATGCTCGATGGCGACGAAGTCCTGCGCGACCACGCGACCTTTGATTCCACCCCGACCGTGAGCTTTCGCCCGACGGCGGTTTCACAGGTGCTCCACGGCGCCTACTACCACCAGGGTGGAGCTCACCCGTTGGACTACGTCACCACCATCGTCATTGACACCCGCACCGCCGCGCCGATCACCCTCGGCGACCTGTTCACCGACACCCAGGCCGGGCTCAACCGACTTTCGGAACAAACGAAAGAGATTTGGCCCACGGTATACGGGGGACCGATGGGCGATGGGCCGGGCAATGCGCCTGTCGAGAAGAACTTCCATAACTGGATTCCGACTGCCGCAGGACTCGAAATCCATTTCGAGGACTATCAATTCGCCCACGGCCAGCCGGTGATCACAGTCCCATGGTCTCAGTTGACTGGTCTGCTGGCACCGGTCATGCAGGTTCTCGCCCAGTGATCGTCATCCACGGATTGGTCGACAACCGGCCGCGGGCGGCGGCCAACGTCCGTCTGAATCCCCGTGGCTAAGAAGTCAACTGCTCACCCACATGTGGAACCTACGCGCATGTCATCGGTCAGTCAGGCGCAATAACTTTCAGCGCCGCGGCGACGTCCTCGTCACTGGTCGCCCAGGAGCAGACGAACCGGACAATGGGTCGCAGCGGATCCGGAGCGTGGACGGCGAACTGTTCCCGGACGCGCGCCGTGGTTGGGGCGTCCAGGATGACGAACACTTCGTTGGCCTCGGTCGGTGCGGCCAGTGGCAGCCCCGCCTCCGCCATCCCGGCGCTCAAGGTCGCAGCCATGCGGTTGGCGTGGGCCGCGCTCTGCAACCAGAGGTCGTCGCGCAGCATTGCCTCGAACTGAGCCGAGATGAAGCGGTGCTTGCTGGCGAGGTGACCTATCTGCTTCTGGACGAACCGAATTCCGGGGAAATGTTCGGGTCGGCGCACCAGCACAGCGTCGCCGAACAGCATGCCGTTCTTGGTGCCGCCGACGGTGACGATGTCGGCGTCCCCGATGGCGTCGCGCGGATGGACGTCCAGCGCGGCAATGGCATTGGCGATGCGCGAGCCGTCCACGTGGACCAGCAGGTCGTGCTGGTGGGCGTAGTCGATGAACTGCGCTAGTGCGGCGGGTGACCAGACGCGGCCGTTCTCGGTCGACTGGGTGATGGTGACGATGCGCGGCTGAGAGTGGTGCACCGGCCCGCGGCGGGCGATGTGCCGATCGAGTTCCTGCGGCGCGATCAGCCCGTCATCACTGGGCAGGGGAGTCAGCTGTGCGCCGGACAGTCGCACGGGTCCGCCGGCTTCGTCGAGCAACGAGTGCGCGATGTCGCTGCACAGAATCTCCTGCCACGGCTGTACCGCGGAGGCCAGCGCGATGACGTTGGCCGCGGTACCCGTCAGCGCGAACAGCACGTCGGCGTCGGGGGCCTCGAAGGCTGCTCTGAGGGCCTGCGCTGCACGTTCCGTGCTGGGGTCGGTGCCGTACGAGCTCACCGAGCCCGGGTTGGCGTCGATGATGGCCTCGATCACCCGGGGGTGTGCGCCAGCAGCGTTATCGGAGGCGAATGCGGCCGAGACGGTCGAACCCATGCGTCGATGGTCTCATCACGGCAATAATCCAGAGCGTGGAGGATCTACTGACGGCCCTGATCGCATTGTCGCCACCGGCTGATCGCCGGCTCAATGCGGTGATGCGGCAGACGTGTGCCGAGACCTTGGGCCTGGCGGCGTTGCCCTATGAAGAGGTGTTCGGGCCCGTCTCCGACGCCGAGCCGCTGGTGGCCGACTTCGCCGAGCAGTTCAGCACCGATGTGTCCGTGGTGTCTGTGGCCCAGCGAGGACAGCTCACTGCAGCCCTGGGCGCCAATAGTTTTCGCATCGTGGCGCTGATGTTCATTGCCGATTTCGTGCCGCGGGTGCGGGCCGGATTCGCCGCGTTGGGGCTGCCGCCGGTAGCCGACCCCGACGGCTGGGACCACGCCACCGATCCGGTGGACCTGCTGCTGAACCAGTTCGCCAGCTCGGTCGGGGCGCGCCGCGAGCTCGATCCGGTGATGACCGAGGTGGTGCGGCTGCGCGGAGCGGCCGCCCACAACTGCCGGCTGTGTAAGTCGTTGCGTGAGGGCACCGCGCTGGACGCCGGCGGCAACGAGTCCCTGTACTCCGAGATCGAACTGTACGAATCGTCAACGCTGCTCGACGAGCGGCAGAAGGCGGCGCTGCGCTATGTCGACGCCCTGGTCTGGACGCCGTCGCGGATTCCGGCCGAGGTGGCCGCCGACGTGCGGGCGCACTTCTCCGACGCTGAGGCCACCGAGATCACTCTCGACGTCATGCGCAACGCCATCAACAAGATCGCCGTAGCGCTGGGCGGCGACGCACCCCGGGTCGCCGAAGGCACCGAGCGGTATCTGCTGGGAGCTGACGGTCAGCCGGTGTTCTCCTGAGGCAGTGCCTCTAGACCGCTGACCGCTTTCGCGGTGCACGCCGGGGCGCGGGGAGGTGCGCGGCGACGAGTTCGCTGATGTGCTGGGAGACCAAGTCCAGCGGGGTCGTCGACTGCGCGGCGCGTGCCATCACCACTGCGCCTTCCATCGCGGCGACAATGGTGGTTGACAGCGATTGCGCGACTTGGGGTTTGATGCCCGCTTCGGCAAGTCGCGAGGCGATCAGTTGGACCCAGTCCTCGAACACCTCCGCAGCGGCGTCGGCCGCCTCGGGTGCTTCGTCCCGGCTCGTCGCCGCCGCGACGATCGCGCACCCGCCCTCGAAATTCGTCTCGATGAGATGCTCGGCCCAAATCTTGGCGAAGGCGGCGACCGGATCAGGCTCCGACATGTTGTCGCGCAATATCGCCGCCAACTCATCGCCCGCCGAACGCGTTGCGGCAGCGACAAGTTCGGCCTTGCCGCCCGGAAAGTTGACGTAGATCGAGCGTCGGGTGATGCCGCTGGTGTCGACGATTCCGGCGATGCCCGTCCCGGCGACGCCATGGCACCGCATCAGCGACGCCGTCGCCGCGATGAGACGTTCGCGTACCCGCACGCCTTGAAATATACCATTCGGTGTACTAGCGTCGCGGTCGGTATACCGATCGATATACTGCGACCGCGTGCCCGATGATTTCGCTTGCGTCCGAACATCTGATGGCCGACGAGAGGACCAGTCCGTGACCGCGTTGCACGACCCGTTGACCCTGCCCTGCGGTCTGGTGCTGCCGAACCGAATCATGAAGGCCGCCTTGAGCGAAGCGCTCGGCACCAAGCGCAACGCGCCCGATGAGCGTCTCGAACGGCTGTACACCGCGTGGGGCAGTGGCGGCTACGGCCTGATCGTCACCGGCAACGTGATGGTCGACCGCACGCAGCTGGGCGAACCGGGCAACGTCGTGATCGAGGACGAGCGCGATCTCGACGCGCTGTCGCGTTGGGCCAAGACGGCCAAGAACGGTGGCGCCCCCATCTTCGCGCAGATCAATCACCCTGGGCGTCAATCGAATCCGCTCGCACTCGGACATGTCCCGGTCGCGCCCAGCGCGATTCCGCTCAAGCTTCCCGGTGCGGCAACACCTCGTGAGCTGACGTCCGGCGAGATCGAGGACATCATAGACCGGTTCGCGACGGCCGCCGCGGTCTGCGAGACAGCGGGTTTCGACGGCGTCGAGATTCACGGCGCGCATGGCTATCTCGTCGCGCAGTTCCTCTCGCCGCTGTCGAATCAGCGCGACGACGAGTGGGGCGGCGATTCGCAACGGCGGATGCGCTTCCTGATCGAGATCATCCGCCGCATCCGCAGCCGGGTCTCGCCGAGTTTCGCCGTTGCGCTCAAACTCAATTCAGCGGACTTCCAGCGGGGCGGATTCAGCGAAGACGAATCCCGAGGTGTGCTGGCGGCGGTCGCCTCGGAAGGGATCGACCTCATCGAGGTCAGCGGCGGGAGTTACGAACAGCCTGCCATGATGGGCGCGGCCGCTGCGAGCACCCGGGCGCGCGAGGCCTACTTCCTCGAGTACGCGCGCACGGTACGCGAATTGATCGGTGATGTGCCGTTGGCTGTTACCGGGGGATTCCGGTCGCGCAGCGCGATGCAGGATGCCGTCTCGGGCGGCGAATGCGATGTCATCGGCCTCGGCCGGCCGACTGCAACCACCACCAACGCCGCCGAACAAATCCTGGCCGGTCACACGGAAGCTCTTACCGCGCACACCATTCGGTACGGCGTGCCGCCCGTGGTCGGGCGGGTCGTCAATCTCAAGACGATGGACGGCCTGCTCGACCTCAATTGGCACACCGATCAACTACACCGCCTCGGCGCCGGTCTGCGGCCCGACATCAAACGTGGGCGTTTCGCGACCACCGTGGCAATGGTGCGTCGTAACGGCCGCGCGTCCTTCGGGCGCAAGCGCGGGCTCTGAGGCTGGACGCGCTTTGGCGCGTCAGCCCTTGAAGTAGACGATCTGATGGGTGCTGGCGAGCAGCGCACCGTCGCGGGTCCACACGTGGGCGCTCTGGTCGAAGTAGCCGTCCGAGAAGCGGTTTGCGTGCGCGCTGCCCAAGACGTAGTCACCGCCGATGTTCTCGAGCTCGTGCCCGTTGGCGTGGAAGTACGTGGTCAGCGAGATCGTCCCGGCCGGGAAGAAGCCGCCGCGCCGCAGAAAACTCGCGGATAGAAGATGTCGGACATCGCGGCGAGGGCGGCGAAGTCGAGGCCACGTTGGTTCGCGTCCCGCACCCATAGCGTCGTCCTCGACGACTCACTGGGCTGGGCATCCTCTGCCGGAAAAGGATTTTCGACGAAGCGCATGTCGTACTGGCTGACCCACGGCAGAGGCGGGCCGCTGATGGCGAGTCCCTCGGGTCCCGGCACGCTCGGCATCCGCGACTCGTCGTCCGACCACGTATCCCGCCGGATGCCGAAGACCATGGTGGCCGTCGTCTTGATGTCGCCGTCTTGGCTGAGTTCGGCGATCCAGTGCTGGTTGGTCCGGTTGGTGCGGGCGGGCTTCAGCGTGATGTCGAACTCACCGTCGGCGATGGGCGCCGCGTAGTTGACGGTGAGGGCCAACGGTTCACCGATGCGGTCCGGCCGCAGTTCGACCGCATGCAACAGTGTCGCGGCCGTGACCCCGCCGAACGGGCCGACCATGTTCGCCCAGTCCGGCTGGGTGCAGCCGCGCATGCGGGTGTCATCGATGGGCTGCAAGTCCAGGGCTTGGTCGAGCGAGTGAGAACTGGTCACGTTCAACATGATGCCTGGCGCCGGTCGCGTGCCCGCCGTCAGTGTGTGGCGGCGCGGCTGGATACCTTGCCGGCGGCGTCGGCGCGGAAGAGCGCGTCGTTGTAGTGGCAGCCCGCCGGAATCCACCCGAACGTCTTTTCCTCGGCGAACTTGTAGTACAGGACCCTGCGCCCGGCATCCGGCGCGGTCGGCGGGGGAGTGCTGTGCATGATGTCGCCGTAATGCAGGGTGAGATCGCCGGGTTCGGTGTCGAGCTTGACGACGGGGAGGTCGCCCTCGTGCCCCCATTGGAGCCAGTGCTTGGTGTAGCGGTGCGACCCGGCCAGCACCATCAACTGGCCGTTGTCCGCGTTGGCCTGATCGAGCTGGATACCCGCCTGGATGAGTGGGCACATGACGGGGTGCCCGCCGATGCCGTCATCGACGTGCCAGCCCAGATCACCGTCACCCTTGACCACATCGGAGTTCTTGATGAAAACCATTGGCCCGTCGAGCCGGTCGTCGCAGACCCGGAGTTCAGGGCCCGCCAGTCGGGCGTACGCAGTGGTTCGAGGTTCGGCGCACAGCGCTTGGAGGACGTCGGAGTAGCGGCCCAGATAGTTGATGCGCGTGACGATTTCGGATCCGCTTGAGTTCAGCGACCACCACGAGAACGGGTCGCCCGGCGTACTCATGGCTCGGACTTTCTCGACTTCCGCGCCCCAGGCGGCGATCTCGTCGGGGCTGTAGACGCCGCGGATGTGCAGGTAGCCGGCGACGTTGAAGAAGTGGCGCAGGTCGTCGATGTCGTCGTCGGCGGTGAAGGTGTGGTTCAGATCGAGCGGCCGGCCGTCCCGGTCGATGAGCGTGTCCCGCACCGCAGCGGTGTAGATCGGGGTGCCGCTCAGCAGGGTCTGGATGGCGGGCTCCCAGCGCTGCCAGTCCGGCAGCGTGCCGCGAACCAGGCGCGCCCGGCCGGTGCGGACGGCGCCGGACGCTGACAGCAGTCGGTGCAGGAAGGCCGAGAACGTGGTCTCGTCGAACTCGATCAGGGTGGGGGCGTTGGTGTCGCCTGCGCTGGTTTCCACTCCGGTCGGCGTCGCGCGCCAGGTGAACGCCTTCCCGTCGGGGAGCTGGAAGGCGAGCGGCGGGACACCGGCGAGGTCGTCGACGACGAGGGCGCCGTGTCGGGCGTTGAGCGCGGGCAGATCGCGGGTATGGAACGCGTCGAACGAATGCTGCGGAAACGACGCCGCGATGGCATCGACCCACGGAAGACCAGTGCCCAACTCGTCGGTCGCCATTGTGTCCCTTCGTGTTCCAGCCAAAGATACGGGTGCCGGCACCCGCCCCAAGAGCCGTTCAGCTGTCGAACGGTGCCATATGTACCGCGAGCGTCATGCCGCAGCGCCGGGCCAGCCCGAAGCGTCCCTCCGGGACCGCTCGCGCCTCGGCAATGATGATGTCGCTCAGGCCGCGTTTGAAGCCTGGCCCGCGGGGGTGTCGGCGCAGCACCTCTTCGATGTTGTGGGGCGCGACGTCCCACGCACGCAAGCCGGCGCCGTCGACCATCGCGCCGTACTGCGTGTAATACGCGATCGCTCCGTCGCGCTCGACAGTCGCACCGGGGGTGGTGTGGCAGCAGATGCCGTCGGCGATCAGATCGGCGCGGACGGGGTCGAGACCTGCGGCCCGCGCGCAGGCCAGCGCGCGCTCCGCGCCGCGGATCGTGAAGTCTTCGCCCGCCACCGTGCTCATCGCTCCCCAGTCGTGGACCAGCGCGGCGCAGTAGAACAGCTCACGATCGAGCGGTTGCCGGTCCAGCGCGGCCAACGCCATGCCCCACAGCCAGGTCCGGTACGAGTGCGCGGCCAGCAGATCGGACTGTTCTGCGCAGGCCGACTCGGCCTCACGGGCGAGCCGGGAGTCGGGCGCCACGAAATCGCGGACGTCGATGTCTGCCGCACCGTCGGGCAATCTGCCCAGCGCGAGCTTCAGGCGGCCGACGGCGTTGACCACCTGAGTGGCCGCGATGGCGCCGATCAGCCGGCGTCGCTCGGCCCCGGTGAGAGTGCCGCGGGTGCGCCGGGCCCAGGCGAGGCCGCCGAGCCGGTTGGGGTCTGGAGTGCTCACCGCTCACCGCGTCCTGTCGATCCACTGACCAATCGGTCTGTTGCACCGTAACGCCGCGGGCGTTGGCCCGACCAGTCCGATCTGTTCCAGCGGAGGCATGGGAACATGGTGGCCGCGATCTTCGCGAAGGGGCGGTAGCTCAGTTGGTTAGAGCCGGGGACTCATAATCCCTTGGTCGCGGGTTCGAGCCCCGCCCGCCCTACTCAAAGCGCCTGGTAGATGACCCGAACGGGGTATTTCGGTGCCCCGCTCACACCCGTCGCCCCGGCGTTGCCCCGGCGACTGAGGGCCGCCGGACCCGCTACCCGATTGGTCGCCGGTTCAAGCCCGGCCAGGGGCAGAACACTCCGAATCGCACTGGTGAGCGGCACACGGATCGCGACACGCCGAGAGCTGTCGGGGCCGGCCAATACCCTGTGAGCCATGAGTGCAGTAGTGGCCGACGATCTGCGGATGCGCGATGAACTTGGGAAGCAGTTGCGCTTCCTAGCGCGATCCGCGAAGGCGTACGACGAGGGGGATGAGGAGGAAGCGGTACGCATGGCGACGGTGATGCGCGTGCTATTTCACGACACCCAGATGAGCACCTCGCTGATGACGCATCTTGCGATGCGCGACTGCACTGTACTGGCGACTCCCACCACGCACTTCGCGGATTGGAGAGACTTGCTTGCCGTGAAGATTGACGTCAATTCGCCGACTCCAACCTCACTGCTCCCAAGGCTGGACCTTCAATTGGTCGAAGTGCCGTTCGCTACCTGGTGGGATTCAGACTCCATCAAAGCCAAGGCGGCGGTTTCGCGGCGGCGGATCATCACCAACGCCGCCAACAAGGATGGCGGCGCTCACGTTGATCGGAAACTGGAGCGCTTCTACACCGAGCTCATGCATGGCGATTGGTCCATCGGGATTACGGGCGACATGACCTATGACGGGCCAGCTCCGTTCGAGCAAGGCGTGATGCAGTGGCCGAAAAACGGACACCTGGCGATGCTCCGGCAGTTCGCATACGAGGTCTTGTCTACTGCGCAGCATTTTGGTTGGTCCGATGACGCACCTTTGGCGTGAAGGGCCCAAACTTTTTTGCTGAATTCTGCAAGTCAGCTGTGCGTAGACGCGCGAAGATTCCAGACGTGAACGACAACAAGGGCGAGGTTCAGCTCCCGTGGCTTGAGCATCCACTCGATTCGCCGTTCTGGATGGTTCTGATTTTCGCGGTGACGATGTGGCTCGCGACAGCGTTCGCTGCGTTCGTCGTTGCGCCCAGAGACCGACCGTGGTCGTTCTTCTGGTGCACGCTGTTGCTGCTAGGACCGCTCCGCATCGCCTTGGCGCTCGTTGCGCACGCCAGGCCGAAGCCCGAAGTGGCCGTGAACTAATGGGGGGACAGATGGTGCGAATCATCAGCGCGGGACTTGCCGCGGGGGTCGTGGTGGCAATTTCGGTCTCCCCGCTAGCGCGAGCGGACGACAATTTTGACCTGTTCATGTTCAACTGCGGGCGGGTGTCGACGGCGACACCTCAGCTATGCAAGGACACCTGGAACATGGTTCGGGACAATTGGTGCCGCAACGCGGTGGTGGAGTACCTGGATAGTCGCGGTGTGGGGTTCGGCGACGACCGCCAGATGTTCAACTACGCCACTGAAATTCAACGCGGCAACGTTCCGCTGGACGTGTGTTAGCGCTGGGGCTCAACCGGGGCGGGCTCTGAAAGGAACCCGATGGCGCGGGCGGGACGTACCCGCCCCGGCGGAGGTCTAGGGTTCGCCGTCCGGTACCCCGGCGCAGCCGCCGCATGTTGCGGCGCTACCCGAGCCCACGGCCCCGGCCAAGGTGGAGCCGGTGACGGCACTGCCGAGCAATGTCGTGAGTCTCTTTGGGCGGAAAGCGAATTAGAAGGGTGGCTCTTCGTCACTGCTGTCGGAGGCGCGAGCTTTCTCTTGTAGGTCTCGCAAGTATCGCTCGGCGGACTCACGTGTACGCAACAGCCGCACACTCTGGGGGCGAAACCTGACTCGGTCACCGTTTTCGAAGTGAGCGATGATCCCTTCCTCGCCAATTGACTCGACTTCACCAATGCCGCGGCTAGTGGTGGCGACGTAACGGACCGGAGGACTCGGTGGTTCATCCTCGGTCTCAGGTTTGGATCTTGGTGGCGATGAGCCGACGTTTTCGGCGATGCCTTCGACGATGCGCTGAACCGTCACGATACCTCCAGACAGCATGCGTTGCCGGCGTTCGACCGTTCGTATCCGCTCCAGCACTTCCTCCATGACCTGTTCAGGTGTACGTGGAATGGCAGCGTCGGAGTCGTCGCTCGCAGGCAATCTCTGTTGCGCTTGTGCTTGCCGGATCGCGTCGAGTCGCTTCACCAGGCGATCCCAGAACGAGTCGAAGTACGTCCGAAGCTGAGTCTCTGCAAGCTTCGGTTCGGACTCGTCGTTGATCGAGACGACGAGTTTCCATACATCTTCTTGGTCGTTGAGGTCAGTGTGCTGAAAGTCGGAGAGTGGTCCAACTACGTCGCTGACCTTGAGGTCGAAGAGCACCGTGCGCACCCGGGGCTTTTCAGGGTGATTCGACAGCGCACCTGCTTCGAAGTTCAACCAGGGTTCGCGGACGTTCTCTTTGGTGAGGCAGATGACACCTTGGCCCGTCCCGGCAAGCTCCCGGACGATCGCGTCACGCCCACGTGTTCCCTTGGCGATGTCTTCGCTGGACACCCAGGGCGCAACCGAAGGGACGATCAGCGGTAACCATTCGCGGACTGCCAACGCCACTGAGTGACTCGTGTCCTTCGACCAGCTGATGAAGAGCTTCACAGGCGACAATATTGCCACCCAGGGGACCGACACCTCCGGGCGCCTGCCGCCCGTGTCGTAGCCAACTCAGAAACCCGGCGTTACCCCGGCGGCCAGGGGCTTACCGGAACCCGCCCGCGCTCCGACCGGAACCCGCCCTAGTTACGCCGAAAACGTTGCTTAGCAGGTGTTTTGCAGCGCAAGCCGCCGACCAGCGGCCTGGTCTGACACAACACCAGAGTGTCAAGGATTAACCGAATCTGATCCGTCAATCATCAACCGAAGTCCGACAGCCCTACTTTAGCTGGCGCTGGTGTAGTCCCAGTACCGGCCTATTGATCTGTTTGCTTGTAGATCTCATTCTGGTCCCATCTGGCCACTGAAATTGGCTATATTTGCGCAAGCCTTACGCAATCGAGTGGCGCAATGCTTGCGACAACTAATCATGCGCAAGCACTACGTTGACCTGCGCGAACGCGGATGGTGGCTGGTCTGGTGCATATTGGGGCAGGGTAGACGATTCGACTGAGATCGTTCGCTAGAGAGCGTTTCGCGTAAATCGATGAGTTGTTCGCGATCATCGGCCAGCGCGTCAATGCTGGGTTAATCTCGCCTGTACTGCCCCCGCTAAGGAAGCATGGTCGAAATGACTACGTCCACGTCGGAAACGCCGAACGAATCGGCCGACGCAGCGCCTCCTCTCAGTGGGTCGACGTCAGCTGAGGCGGTAGCTTTCGACTTTGACGGTCATCGAATTAGCGCTGAAGAAGCGTATCGTCAAGTCAGGGGCACTTACGAAGATTTTGCAAATACGATTAGAGATATCCTCACCGACACACTTAGACACGCAGGTCTAACAATTCATTCGATTGAAGCCCGTGCAAAAGAGCTTGATAGCTTCGGCAAGAAAGCCGCCAGTCCGCACGAAGAGGAACCGGAAAAACCAAAATATGCACATCCGCTGACTGATATTACTGACCTCACTGCCGCCCGTGTAATCACGTTCTTCCTCTCTACCTTGGATGAGGTGGATAACTTGATACGCGCCGAATTCAAGATCGAAGAGAGGAATGATCGCGGCGGAGAAAAGGCCAAGGAAGCGCGTCTAGGCTATCAGAGCATTCATTATCTTGTTAGGTTGAAGGAAAATCGCCTTTCCCTGCCCGAGTATGCGCGCTTTCGCGGGCTAATTGCAGAACTCCAGGTCCGAACTATATTGCAGCATGCCTGGGCTGAAATAGAACATGAGATTCAGTATAAAGCAGTCGACGTACTGCCTAAGGCTATCAGTCGTCGCTTCCTTGCTCTAGCGGGAATGCTAGAGATAGGAGACCGCGAATTCCAGGGCTTGGCAAATGACCACAAACAGCTACAGGTGGAAGCCCGCGAGCGAATCGCGACGGGAAACTTGGAGCAGGTAGAACTTACTTCGGATAGCCTGAAAGTGTTTCTTAACAAAAGGCTGGGTGAAGATGGTCGAATGCGCGATTGGAGCTACGATTTCGCCACCCGTATGCTAAAACACCTAGGATTCACCACAATAGAACAGGTCGACCATGCCCTCACGGGGTACAACGACGATCTCATTAGTCGAATAATTCACGGTGGCTCACGAATGGGGCAGATCACGCGATTTGAAGACGTACTCCTGACAAGTATGGGTGACGGATATAAATTGAATCATCCTTGGTCTGGTAACGAGACGACTTGGTTCGAAGCCAACTGCGAGCAAAAGTTACGCCGCTTGGAACAGGCCGGTATTGAAATCGGCAACTACGACCCATGGACCGACGTTTAAGCCGGCCTTCTATTTGGCCGCAGCATAGTAAGCCAGAATCTCTGGGAATCGTCTCGGTTGAACCGAGTGGAATCGATAGATGATTGGGTTTCTATTCTCCGTGTGGTCATCCGTTTTGCACGACTGGATGTGCCACGACGGTAACCTACGCCGGTTGGCAACTCTGCGAAGCACATCGCGGCGCACGCCGAGCTGGGCCTGCCACACAGCCCGATAGCGCAGAATCGACCTGTGCAGTTATCAGCGGCGGTGCGTAGAGCGAGTGTCCTCACCGCTGCCGACCCCGGCCGCATCCGGCTGCGCAGCGCGGCGGCAACTACCTGTTCGCTACTGGTCGCAATCGGCGCCATGCTGGCGTTCACCCACGCGGCGGGCCAGCCCATCACGGCCGCGATGCTCGGCGCGGTGGTCGCGATGCAGGCCTCTGCTGCGGTCAAAGACCGCGATCAGCGCAGCCGCAACATCACCACGGTGCTGCTGTTCTTCCCGGCGATCGGCTCCATGGCATTGGCCGCATTCCTGGCGCCGCACGGGAAGATCGTCGACGTCGGCTTCATCGCTGTGCTCTTCGCCGCGGTCTGGGGGCGGCGGTACGGTCCGCGCGGAAACGCGCTCGGGATGGTCGCCTTCATCTGCTACTTCTTCGCGATGTTCCTGCGGACACCCGTCGACCACATCCCGGTGCTGGCCATCGCGGTCGCAGTGGGACTCGCCTCGTCGCTGCTGGTGCACGTGCTGCTGTTTCCGGAGCGGCCGCGCGTGGAGGCGCGCCGGCTGTTGTCGGCATTGCGGGCCGCATCGCTCTCGACGCTGGATGTGGCCACCAAGCGCGGTCAGGTCAGCGTCGACGTCGCGCGGCACCAACTCGACCTACTCGGTGAGACGGCGCTGCTCATCGATGACTGGCTGGATCGGCATGAGGCCGCGAAATCCCTCAGTGTCACCAGCAAGGACTTGGCGCTCCGCGTGTTCGAGGCGCAGATCATGCTCGAGCAGGCGGCGTCGTTCCTATGGTGGCTGGACCAGGACGAGCCGTGGCCGGACGGTCTGGTTGATGCGGTTGCCGCGCTCCGGATCTGCCTGGACAACAACCCCACCGACGATCAGCTGCGGCAGGCTCGTCGTATGGGTGCCGCGGCGGCGGACAAGGCCGACCTGTCGACGTCAGCCGGGGTGGCCACCGTGACTGCCTACCGGGCAATGCAGGCGCACTTGGCAATTCATCACATCACCACCAACGCCCGTGGCATCAGCGATGACGACATCGCTGATGCAGTGGCCGACGGCGACGACGGTCAGGACGCACCGTCCGGCCTGAATCCCAGCACCAAAGCAGCGATTCAGGTCGCCGTGGCCACCAGTGCGGCAACGGTTTTGGGCAACATGGTCTCGCCCGATCGCGGGTATTGGGCAGTGCTGACGGCCTTCCTGGTGTTCACCGGCGTCACCACACGCGGTGAAATCCTGTCGCGCGCAGGCCATCGCATCGTCGGCACCATTGTCGGCGTGGTGGCGGGCGTGCTGCTCGCCGCCGAGATCGGGCGGAATCCGGGACTGCAGATCGTCGTCCTGGTGGTCTGCGTGTTCTTCGCGTTCTATCTGGCGACCGTCGCCTACTTCTGGTTGACCTTTTTCGTGACGGTCCTGCTGGCAATGTTGTATGGGCTACTCGGCAACTTCAGCGCTCAGGTGCTCGAGGTACGGATCGCCGAAACAGCCGTGGGCAGCCTGGTGGGAATCGCGTCGGCGTACTTCGTCTTCTCCACCAAAACCCGGGCCACGTTCGCCGAAAAGGTCAATGCCTACCTCGACGGGATGGAGCAGGTGATCGACACCGCCGTCACGGCGGTACTCACCGCGGACGCCGCCGACGACCTCGTCGCCGACACGCGCCGGCTGGACAACGCGCTGAAGGAAGCCGTCACGGCCGGCAAACCGCTTCAGATGGGCCCGTTTTCGGAGCTACGGCATGGGGTCCGGCGTCTGATGCGCGGTCTGCAGGTCGCAAACCGCTCCGCGCACGCTCTGGCGCGCGCGGGGGTCACCGCGTCACATATCGGTCCGGCTCCCGACGGAGCCGACGAGGCCCTGCATCAGGCGGTGGCGCGCGCCGGCACCGCGGTAGCCGGGATCCGGACATTGATTGCCGGTGACGACGTCACCCCGACAGAAAAGCGCAGCGATGCAGTTCTTTTCGATGTCGGCCTGCCGGAGATGCGGCCAGGGCCGGTGCGGGCGGCCATCCGCGCACTCAATGTCATCGACCGTGCCCTGACCGAGGTGACCATTCGGGTGTGATGCCGGCGTGCAGGCCCTCAAAGATCAATTCGTAGAAAAGTGTCCCCTCCTGCGGGGCTGGGTGCTCCTACCTGTGTAAGGGGCCAACCAGGGCCCCGATCACATCGAAGGAGCACTTCATGATCGCCGATATCAACCCCCAGCCCGCACCGAAGCCGACGTCTGCGCGTAAGCACCGGCGACTGCTCGCCGCCGCCGGTGTTTCAGCGATGGCCGTCCTGGCCGTGAGCCTGTCCGGTGTGGCCTCGGCGGCTACCCCAACAAAGACCAATTGCACTCTCAAGACCGCCAATGGGCACTATGTGACGGCAGTCAACAGCGGCGGGTTGACAGGACTCGGCCAACCATCATTCGACGTAATGCACACGGATGCAGTGCGGGTCGGGACCTGGGAGACCTTTGCGCTCGTCGACGCCGGTGACGGAATCCACTACGGCATCCGAGCCTTTGATGGCCATTACCTGACTGCCGTCGGCGGTGGCGGACGGACCACCGACGTCATCCACTCCGACGCCACGCAGCTGCAGGCGTGGGAGAAGTTCACCGTCACGAAGCTTCCGTCGGCTCCCGGCGGCCAGGCCGTGTATTCGATCGGCACCATCGACGGGCACTTTCTCACCGCAGTGGGCGGTGGCGGACGGACCACCGACACCATCCATTCCGATGCGACCGTGGCCAACGGCTGGGAGCAGTTCCACATCCACTGCGGAAGCTGAGCGCACGCGATATCAAGCGGCAGATAGCCGCAGGCCGCAGGTTAGACCTGCGGCCTGTGGTAATCCGTTGTCGCCCAAGGCTATCGGCAAAGCCCTCAGCAGTGAACCGCCACACCCTTTGCGGGTGTGGCGGCCACCACCGAGTGGCATCAGGTAAAGGCTGCCCCGTAGGACGCCGCGCCGATCACGAAGGTGAACACCAGGTAGATCACGAGCACCACGGCGCCGGCGATCGCACCCCACGTCGCCCATTTCTTGGCCTCGTCAGCGGCTGCCTGCGCCGCCTGGGGCTGGCCCTGGGCCCACAGACCCGAAACCTGAGTCGCCTTGACGATGGACACGATGCCGAACGGCAGGCAGCAGAAAATGGTGACGAGGATGCCCAGCACCAGGTTGTTGTTGGGCGGTCCGCCTGCGGGCGGGAGGCCGCCGGCCGGCGGCGGAGGGTAATTCCCTGGCGGTATCTCAGTCATTGCAGCCTTTCTCTGTTCTGGTCACTACTCGGTAGGAGACCCGTCTGTTGGACGCGGTCAGCATCGACCGTTTCGGGACGCTACGGCGCACCGATTGGAATCCGTTTGGGACGCCTACAGAGCAAGGACACAACAGCGACGCGGCTACCGATCCCAACTTGCGGCAGCTGGCTGCGGTTACCGGATGGATTGGACGACCGTCGTCAGTGCAGCCCACTCTTGATGGCCGCGGCCTGCTTCTGCGCGACGTCCTTGACGAAATCGGGCGGTGCGTCGGCGTCCTTGGGACCGTCGAATTCCAGGGTGACGAACGCCTTGCCCTCAGTGAACAGCACGACGGTCACCGATTTGGAGCCGTCGGGCGAGTTCCCCGACACCGTGGTGCCGCCGGTGCCGGCCTCGATCGGCGCAGGTGCACCGCCGACGACATTGGTACCGAGCCCGGCCTTGGCCGCCTCGAGCGCGGCGGTGGCGGCGGCGGGATCCGGCAGGATCAGGATGGTGTCGCCGACGACGTGGGTGCCGTCGGGGTTGCTGAATGCGGTCGCGACGCCGGGGTTACCGCTGGGGTTCTGCGTCGCTTCGCCCGCCGTGAACACCTCCGGCGCAACCAGATCGGTGCCCTTGATGAGCAACGCGGTGTAGTCGGCGGGCTGGGCCGGAGCAGAGCTGGTCGCCGAGGTGCTGGAACTCGACGACGATGCAGATTTCGAGGCGGCCGGAGGCGCGGAATCCTTGCTGCAACCGCTCATCGCTGCGACCAGCGCAATACTGGCCGCCACGGCGACCGTCATACGTGCCTTCATCGGATCGGTTTCCTTTCTCCGGGCCGTCAGTTCAACGGACCGTCGGGCATCGGGGCGTTGCAGCGCTCGCGGAAGTCGGCCGCGGGCTGACGCACACCCTGGACCTCAGCCTTCACCTGCGGATTGGCATCCATGTACGCCGTGATCTCGGTACGCATCTGATCCCGCGTCTTGCCCTTCAGCCCGGTGAAGAACGCGTTCACATCGGGGTGGCTGAACAGGTACGACGCGGTGCCCGCGTTCACCCCGGACATCACGTTGGCGAGATCGGCGGCGGTGCAGTCCGGCGGATCGGCGATGGCCGTCGTGGCTGTGCCGATGAACGTCGCACCGGCGATCACACCGGCACCGATGATGTTGCGAATCTTCATGCGGGTTGCTCCTACTGGGTTGTTGGGGTTACGAGTGATCAGCGACGCGGCCCGATGCCGCCACCGCCGCCGGGGCCATTGGGCGGGCGGATCGGGCGGATCGGGACATTGATGTCGATGCCCCAGCCGTCGTCGCAATACCAGGGGTCGGCGCAGTAGGACGGGTAGGCCGGCCCGGCGGACGGCGGAGTCGGCCCGCCGCCGCGGACGTCGCCCTGGGCGCACACAGTCGCGTATCCAGCACCGCTGCAGTCCGCGGACGCCGGTGCCGCCGCGCTGAGACCAACAGGGACGAATGTGAGTGCCAGACCCAGACTCAAGTAGCGCTGCCTCAGTCGCATGGTCTTCTTCTTCCGGACGGCTGGGTCCGCGGTAGTCGGCACGCCGCCGGTGCGCGGAAACCGGTGTCGGCCCAGAGTAATTGGACCGGGCCGACCAGGAGAGGCAGTTCGCAGTTATTGCCCTCAGATATTGACGATTGCCTCGGACAATTCGCGGGCGGTGTTAGCGTCCGGCGTAGGGCACAAGACGTGAGGAGCCGACATGGGTGAGAGCACGCAGGACTGGACCAAGCCGGCCGCCATGGCGATCCCCAAGGAGGGCTACTTCGAGGAGGTGCGGGGTCGCTACGGGCCCGTGTTCCCGAGGACGCCTGCCTGCTACGGCTTCTCGATCATCGCGAAGGTGAAAGAGGGGCGCGAGGAAGTGGTCCGCGCCTACGGCAAGACCATCGAGGAGACCATCAAGGCCAGCCCGGAAGCTTTGGCGCCGCTGCGCCTGCATTACCTGCGCTGGAACCTGTTCGACGTCGGCTCGGGCCTGCATTTTCAGTACATGGGCATCTTCGACACCGACTTCGACAAGTACACCGAGGACGCGGTGGCGCTCTTCAGCGCGACCGGCGTCACGACGGTATTCACCAATCTCGAAGGCTTCCCGGAGGATTGGCAGACCAACACCGAGGCGTTCATCAAGTTCGTTCGTGACCACCAGCAGCCGAGCTTCCTCGAGTACGGCGAGTACCCCTATGTGACCGCGGACGAGATCAAGAAGGCGCTCCGGTTGAAGGCGGCGTTCTCGACGATGCTCGATCAAATGCAGTAATGCTCGAGTTCGACGACATCCAGCACATCCTGCTGACGCGAACTCCCGCCCTCACCGGGCGCTACGAGTTCCTGACGTTCGACACCCCCGAAGGTGGCCGGGCGTGGCTGTCGGAATTGCAGGACAAGGTGCAGTCGGCGACCGACGCCAAGGCCGCGATGGACGAGTCCGATCGCTGGGTCACCTTGGCGTTCACCTGGAATGGCCTGCGGGCGCTGGGGGTCCCGGAGGATTCGCTGGCGACCTTCCCCGATGCGTTCCGGGAGGGGATGGCGTCGCGAGCCGGCATTCTGGGGGACACCGGCTCGGCAGCCCCGGAGCACTGGGTGGGCGGGCTGGCGGGCGACGACCTGCACGCCATCGCAATCCTGTTCTCCCGCAACGACGAACAGAACGCAAGGTCCATCGCGGCGCACGACGACCTGCTCGCACGGACCGACGGGGTGCGCAGCCTGTCGTACCTCGACCTCAATGCCACGCCGCCGTTCAACTACGCCCATGATCACTTCGGCTTCCGGGATCGGCTGTCGCAGCCGGTGATGAAGGGTTCGGGGGAGGAGCCGACGCCGGGGTCGGGCGACCCGTTGGCGCCCGGTGAGTTCATCCTCGGATACGACGACGAGAACGGTCCGGTCGTGGATCTGCCGCAGCCCGAGGCGCTTTCGCGCAACGGCAGCTATCTGGCGTATCGCAGACTCGAAGAGCACGTCGGGGTTTTTCGGGATTACCTGCGCGCGAACGCCGACACCCCCGAAGGCGAAGAGTTGTTGGCCGCGAAGTTCATGGGCCGGTGGCGCAGCGGCGCCCCGCTGGTGTTGGCGCCGGACCAGGACGACCCCGAGCTGGGCGCGGATCCCATGCGCAACAACGACTTCAACTACAAGGAACAGGATCCGTTCGGCTACGCGTGCCCCCTGGGCTCCCACGCACGACGGCTCAATCCCCGCGACACGGCGCACTACATGAATCGCCGCCGGATGATCCGGCGCGGCGCGACGTATGGTCCTGCGCTCCCGGATGGGGTACCGGACGACGGCGTCGACCGCGGTATCGCGGCGTTCATCATCTGCGCAGATCTGGTGCGCCAGTTCGAGTTTGCGCAGAACGTGTGGATCAACGACAAGGCCTTCCACGAACTCGGCAACGAACACGATCCGATCTGCGGCACGCAGGACGGCACCCTGGACTTCACCGTCCCCAAACGGCCGATCCGCAAGGTGCACAAGGGCCTTCCGGCATTCACCACGATGAAGGGCGGCGCCTACTTCTTTCTGCCGGGCATCGGCGGAATCCGCTACCTGGCGTCGCTGGGCGACTGAGGGCGGGCTTTCGTCGCTTGCGGGGGACTGCTCGCGATGGACGGGCGCGGGACGATCTCACGGTGCCGCCGCGCGACACGTGCACGACACGCGCGCGGCACGCCAACGTGCGCGACATGTGATGCAGCCGTGGCCGAAATGTGACGCCTGTAGACCAGTGTGATCAGAGTGGCTTGAGGGCAGTCAGGCCATTCGGTTCGTGGTTGGGAGCGTCCAATGTCTACAGCTCACAGGGTGGAACGCATCGTCGCGCAAGTCGCCGCCGCCGTCACTCGTCGTCCGTCGGACGACCAGGCCTATCGCGCCGAGATGGAGCGCTTGGTCACTCAGCAGGAACTCGCCCTGCTGAGTAAGTAGCCCTCCCGCGCCTCAGCGGAAGACGTTCAGCAGCGTCCGGCAGAGGAACGGCAGGTTCGACAGCGGGATGAACTGCACCAAGGTGCGGCACACGTTGGGTGCCGACGCCTGTCCTGCCTGGCTTCCGCATACCGGCCAAGCGCCGATGCCCTGCGTACGCATGACATTTCGGGCCACCCGGATTTGTTCTCCGCGGCTGGCCGCTGCCGGTGATCCCATGCCGCCGTTGGCGGTCCAGGTGCCCGGGCTGAACTGGAGTCCGCCGTAGAAGCCGTTGCCGGTATTGGCCGACCAGTTGCCGCCCGATTCGCATTGCGCGATGGCGTCCCAGTTGGGTTCGGCGTTGGCCTCGGAGATCGACAACGACAGTTGAGAGATCGCGAGTACGCCGGATATGGCGACCGCACGAACAAATAGGTGCCCGCTCATACCCACCTCGATCCTGTTGTGCGAACGGCCCTATACCGATCGCAAAATGGTTCGCAATTGACGCGTGGTGCTGTCCATACAGACGTTAAACCTGATAATCAGCTGTGCTAATGGGGTAATTGTTATTCTTCGAGTAAATTTAGTGTTTCTGCATATTTCTGATGCAGAAGAGACGGCACTGGCAGTTGTTATCTAGCGTGTCGCTGCAGGTCAGTGAGCTGTTACGGGAGTATTGTTTACCGTGTGGTTATAGGTGCGCATGGGGCCTGTGATTCTTTTGTTATTAGTGATTCAGTCGCGCTTAGTGATGCAATTGTTATTGAAGTGATCTGAGTTACTAATACGCATTAGAGTTTTCTATGTGGCAGCTGTGGCTGGTGTGACTAGAGTGAATTCGCCGCCAAGTGGTGGCGGGAATGGCCCTGGCGCGTGGCCTGGTCTGCGCGCAGACTTCTGATAGGGCCGAAATTCGGTGTGGTCGACGAATGCCGGGCAAGTGATGACAAGCGCAGCGATCAGGGCAGCACAGTCGTGGCGGATGGCCGCCGGACTGCTGGTGGCAGCTGTCTGCCTCGGAGCGGGATTCCTGACGGCGCCGACCGCGGCCGCCGATCAGCCGGCCACCTGCCAGAGCCGGCACGTCGACGGCGTCGAAGAGGACGTCTGCGTCGGCATCCCGGGACAGGCCGGTGGCGCTAACCCGCGTGACCTGTATCCGGGCGTCGTGCCCGAACTGTATTTCGGCATCGGCATCGGCTAGGCCGCAAGCTCACGAGCCTCATGCGGTCAGCACAGCAGGCGCACAGCTGGCGCGACCATCATCGAACTCTGTGACGACGACGTTTCTTGCCGACGCCCCGGGCGGCCCTGCCGCCCCGCCGCTCCCACCTGTTGTCGCGCCCAATCACCACGGGCTTTCTTTGCTCTATGGCTGGCTGCCCGTCACCATCCAGGTGATCGCCGCGATTGTGCTGATCCTCGCCATCGGCTGGCGTGGTCGCCGGTGGCGGTACCTGTGGCTGCCGGTCTGCGCCGTCGTCGGCATCGCCGCCGCCGCGTGGGCGAACTGGTACACCACATCGCAAGGCCTGGCAGGGAACCCGGCACCGGCGTCACTATGGATCTGGGTGGGGCTGTCGGGGCTGGCGCTGGGCGTGCTGGTGCTCGGCTGGCGCGGGTCGAAGTGGTGGCGCCGCGGCGTCGCCGTCCTCGCCGTGCCGTTGTGCCTGCTCAGCACCGGCGTCGCCCTCAACGATTGGGTCGGCTACTTCCCGACCGTCCAGACCGCGTGGGGCGAGCTCACCGCCGGCCCGCTCACCGACGAAACCGAGATGTCCAGCGTCACCTCGATGAAGGCCGCCGGCATCGTCCCATCGCATGGTGCGGTGGTTCAGGTGGACATCCCGGACACCGCGTCGGGCTTCGCGCACCGCACCGAAGTCATCTATCTGCCGCCCGCGTGGTTCGCGCACAACGCCCCGCCGCTGCCGACGGTGATGATGGTCGCCGGCGAGTTCAACACCCCGGCGGACTGGCTGCGCATCGGCAACGCCGCCAGCCTCTTCGACAACTTCGCGGCCGCACACGGCGGCAATGCGCCGGTATTCGCCTTCGTCGACGCGGGCGGTTCGTTCAACAACGACACCGAGTGCGTCAACGGCCCCCGCGGCAACGTCGCCGACCACCTCACCAAGGACATCCCGCCATATATGGAGTCCACGTTCGGCGTCAGCGCAAAACCGGCCAACTGGGGCGTCGTCGGCTGGTCCATGGGCGGTACCTGTGCGGTGGATCTCACCGTCATGCACCCCGAGCTGTTCGGCACATTCGTCGACATCGCCGGGGACATGGGCCCCAACGCGGGTACCAAGGAGCAGACCATCGCCCGGCTCTACGGCGGTAGCGAAGCGCAGTGGGCGACCTTCGATCCCCAAACCGTGATGACCAAACACGGCCCTTATCAAGGTGTTTCGGGCTGGTTCTCCATCTCGTCGGATGCCCCGACCCAGTGGAAAGGGGCCAAGGCGCACCCCGACGCCGTCGGCCTCGGCGGCCGTGACGGCGCCGGCAACCCCGGCGACCAGACCGAGGCAGGGAAGACGCTGTGCGCGCTGGGCCGCCAGCTGGGGATCGACTGCGCTGTCGTCGCGCAGCCGGGAAAGCACGACTGGCCTTTTGCGGTGACGGCATTCCAGACCAGCCTGCCGTGGCTGGCCGGACGGGTCGGCACGCCCGGCGTCCCGGTGACCGGGTTCCCGGCGGGATCGACGACCCCGGCACCGCCCGCCGGCCCGGCCGCGACGGTCGCGGCCGGAACAAACCCGGGCAAGTAGACGTCGAATGTAACGCCGAGCCCGTCTAAGTAGATGGACTCGGTGAGATCGTTGCGACACAGCAGGGAGTCGATACGCGATGGCTACTCATACCGATAAAACCAATAACAAGAACACTCAGCAGTCACGGCGTCAGGGGCGGCTCGTAGGAGCGGTCGCTGCCGGCGTGGCGACGACATTGACCGCGCTCACCGTGGGCGCGGCTCCGGTGTCGGCCAAACCGAGCAGTGATTCCGACAGCTCGAGCACCACCACACTCGTGCCCAAGCCGCCCAGGCAGGATTCTTCCTCGGCGCAGGACGGCTCGGGGTCCGGTGGTGGCTACGGGCAGGACGGCGGCCAGCGCGGCCGTAAGCAGCGGGAGCAGACGGCGGAGGCCGAGGCGCCGAGCCGGCCGGCTCCCGCCGACGCCCCGGTCGTCCAGGCCAAGCCCCCGGCCGACCCACCCGCGGCGCCGGTGGCTCCGGTAGCCCCGGTGGTGACCGCCGCCCCGGAGAACAAGGTGCCGGAGAACAAGGCACCCGAGAAGACGCCGCAGGCGCCGACCACGACGACGGCTGTCGAGACGCCCGTCGTCGCGGCTCCGCCGTCGCACACGGAAACCCCCGCGCCGACCACCAAGGTCACCAAGGCGCAGGAAGTTCCTGCTGAGCCGACGACGCAGGCGCGTCCGTCGACCGCGGTCGCCGAGCCGGCCCCGTCGGCTCCGTCGGCGACCTCGGTGACGGCGAGCCCGACCACCGCACTCGCAGAGCGCCCGTCGCCGGCCGACGCCGTCCAGCCGGACAAGCCGGACAAGTCGACAGCTCCCACCGATCGCACTGTGGCTGAAGGCAAGCCGCTCGCGGGCGTGGAGGGCCAGTTGGGCGAGCACGCGGGTATCGAGGCCGGCCCCGGCCGGATCGATGCCACCGCCACGGCATCGGCGACAGTGACCGCCGGATCGTCGAAGTCGGCGTCGCCGTCGACCACTGGGGCTCGCGAAGCCCGCGAGGTGCGGCCGATCGAGCTGCTCAAGCCCGAGACGCTGACCGCCCCGGTCGCGGATATCGCGACCGCAAAGGCCGCCGCTGCGGTCGATGTGAAGCTGCCGGAACCGGCCCCGGTGCACGACGTGGCCGACCTGGCCAAGGTCGTCAACGTCGCCAACTTCCAGTTCGACAGCCGTGCCGACTGGAACCGCCGCGATGACCGGGACAACCGGGACAACCGGGCTGATTGGGATCGTCACGACAACCGTCCGATGGGCCGGGACTGGGACAACCGGGTCCGGCAGTGGCGGCCCGACTGGGTGCAGTACGACGATTACTACCGCCCGGTGATGTTCAACCCGTACCGCGACCCCGTCCGGGTGGTGTACATCTACCGGAACGCGCCGCGCATCGTGTACATCCCGCCGCTGCAGCGCATCGTCATGGAGGTCGCCGACCTCGCGGCGTACAGCTTCACCGCGGTCGTGGTGAACGCCGTCAACACGGCCGTCAACGTCGCGGTGGGCAGTTTCTTCGGCGGCGGTTACTACCCGGGCGTCGGGATGCCGCTGCCTCCGCCGCCTCCACCGGTGCTGAGCTACGCGAATGTGCCTGTGCAGGTTCGCTATTCGGACGCGGTCTACCAGCCGTTCCGGGTGCAGCGCATCGTCGACGCGGGTGACGACGTGCAGTACGGCGAACGCCGCGTGCTGCTCGACGGCGTCACCCCGGCCTGGGGCCAGTGGACCCAAAGCCCTGCCGGCGAACGGCAATTCGAGGTGCACCGGACCCAGCAGTTCCCGGGCCTCGACGAGCCGCGTGAGGCGCCGCTGCCCGGCGACTACAACCTGCAACTGGTCAACGACCAGAAGGGGTTGGAGAACCCGAACAAGGCGCTGACCATCGCCGCGGTGACCTGCGGCCTGCTGAGCCTGGGTGCGGTCGGTCTGAGCATCTACATCGGGCGCCGGCGTCGCGAGGTCGTCTGACGTTGTCCCCGCGGTCAGTCGCGCTGCTCGAGCCGACTGCCGCGGGGAAACGTGATCGACATGATGTCGCTGGGACGGGTCAACGTGATGCGGTGCCACGTCCCGCGCGGCACCACCGTCGCGTGCCCCGTCGTCAGTGCGACGCCGGGGTCGTCGCCCACGGCGGTGCGTAGGTAGAGTCGTAGCTCCCCGGAGAGGCAGACGACGAGTTCGTCTGCCTCCGTGTGGATTTCCCAGTAGTCGGCGTGCACCTCGGCGTCGGTTTCCGCATGGAACGTCATGACATGCCAACCCGGCTCTCCGGAGCCGAACCTGCGCTCGGCGGGTGCGACGCGGCCGTCGTCGTACAGGTGCACGAAAGACGCGAACAGGTCGACGGTGGCGGTCATGCGGACACCGCCCGCAGGTGCGCCGAGTCGGTGCTCAAACCGCGACGGAGCGCGCCGCTGAGCTCCGCGAGCTGACGCCCCGAGACGTCGGCGCCGAGGATCACCTGCGACCCGTGGAACGTGCCGGGCCACTGGTGCAGCTCGACCGAAACGCCGGCCTGCAGCAGCCGGATGCCGAACTCAAGTGCCTCGTCGCGGTTGGGGTCGAACTCCGCCGTCGCGAGGTAGGCGGGCGGCAGCCCGGACAAATCTGCGGCCCTGGCCGGTGCGGCGTACGCCGACGCGGGTCTGCCGCCGAGATAGTGCCGCCAAATCGCGGCGACCTTCGCCCGCGTCATGAAGACGGTGTCGGTGAAGGCTCGGGCCGACCACGTGAGCTGGCGGTCGTCGAGCACTGGTTGGTTGAGCAGCTGGAAGGCGATCCGCCGGCCGCCCTCGTCGCGTGCGCGCAGCGCGGCCGCGGCGGCCAGATTCGCGCCCGCCGAATGACCGCCGATGGCGATGCGGTCGTGGTCGATTTCGAGCGCCGCCGCGTTGGTGGCCACCCAGGTCAGCGCCCGGTAGACGTCGTCCAGCGCTGCCGGATAAGGGTTTTCGGGTGCGCAGCGATACCCGACGGACACCACCACAGCACCCGTCGCCTGGGCGATGCGAGCGGCCCACGGGTGCTCGGTGTCGAGGTCGCCCATGACGAATCCGCCGCCGCGCAGCCACACGATGGCGCCGATCGGCTCCGCGGGTTGGTACAGGCGTACCGGAACGTCGGGATTGCCGGGCACGAGCCGGTCGCTGATCTGCAAGCCGGTGATGTCGGGTGCGGGCACCGCGGCGGACAGTTCGGCGAGCCGCCGGCGGGCTTCCGTCGGATCGTCCAGCTCGGCTTTCGGGAACAGAGATATGAAGGGCTGCAACTCGGGATCCATGGCCACCACGATGGTGGCTCGATGTGGCGGCGTCTTGGACGAATGTTCCCTTACCGCCACGCCACGGGGTCGATGTCGAGCCACGGCGCCTCGGCGACGCCCGCCGGCGTCAGCCCGGCGAACGACCGTGCATCGCGGTGCAGATGCGACTGATCGGCGTAGCCGCAGGCGTAGGCCACCTCGCCCGGCGCGCTGCCGGTGGCGAGGCGGTGCGCGGCATCGTCAAACCTGATCAGTTGCGCGGCGCGCTTGGGTCGCAGGCCGATCTGTGCGCCGAACCTCGACCACAGTCGCTTGCGGCTCCAGCCGATCTCGTCGGCGATGCGGTCGACCCGCACCTGCCCGTGGCTGCGCACCATCGCGTGCCACGCCACGGCGACCTCGGGATCCACGGCGGGCCCGGATTCGCGGCGCCGGGCGAATTCCGTTGTGACGATGGCAAACCGCTCGTCCCACGACGGAGCCGCGTACAGCCGCTCGCACAGGCGCTGGGCGCCCTTGCCCCAGACCGCATCGAGGGGGATGACGCCGGTCGGGTCGGAGCCGCCGAACACCGCGTGGGCAAGTAGTGGCGACAGCCGGATTTGCAGGCAGTCGACGTCGCGGCCGACCGCGGTCAACGTGCCGGGTGCCGGTCCGACGACACCGCCGCCGGTGCGGCGCGTGCCGGACGCGTCGACCAGCTCGCCGTCACCGAACTCGATGAACACCGTCACGGCGGGGTAGGGCACGAGCTGCAGCGCGAGCTGGGTCGGGGCCCGGCCGCGGAACCCCGCCATGGCCAGGCCCGGCTGCCGGTGCTCCGGAATCGCGAGGTCCCACGCGGCGGCGCTCAGCCGCCCCGTGCTCGCCGTCATGCCTCGATGGTAGGCGCGGCCCGGGCTTGCCGAGGGTTCCCGACACAGCCGGATCCGGACTCCGTAAGGTGACCCTGTAACACCGTTACGGAACACCGGATCAGCAGAGGTGGACAGTTGAGAACCGTATTGATCGACGCCCCCGGCAACGTCTACGTCGATACCGTGCCCGACCCGGTGCTGCCCGGGCCGGACGGCGCCGTCGTCCAGATCACCACGGCGGCCATCTGCGGATCGGACCTGCATTTCTACGAAGGTGACTACCCGTTGGCCACGCCGCTGGCGCTCGGCCACGAGGCCATCGGCACCGTCGTCGAGGTGGGTTCCGAGGTTCGCACCGTCAAAGTCGGTGACCCGGTGTTGATTTCGTCGGTGGCGGGTTGCGGCCACTGCGTCGGCTGCGACACCAAGGACCCGATCACCTGTGTGTCAGGTCCGCAAATCTTCGGTTCCGGCGTGCTCGGCGGCGCCCAGGCCGAACTGCTCGCCGTACCGTCAGCGGATTTTCAGTTGCACCGGCTGCCAAGCGATCTCAGCACCGAGGCCGCCCTGTTGCTCACCGACAACCTCGCCACCGGCTGGGCCGCGGCGCAGCGCGCCGACATCCCGCCGGGCGGCACCGTCGTCGTGTTCGGTCTGGGTGCGGTCGGCCTGTGCGCGGTGCGCTGCGCCATCGCGCAGGGCGCCGGTCAGGTGTTCGCCGTCGATCCGGTCGAGGGACGCCGCGAGCTGGCCACGCACAGCGGAGCCACCGCAATCACCCCCGACCAGATCGGTGCCGTCCACGAAGCGACGGGCGGCAGGGGAGCGGCCTCGGTGATCGACGCCGTCGGCAACGACACCACCATGAACGCCGCGCTGGCCGCGGTGCGCGCCGGCGGCACGGTGTCGGTGGTCGGGGTCCACGACCTGAGCCCGTTCCCGTTCCCCGCGACGCTGTCGCTCATCCGCAGCATCACCCTGCGCATGACGACGGCGCCGGTGCAACAGACCTGGCCCGCGCTGATCCCGCTGCTGCGGGAGGGTCGGCTCGATGTCGACGGCATCTTCACCCATGCCATGTCGCTCGATGATGCGCCCAAGGCCTACGCCGCCGTCGCGGCACGGACCGCGGACTGCATCAAGGTTACGCTGACCCCGTAGTGATGATGGCCAATCAGGAGACCCTGGACCTCGCGCTACCGCGCCTGCGCATGCGGGCGTTGGCGTGGGGTCCGTCCGACGGGCGATTGATGTTGTGTCTGCACGGTTTTCCGGACAGCGCACATGGCTGGCGGCGCGTTGCGCCCCTGCTGGCGGAGGCCGGCTACCGCGTCGTGGCGCCCTTCATGCGCGGCTACGCACCCAGCGGTGTGCCGGCCGACGGCAACTATCACGTCGGGGCTCTGGTGTCCGACGTGCTGGACCTCTACGACGCACTGGGTGGTGGGCCCGACGCCGTGCTGGTGGGCCACGACTGGGGTGCCTTCGCCGCCAATGCCGTTGCCGCGTACCCGAATTCGCCGTTCAGTTCGGTGGTGTCGATGTCCGTCCCGCCGCTGGCGGCGATGAGCCAGACCCGGTTCAGTGCCGCCCGCACCGTCCGCATGAGCCTGATCCAACTCCGAATGAGTTGGTACATCATGTACTTTCAGCTTCCCGGCCTGCCGGAGCGCACCCTGCACCGGGTCATCCCGCGACTCTGGCGAGACTGGTCGCCGGCCGGAACTGACGTGTCCGACGATGTCGCCACCACGCTGGCCGCGCTGCCGAGCCCCGCGCATCGGGCCGCCGCGGTCGGCTACTACCGGGCGCTGGTTCGCCCCGGCGGCGTCAACGCGCCGTATGCCGAGTTCGAGCGGTATCTGCAGGAACTGCCGTGTGCCCCGATCCTGTACCTGCACGGGACGCAGGACGGCGCGATGCAGGTCGGCTACACCGAGCAGCTGCTGAATGCCTTGCCCGCCGGGTCGGTGGTCCAAACCATCGATGGCGCAGGGCATTTCCTGCAGGTCGACCGGCCGGCCGAGGTGGCCGCGGCGATTCTGGACTACGTCGGGAACTGAACGGAAGGCTACCGCCCATGCGGGTACAACTCCAGATCGACGGCGCGCCTCAACGAGCCGCCGACCATGCTCGCGAGCTGGCCGGCCTCGGCGCTGACGGGGTGTTCACGTTCGAAGGCCCGCACGACGTCTTCCTGCCACTGGTGGCGGCGGCCGGCGCGGCCGAGGTGGACCTGATGACCAACGTCGCGATCGCCGGCCCGCGCAGTCCGCTGCATCTCGCGCACGCCGCCTACGACCTGCAGGTGTACAGCGGCGGTCGTTTCCGGCTGGGCCTGGGCTCGCAGATCAAGGTGCACATCGAAAAGCGTTACGGCGCACAGTGGGCCAAACCCGCCGAACGCATGGCCGAGACCGTCACGGCGATCAAGGCGATCTTCGACTGCTGGGAAGGCAAGGCGCCGTTGAATTTTCGCGGCAAGCATTTCACCCACACGCTGATGCCGCCGAACTTCAACCCCGGCCCCAACCCCTACGGCCCGCCGGCCGTGCTCATGGGCGCGCTGGGGCCGATCATGACCCGCACCGCCGCCCAGGTTGCCGACGGGCTGCTGGTGATGCCGTTCCACAGTGCTCGGCATTTCGCCGATCGCACCCTGGCGGCAGTGGGGGAGGGACTGCAGCGCGCCGGGCGCGCGCCGGGCGACCTGCAGATCATCGCTCAGGCGATGGTGGCAGTGGGGCGGACCGAGGCGGACCTGGCCGCGGCGATCAACGGCGTCGCGACGCTGATCGCGTTCTACGGCTCCACGCCCGCCTACCTGCCGGTGCTGGAGACCGAGGGGTGGGCCGATCTGCAGCCGACGCTCAACGCCATGTCCAAGGTCGGTGAATTCGCCGGCATGCGGGCACTGATCAGCGACGACATGGTCCGGACCATCGGCATCGTCGGTACCCCGGAGGAGTGCGCTGCCGAGATCGGACGCCGATTCGGTGCGCACGTGGACGAAATCTGTTGCTACTTCCCGGGTTATGAACAGCGACCCGAGGACGTGCGGGACCTGGTCACCGCGCTGCACGCGCAATGAAAACGGCGTGATTCGTACCGGTGACCGGTACGAATCACGCCGAAGTCGGCTGGGCCGAACGCCCTAGGGTGCCTGGACCCAGTTCCAGACGTTCAAGTCGCCCTTGGGGTAGCTCTGGCAGACGTCGGTGGCCTTGGCGACGACGCCCTTGTTGTTGAAGAAGATCTTCGCCCAGTTGCCCCAGTGGGTGGCCACCTGCTCGTAGTAGATGTTGGTGGCGGTGTCCTCGGAGTACTGCCGGCGGCCCACGGCGTCCAGCGAGAAGAACCAGTGGATGCGGTCCTGGGCCATCTGCTGGATGTCGGCCGGGCGGTTGTGCATGTCGATCATGTACCGCGAGAAGTAGACCGGGCTGGTGTCGCGGGCGGCGGCCAGGTACTGCTCGGCATCGCAGGTCGTGATGATGATCCGGTGGGGGATCGGGTAGTCGTCGGTGGCATCGGCGGCCGCCGGTCCGGCGAGGGTCGTCGCGACCGCGCCCAGGGCTGCGACCGCGGTACCGGCGCGCTTCAGGCCACGCTTGATCTGGACCATAGTCTGTACTCCTGTTTCCTAGATACCTGTGCTGCTGGAGGCTGATTGCAGTTCGCCCGCCTGTTTGGGCTGCGGCCACGGCTCGGGCACCGGACGCTGACGCACGCGCTGTGGCCACCAGAACCACTTGCCCATCAGGGCGGCGATAGCCGGCGTCATCAGAGATCGGATGATCAACGTGTCGAACAACAGACCCAGACCGATGGTTGTTCCCACCTGACCGACCACGTGCAGCTCGCTGACCGCCATGGACATCATGGTGAAGGCGAAGACCAGGCCGGCCGAGGTGACCACGGAACCGGTGCCGCCCATCGACCGGATGATGCCGGTGTTGAGCCCGGCGTGGATCTCTTCCTTGAACCGGGCGACCAGCAACAGGTTGTAGTCCGCGCCGACGGCCAGCAGGATGATGACCGCCATCGCGATGACCATCCAGTGCAGGTTGAGCCCGATCAGGTGCTGCCACACCAGAACTGACAGACCGAAGGATGCGCCCAGCGACAGCACCACGGTGCCGACGATGACCGCGGCGGCCACCACCGAGCGGGTGATGATCAACATGATCGCGAAAATCAGTGCGAGGGCGGAGATTCCGGCGATCAGCAGGTCGTAGTCAGCGCCCTCCTGCAGATCCTTGAAGGTCGCCGCGGTGCCGCCGAGGTAGATCTTGGAGCCCTCCATGGGAGTGCCCTTGATGGCCTCCTTGGCGGCGTTCTTGATCGCGTCGATGTGCGAGATGCCTTCGGCGCTCATCGGTTCGCCCTCGTGCGAGATGATCAGCCGCACTGCTTTGCCGTCGGGCGAGATGAAGTTCTTCATGCCGCGCTTGAATTCGGCGTTGTCGAAGACCTCCGGCGGCAGGTAGAACGAGTCGTCGTTGCGGGAGTTGTCGAACGCCTCGCCCATGGCGCTCGCGTTGTCCTGCTGCGCCTGCATCTGATCCTGCAGACCCTTCTGGGTCTGGTACATGGTCAACATGTACTGCTTCATGTTGGTCATCGTCGAGATCATCTCGGGCATCAACGCGACCATCTGAGGCATCAGCTTGTCGAGCTTCAACATGTCCGGCATCAGGTTCTGGATGTCGTCGGTCATGGTGTCGATACCGTCGAGGGTGTCGAAGACCGAGCGCATGGTCCAGCAGACCGGGATGTCGTAGCAGTGCGGTTCCCAGTAGAGGTAGTTGCGGATCGGCCGGAAGAAGTCGTCGAAGTCCGAGATGTGGTCGCGCAGGTCGGCCACATCCAGGGTCATCGTCACCATCTTGCCGACCATGCTGTGCGTGGTGGCGGCCATCTGGGTGGTGATGCCCTGCATCTTCTTCATCGTGTCGATGTTGACCTGCATGTCGTTGGCCTGCTTGAGCATGTTGGCCATCGAGTCCTGCGCGTACTTCTCGTTCATCTTCTGCGAGGTGCCGCTCATGCTCATCAGGAACGGGATCGAGGTGTGCTCGATCGGCTTGCCCTCGGGACGGGTGATGGTCTGCGACCTGGAGATCCCGGGGACCTTGAAGATGGCCTTGGCGATCTTGTCGATCACCAGGAAGTCGGCGGAGTTGCGCAGATCGTGGTCGCTCTCGATGAGCATCAACTCGGGGTTCATCCGGGCCGGCGAGAAGTGCCGGTCCGCCGCGGCATAGCCCTCGTTGGCGGGGATGTCGGCGGGCAGGTACAGGCGGTCGTTGTAGGCGGGCTGGTAGCCCGGCAGCGTCAGTAGGCCGACCAGGGACAGCGCGATGGTGCCGACCAGGATGGGGGCCGGCCAGCGGACCACTGCCGCACCGATCTTGCGCCAGCCGCGAACCCGCATCGCGCGCTTGGGCTCGAGCGTCTTGCGGAACCGGCTGGCCAGTGAAATCACGGCCGGACCCAGGGTCAGCGCGGCAAACACCACGGTGACCATGCCGATGGCCAGCGGGACGCCCAGTGACACGAAATACGGCATCCGGGTGAAATGCAGGCAGAACGTGGCGCCCGCAACGGTCAGACCCGAACCCAGCACGACGTGGGCCGTGCCTTCGAACATCGTGTAATAGGCCTCTTCGCGGGACTCGCCGGCGCCGCGGGCCTCCTGGTAGCGGCCGATCAGGAAGATGGCGTAGTCGGTGGCCGCTGCGATGGCCAGGGTGACCAAGAGGTTGGTCGCGAAGGTCGACAGGCCGATGATGTCGTAGTAGCCCAGGGTCGCGACGACGCCCTGGGCCGCCGACAGCTCGAGCACCACCATCAACAAGGTGAGCAGCACGGTGATGAACGACCGGTACACGAGCAGCAGAGTGACGATGATGACCAGGAACGTGACGCCCTCGATCATCTTGACGCTGCGATCACCGGCGATGTGCTGATCGGCGGCCAGCGCTGCCGGGCCGGTGACGTAGACCTTCAGGTCCGGCGGCGTCTTGATGCTCTTGATGATGTCCTGCGCGGCCTGAACGGATTCGTTGGCCAGCGACTCACCTTGGTTACCGTGCAGGTACACCTGCACGTAGGCGGCTTTGCCGTCGTTGCTCTGGGAGCCGGCGGCGGTCAGCGGGTCGCTCCAGAAGTCCTGGACGTGCTCGACGTGCGTGGTATCCGCCTCGAGCTTCTTGATCATCTCGTCGTAGTAGGCGTGTGCCGGTGCGCCGAGGTGTTGATCGCTCTCCAGCACGACCATCACCGAGCTGTTCGACTTGAACTCCTGGAATACCTCGCCGACGCGCTTCGTTGCGATGACCGAGGCAGCCTGATCCGGCGACATCGAGACCGAGCGCATCTTGCCGACCTCGTCGAGCGACGGCACGGCGGTGCCGAGCACGACGATGACGCCGATCCAGAACAGGATCACCGGGATCGCGAAGGTGCGAAGGAACCGCGGGATCAAGGGCCGGTGGGGCTTTTCAGCCTTCGGGATGACCGCAGTCGGTGCGTCCGCGTAGTTGTCGGAAGTGGGGTGGCTCATGCAGATTTCACCAGGCAGAAGGTCTGGGCGTGGACGCCCGTGGAGGTGCGGGTGTCTTTGAGTTCGTCGTCGACGTGGACGGTGCAGGTGATGGAGTCACCGTCGCCTTGAGCGACGATGTTGGGCGATGCTGCCGGTGCGGTGGTGGACAGGACGAGTTTCCAGGGCAGCATGGCGTGGTCGATGCGTTGTGGCTTGGCGTCCAGGTCGAGGTAGTTGATGTCGGCGTAGGCGCCGGGTTCGCC
>NZ_JXST01000007.1 GCF_000878195.1 Mycolicibacterium llatzerense | reverse complement strand
CCACGATGTGGGCCAAGTTCGGTCAACAAGACCAATCCGAATATCTACTCGCACGCCAGCAGGCCCGATGAAATGAAGGAGAACAGTGCCGAATACAGCACACACGAATATAGACCGTCCGCCAGTCACCGTGGCGGTCACCGCCTAGCAACCAACCAACCGGGGGAGGAGAAGGAACAGTGAGCAATCTCGTCTACTTCTCCAGCGTGTCGGAGAACACCCACCGCTTCGTCCAGAAGCTTGGCGTCCCGGCCACTCGCATCCCCCTGCATGGCCGCATCGAGGTCGACGAACCCTACGTCCTGGTGCTGCCGACCTACGGCGGCGGGCGGGCCACCCCGGACATCAACGACGGTGGTTACGTACCGAAGCAGGTCATCGCTTTCCTCAACAATGAAAACAACAGGTCGTTGATCCGCGGCGTTATTGCCGCGGGCAACAACAACTTTGGTGCTGAATTCGCCTACGCGGGCAATGTGGTCTCCCGTAAGTGCGGTGTTCCGTACCTCTACCGCCTTGAACTCATGGGAACCCCGGACGACGTCACTGCCGTTCGTGAGGGTCTGGAAGACTTCTGGAAGGAACTCTCGTGCCACCAACCGTCACAGCTGCAGAACCGGTAGCCGCCACCACGCACGCGCTGCCCGGTGAGAGCGACTACCACGCTCTCAACGCGATGCTCAACCTGTACGACGCGGACGGCAAGATCCAGTTCGACAAGGATGCGCTCGCGGCGCGGGAGTACTTCCTGCAGCACGTGAACCAGAACACGGTGTTCTTCCACAGCCAGGATGAGAAGCTCGATTACCTGATCGAGAAGGAGTACTACGAGCGCGAGGTGCTCGACCAGTACAGCCGCAACTTCGTCAAAGAGCTGCTGGACCGGGCCTTCGCCAAGAAGTTCCGTTTCCCAACGTTTTTGGGTGCGTTCAAGTACTACACCAGCTACACGCTGAAGACCTTCGACGGCAAGCGCTACCTGGAGCGCTTCGAGGACCGCGTGGTCATGGTGGCCCTCACGCTGGCCGCCGGTGACACCGAGCTGGCCGAGAAGCTGGTCGACGAGATCATCGACGGCCGATTCCAGCCGGCCACCCCGACGTTCCTCAACTCGGGCAAGAAGCAGCGCGGCGAGCCCGTGTCGTGCTTCCTGCTGCGCATCGAGGACAACATGGAGTCCATCGGCCGCTCCATCAACTCGGCGCTGCAGCTGTCCAAGCGCGGCGGCGGAGTTGCGTTGCTGCTCAGCAACATTCGCGAGCACGGCGCGCCGATCAAGAACATCGAGAACCAGTCCTCGGGCGTCATCCCGATCATGAAGCTGCTGGAGGACTCGTTCTCCTACGCCAACCAGCTCGGTGCCCGTCAGGGCGCGGGTGCGGTGTACCTGCACGCGCACCATCCCGACATCTACCGCTTCCTCGACACCAAGCGCGAGAACGCCGACGAGAAGATCCGGATCAAGACCCTCTCGCTGGGTGTCGTCATCCCGGACATCACGTTCGAGCTGGCGAAGAAGAACGAGGACATGTACCTCTTCTCGCCGTACGACGTGGAGAAGGTCTACGGGGTGCCGTTCGCCGACGTCAACGTCACCGAGAAGTACTACGAGATGGTCGACAACGGCGCCATCCGGAAGACCAAGATCAAGGCCCGCGAGTTCTTCCAGACCCTCGCCGAGCTGCAGTTCGAGTCGGGCTACCCGTACATCATGTACGAGGACACAGTGAACCGGGCGAACCCGATCGCCGGCAAGATCACCCACTCCAACCTGTGCTCGGAGATCCTGCAGGTCTCCACCCCGTCGGAGTTCAACGAGGACCTGTCCTACGCCAAGGTGGGCAAGGACATCTCGTGCAACCTGGGCTCGCTGAACATCGCGAAGGCCATGGATTCGCCGGACTTCGCGCAGACCATCGAGGTGTCGATCCGGGCGCTCACCGCGGTGTCGGATCAGACCCACATCTGGTCGGTGCCATCGATCGAGCAGGGCAACAACGACTCTCACGCCATCGGCCTGGGTCAGATGAACCTGCACGGCTACCTGGCCCGCGAGCAGATTTACTACGGCTCCGACGAGGGCATCGACTTCACCAACATCTACTTCTACACGGTGCTGTTCCACGCACTGCGTGCCTCGAATCGCATTGCGATCGAACGCGGTTCGAAGTTCGGTGGTTTCGAGAAGTCGAAGTACGCCTCGGGTGAGTTCTTCGACAAGTACACCGAGCAGGCGTGGGAGCCGAAGACCGACAAGGTGCGCCAGCTCTTCGCCGACGCCGGCATTCACATTCCGACGCAGGACGATTGGCGTTCGTTGAAGGAGTCCGTGCAGGCGCACGGCATCTACAACCAGAACCTGCAGGCCGTTCCGCCAACGGGCTCGATCTCGTACATCAACCACTCGACGAGCTCGATCCACCCGGTCGCGTCGAAGATCGAGATCCGCAAGGAAGGCAAGATCGGCCGCGTCTACTACCCGGCGCCGTACCTCACCAACGACAACCTGGAGTACTACCAGGACGCGTACGAGATCGGCTACGAGAAGATCATCGACACGTACGCCGCCGCCACTCAGCATGTGGACCAAGGGCTTTCGTTGACGCTGTTCTTCAAGGACACCGCCAGCACCCGCGACGTCAACAAGGCGCAGATCTACGCCTGGCGCAAGGGCATCAAGACGCTGTACTACATCCGACTGCGTCAGATGGCTCTGGAAGGCACTGAGGTGGAGAATTGCGTCAGCTGCATGTTGTGACGTTCTGAGCTCGAGCAGACGCAAATGTCCTCCAAGACAACGGTTTTGGGGGGCATTTGCGTCAGATCGGCAGCGCGCAGAAGGTGGTGCCAGTGAACACGGTCGGACCGAGTCTCGTCGACCGCAGCGGCCATCGTTACCCCGCTGACCAACCTCGATGGCGCGGTGATGACGGCAGCCCGCTGGTCTTCGAAGCGCTGCCGGGCATCGGCCGCGAGCAGATCGACACCGCGGTCAACTCCCAGTGGCGCTATCGCGCGGCTCTGCCAAATCCTTTGGCGCACATCGAACCGGTGACCCTGGGTGAGGGGCGGACACCGTTGATCACCCGGACCTTCGACGGCATCGACGTCGGCCTGAAAGTCGAGTCGATGAACCCCACCGGCAGTTTCAAGGATCGCGGCGTTGCCGTGATGACGACTGCCCTACGTCAGCAGGGGATCGGCCGGGCACTCGAGGATTCCAGCGGCAACGGGGGATCTTCCGTCGCCGCGTACTGTGCGGCGGCGGGCATCGAAGCTCATATCCTTGTGCCCGCTGCTACCTCACCGAACAAGATTGTGCAGAGCCGACTGCACGGTGCCAACATCGAATTGGTCTCGGGTACCCGGCAGGAAGTGGCGGACGAGGCCGTGCGCCGGGCCGAAACATGTTTCTACGCAAGCCATAATTGGCACCCGTACTTCCTGCAAGGCATCAAACTCATCGCCTATGAGATCTGGGAGGACCTCGGATTCCGCGCTCCCACCGCGGTTCTCGTTCCTGCCGGCGCCGGCAGTCTGGTCCTCGGCTGTGCTGTCGGATTCGGTGAACTGTACCGAGCCGGCGAAATAGACCGAATGCCGCGAATCCTCGTCAGCCAGCCGCAGAATTGCTGCCCGCTGGTCACGGCCATCGAGCAGGGGCACGACGAGGTCGCCGAACAGCAATGGTCGACGACCCTCGCCGAGGGCACAGCCATCGCGAAGCCGGTGCGGGATCGTGAAGTCCTGCAAGCGATCCGGGATACCGGTGGGACGGCTGTCGCGGTCCCTGAGGACGAATTGCTGCCTGCGGTGGGTGAATTCGCCCGCACCGGGCTGTTCGTTGAACCCACCAGCGCGCAGGTCTTGCCGGCGCTGCGCCGGCTACGGGCAGCCGGCGAGCTCAACGCCGCAGACACGATCGTGGCGGTACTCACGGGATCAGGGCTGAAGGCCAGTCACCTGCTCACGCAGGGGAGTAGCGCTGGCGAGGGCGGCCGGTGGAGCCATACTGCAGGCCCATCGTGAGGGTGCCGGCCCGCACCAGATCCGCGAGGTAGCGCCGCGCGGTAGCCGGGGAGATTCCCACCAGTTGCGCGATCTCGTCCGCCAGCAGTGGTTCGCCCGCCTCGCGCAGCGCGTCCACGATCAGGCGCTCGGTCAGTGAGGCGCCATCGTCCTTCTTGGCGGTCGGCCGCTCGGACCGCAGCAGCGAGGCCGCCGAGTCCACCTGCTCCTGAGTCAGGTGTGGACCCTCAAGGATCCGTCGATACGCCGTGTAGGCGGCGAGGCGCCGCGCCAACTCTGTATTCGGAAACGGCTTGATGAGATATTGCAGGGCGCCCGCGGCGAACCCGGCCCGGATGTTCGCCGCATCGTCCGCGGCACCCAGGATGAACGCGTCGCAGTGCAAGCTACGCACCAGGTCGATGCCGGAGCCGTCCGGTAGGTAGACATCTACCAGCGCCAGGTCCACCGGTGCCTGCGCGGCGTCGGCGCGGGCCACGATCGCCGTGGCTTCTGCGACGGTCCGCGCCGAGCCGACCGTGACCAATCCGACCATCGAGTCCACCACCGAGGCGTGCAGCGCGGCGACCCGAAAGTCGTCGTCCACCACCAGGATTCGCAGGTCACGCGTCATCGCTCAGAACACCTCCCGGAATCGTGGCCAGCACTGTGGTCGGTTCGCCGTCGGTCCCCCCGCCGCCGCGCACAGCGACGACGACGTCCCCGCCGTGCCCACGCGCCACTTGCCGCGCGATGGTCAGGCCCATACCGCGGCCGCCCGGCACCGTCGGGTCGAGTCGAGTGGTAACCCCATCCAGAAACGGGTCGTCGACGGTGAATCCGGCGCCGGTATCGGTCACCACGATCACCAGATCGTGCCCGTCGCGCAGCAGATCGAGCTCCACGACCGGAGGCTGCGCATGCGAGGTATCGGCCGCCGCGTCGATCGCGTTGTCGAGCAGGTTCCCGACCACCGTCGTGGTATCCACCGGGTGGGCGAGCGTGCCGACCAGTGCCGTCTCTTCGCCCACCCGCAGCACGACGCCGCGCTCGTGTGCATGCGCCGCCTTCGCGCCGACGAACGCCCGCAGATGCGGCTCGTCGAGGCGTTCGAGCCCCGGCACCGGGGCCACGCCGGCTTGCCCGGTGATCTCGTCCAGGTACCTCAGCGCCTCGGCGGTCCGGTCGTCGCGGAGCAGGCCCGCCACCACGTGCAGGCGGTTCGCCGACTCGTGGCGCTGTGCCCGCAACGCCGAGCTCATCGCTTGCACCGAGTCCAGCTCCCGGGTGAGCGCCTCGATGTCTGTGCGGTCCACGGCGGTCAGCACCGTGCCCAGATCGGTACCGTCGCGGTGCACCCGCCGGGACGACACCAGCACCACACGTTCGTTGACGGCCGCGGCCACCGGCGCAGTCGTCGGCTCCGCCGCGATCGCGGATACGCGGGGGGTCAGGCCCAGATCGCTTAGCGGCGTCCCCGGCGCGGCGGTGATCCCGAGCAACTCCCGCGCGCGCTCGTTGATCACCCGGGCGATGCCTTCCGCGTCGATCGCGATGACTCCCTCCGCGCCCGAATGCAGGACCGCGTCCTGCTCGCGGATCAGCTCGGCCATCTCTTCGGGTTCCAGGCTCAAGGTGAGGCGGCGCCACCGTCTGGTCAACAGAGCCGAGCCGATAGCCCCCACTGTCAGCGCAATCGCCACCAACGTGATCAGGAGCACCAACGTGCGGTGGGTGGCCCGATTCACTGTATCCATCGGCACTCCGACACTGACCAGGCCAACGACGGTGCCGTCCGGACCGCGGATCGGTGCCTTCGCGCGGACCGAATCGCCGAGCGTGCCCTGCTGCACGGTCAGTTCGGCCTCGCCACCGAGTACGGCGGACGGATCGGTGCTCAGGGGCCGATCCAGCAGCGTCGCGTCGGGATGTGCGATGCGATAGCCGGCGTCGTCGGCGATGACCACGAACAGCACCCCGGTACGAGCGGTGATGGCCGCGGCCTGCTGCTGCAGCGGGGCGGCAGCCAACTCGGCGGCGGAGGCGGGGTGCCCGGCCCGACGCGCGGCGGATTGGGCGGCAGCACCGGCCCGGACCTCCTGATCCGAGGCCACTGTCTCCGCGATGGCCTCGGCGCGGCGCGCAAATTCGGTTCGGGTCTGCGTATCGGTGCGGTGGATGATGATGCCGAAACCGGCGGCCAGGCTGGCGGTCACGATCACCATCTGCAGGATCAGGATCTGCGTGCGTAATCGGATCCTCGGCATGATGGTCGAGGCTATCCCCGCCGACGACGGCTCGGCCGCGGATCGGCGCGTCAGAGCGGTATCTGGCCGAGTGCGACGCCCACCACCAGCATGGTCAGCGAGACCACCGCCGCGCGCCACAACACCTTCTTGTGATGATCGGCCAGCCCCACGCCGGCGAGCGCGACCAGTAGCAGGATCGCCGGGACGAGCGGGCTTTGCATATGGAACGTCTGCCCGGTGATCGAGGCCCGTGCCATCTCGGCTGCGCTGATCCCGTAGTGACTCGCGGTCTCCGAGAGCACCGGCAGGACGCCGAAGTAGAAGGCGTCGTTGGACATCAGGAACGTGAACGGGATGGACAGCACACCGGTGATCACGCCGAGGTGCGGACCCATCGACTCAGGGATGATGCCGGTGACCCAGGTGGCCACCGCCTCCACCATGCCGGTGCCCTTGAATACTCCGGTCAGCACAGCTGCGGCGAGCACCATGCCCACTACCGACACGATCGACGACGAATGCCGGGTGATCGCTGCCTGTTGCTCGGCCACCTGCGGGAAGTTCACCATGAGGGCCACCGCGGCGGCGATCATGAATAGCACCGGGATCGGCAGGATGTCCATGGTGAGCACCGCGAGCAGAGTGACGGTGACTGCCGCGTTGAACCACAGCAGCTTCGGTCGGGCGAACTCGCCGGAGACGGCGCCCGAGTCGTCGGCGGCACCCTCGAATGCGTCGCCGACGCTGCGGCCCGCTGGTTCCAGGCCGCCACCGGCGCCGGCCAGGACCCGCTCGCGAACCACGATCGAGCCGATCCGTTTGCGCTCCATCAGTCCCAGGTGCCACGCGAAGACCAGCACGATGAACATGCCGGCGATCAGCGACGGGATCATCGGGACGAACACCTCGGACGGAGAGATCTTCAGTGCGGCCGCCGCGCGCGCAGTCGGGCCGCCCCACGGCAGGATGTTCATGGTGCCGTTGGCCAACCCGGCAACCACGGTGAGCACCACCGGGCTCACACCCAGCTTCAGATACAGGGGGAGTAGCGCCGAGACCGTGACGATGTAGGTGGTCGAACCGTCACCGTCGAGCGAGACAACCGCCGCCAGCACCGCGGTGCCGATCACCAGTCGCGCCGGATCGTGATCCACCATTCGGATCACGGTGCGCACGACCGGATCGAACAGTCCGACATCGATCATGATCCCGAAGAACACGATCGCGAAGAACAGCATCGCGGCCGTGGGCGCCAGGTCCTTGATGCCGTCGGTGATCATCTTCCCGATCCCGATCCCGGTGCCCGTCCCAGCCAGCAGACCGAAGGTCACCGGAACCGCGATCAACGCCACGATGGGCGTGGCGCGCTTGGTCATGATGACGACCATGAACGCGGCGACCATGGTCAGGCCGAGAACAACCAACATCAGCTATCTCCTGAGGGTGTGGCTGGAGCAATCTCAGAAGGGTCGCTGTAACCGGCATCACAATGCGAGCTTGTACGTATTAGTCGGGCTTTTGCGCGTTTCGCTCAGGGTTGTGCTGCCCGCGCCGACGGTCCGCACCCATGGCCTGTTTCTATTCGGACACCCCCGCGGCCACGGGTGTCATGCAGAAGATCTGCCAGGAGTGGCCGTCGAGATCGTTGTAGCTGCGGCCGTACATGAAGTCCTCGTCGTCGGTGTCGCCCACCGTGCCGCCGGCGGCGATGGCGCGGTCCACGAGCCCATCCACGCATTCACGGCTGTCGACGCCCAAACAGACAACGCATTCCTTCTGCGACGCGTCAGCGGTCTGGACCGGATGCAAGGAGTCGAAGACGTCGCGCTGGGTCAGCATCGCGAACTGGTTTTCACCGAGCACCAGCGTCACGGCGTTGTCGCTGCTGAAGGTCTCGTTGAATGAATAGCCGAGGCCGGTGAAGAACTGCCGCGAGCGCGCGACGTCGGCGACGGGCAGGTTGATGAAGAGCATGGGGTGCATCGGGCAACTCCTGTGGTCCGCGGCGCCCGGACGCGGGGCCGTCACAGAGGTAGACCGCCCACCCGTGCAGAACTCATCGTGTGCGCGGCCGGTGTTCAGGGGAAGGCGTACCGCACGACCACGGGCGCGTGATCGGACAGCCGCGCGCCGGGTTCGGGCTCCTTGTCGACGGTCACCGACACGGCGGTCCGCGCGAGCCGCGGCGTGGCCAGGTGGTGATCGATCCGCCAGCCCACGTCCTTGACGAACGACTCGCCGGCCCAACTCCACCAGGACAGCGGCCCGGGGCGGTCGCCGTGCAGCTTCCGGACCACGTCGACGAGCGTGCGCGGCCCGATCTGTGCGTCCAGCCAGGCGCGTTCCTCAGGCAGGAAGCCCTCCATTTTCTGCGCGGGCCGCCAATTGGTCACGTCGTGTGGGAGATGGGCCAGGTTCAGGTCGCCGAGCAGCAGGAACTCGCGGCCCGCCTGGAGCGCCGCCCGGCGGTTCCGGCTCAACTCACGCGCGAACGCCCCGAGGAAGCGCATCTTCCGGTCGTACTTGGCGCCGCCGTCAGGCACGTCGCGGATATTGCCGGGGCGCTGCAGGTGCGCGGGCAGGCCGCCCTTCGGTAGGTAGAGGCACGCCACCGTGAGTGGAGCGTCCGCGAGGTCGACCTCGAGGTACCGGCCCTCGTGCGCATAGGCCGCGAGGCCTCGAGTGCGCGGCGGATGTGAGACCCAGGTCCGTACGTTCGACGGTGCCTCGCGGGTCAGGATCGCGACGCCGTTGCGGCCCGGGATCGAGCCGCAGTCGATTGCCGCGCGATAACCGTCGAACGCGCCGACTTCGTCGGGCGGGCAGCGCAACTCCTGCAGAGCCACCACGTCGAGACCACGCCCGGCGAGCCAGGCGTCGAAGCCGCGACGGCGTGCCGCCCGGACCCCGTTGACGTTGAACGTGGCGATGCCCAGCGGCGGGTTCGGTGTGTCAGTCATCGGACCAACCTTGCCTTGCTCGTGCGCGCCGCTGTCGGTACTTCTCGAAGCCCAGTGCCGCCAGGTGCACGGGCCCGTATTCGAGCGGGATGTAGTCGCGGGCCCGTACCAATTGCTTTGCCAGTTGCGGTGATTGGTCGTGAAGAATCTGCCGAGCACGGCGGGCATGAAATGTGTCCGACGCGATCTTGATCGCAGGGCCGTCGGCCACCAGCGGTAGTGAGTTGACGATGTTCTCGACCGTGGTGCGTGACTGATCCTCGATGACCACGTTGGCCGTCGGGACACCCAGGGAGCCAATGGCATAGTCGGCCATCATCTGCGCTTCTGCGATTCCCGTGCGCACCGCGCCGCCCGAGAAGATGAATCGGGCGCGATGAGGATCGGTCGAGCGCACCGCGATCCGAACGCGCCACCGCTGTATCGACGGAATCGGATTGCCCAGCACCAGAACGTATTCGCCATCGACGATCTGGCGGGGATCGGTGGCGTCGGACGGCAGCCACTCCCGCGAAGCCCGCCACGTCACCCACTCGGCCCAGCCGAAGACCGCGACCGCAGCCCACGGCGTCCAGTGGTCGGTTGGGACACGCAAATCACGAAAGGGCGTGCGAAATCTGGCCATTCGGCGGGCGCTGCGAATCAGCCCTCGCGAGCCTGATCCGCGTGCAGGGCCTTGATGCGCCGTTGTTCGCGCAGCACGGTCTGGTAGCTCTCGCGCTCGATGACCAGCCAGTCGGGCATCTCCTCGAGCAGGGCGTCGATCTGCTCGGTGGTCAGCGCCTTCTCAACGTCACCGCGCGTCAGGCCGGCGATCGAGATGCCGAGCTTGGCCGCCACCAGGTTCTTGGGGTGCGGCCCGTTCTTGCGGAGGTCTTTGAGCCACTGCGGCGGGTCCGCCTGCAGTGCGGCGAGCTCGTCGCGGGTGATCGCGTTCTCCTGGAACTCCGCAGGCGTCGCGGGCAAGTAGACGTCCAGCTTCTTCGCCGCGGTGGCGGGTTTCATGGACTGCGCGTTGGGCCTGCTCATGGGCATCAGCCTATCGGTACGTCGCTGGGACAACCCCGTACGATCCGCGAGGTGGAGTTTTCGACGCTGGATCTCGCGACGCGCAAGTTCTGGCGGACGACCGGACGAGGCGTCGACCTCGATGGCGGCGAGGCCTGGCTGCAGGCGCCGCTCGGATCCGCCGGCGGCGGGAACAGCTGGCTGCTCGAGGAAGCGGCTCGGCGCGGTGGGGCCCTGCTTGACGGCGATCCGGACGCCGGACTGCAACCCGATCTCGAGGGTCTTTCCGGGCCGGGGTTCGACGCCGCGGCCGTCCACCCGATGATTCACGATTTCTACACGCACACGGCGCGATGGCGCATGGAGGTCTGGAGCAGCTGGTCGCCGTTGTTCTGGCCGGGCGGTGAGCTGATTTCGCGCATGTTCGGCAAGCGCGTGCAACAACTGGCTCTGCCGATGCGACCCCTCGATGTGGCGCGGGGCATCGACGGCCGGGTTTCGGTGATCACTGACGGCGGCGGGGAGCAGGTTGCCGCCGGCTGGATTCGGACCCTGCGCGGCAACGGTGACACCGTGTTCAGCGGATGTTATTCGCGCAGAACGCTTCCCGGTGCCGAGCGGCCGAGCGTGCACGTGACGTTCCCGTTGGAGGAGGGCAACGTCCAGGTGTTCCTGCAGCCGCAGCACCTGCCGGACGGCGGCCTGCGACTGTCCTCACCGGCGGGCCCGTGGGGCGCCGAAGGGGCGTACGTCCTGGTGCGCGATCGCGGGCGCTACTTCGCGCGGCGCGCGCCCGTGCATGAGACGTTCGACCTCTACGTCGACGGTGAGCAGGTGCTCCGCACCGATCATGTGCTGCGAATGTGGAACATGCCGGCCGTCCGCTTGCACTACAAGCTGGAACGCCGCGGGACGTAATTGGTACGTCCGTCCCAACTGCCGTGCTCGGACAGCGGACGGAACCGGTAGGTCGCGAACTCGCGGTGAAAGTCGCGGCGGCGCCGTTCGGCCATCGCATCGGCATGTCGAGCCGGGTCTAGGACCTCTGCCGCGGCACCGCGGCCGTGCACCATGTCCGTCATCGCCCGAACCGAGCTCCAGATCGAGAAGGTGGAGATCGAGCGAGGCGGGCGCATCGCGGCCAGCGCCAGGGTGGCCTCCGGATGGTCGCGGACCAGCCGCTCGACCGGCTTGCCCCAGGTGAGGAAGCGGGGGACCTCGGGCAATCGCATCCGAGCCAAGGTGACTGCGACGACGGGCTCGTCGTCGTCGGAGGCATCGGCCTCTTGCGGCAGGCCGGGGAGCGCCGCCAGTGTGGACCAGCGTCGCAGGAACGTCATCCGGACGTGCCAGCCCGTGGCGAACCGTGCGCCGGAACCGGCCAGAAATTCGTCGATCGCGCTCTCGTCGTCCCAGCGGGCGAACATCGCCAGCCGCCGCAACTGCAGTCGGTCGGGGGAGACGGTCGGCGCACCGAGCCGCATCAACGACAGGCACTCGGCGTAGTGCAGCCCCGCCACCTGGTCCGGCCGCGGCGGCCGTCGCAGTAGCGGCACCGTCGTGGTGACAGGCATCTCGACGAGATGGAACGTGAAGACGCCGAGTCCGGTCATGCCTCAATTATCGGCGCCGACGGCGAACCACCCGACACTCGTTTGGGTAGCGTGATGGCCGTGAGTTCGCCCTCGTTGACCCTCGGGTACGTCCCCGGCGGGACGCCCGCGAAGTGGGCGCGGATCTGGGCCGACCGCCACCCAGCGGTCCCGCTGGTGCTGCACCCCGTCACCGCGGCGGACGCGGCCGACGCACTGCGGGCCGGGACCATCGACGTCGCTCTGCTCCGGCTGCCGGCGGACACGACGGGACTGGCCGTCATCGCGCTCTATGAGGAGACGACGGTGGCCGTGGTGCCGACCGATCACGTGCTCACCGCCGTCGACGACATCGCCGCCGCGGACCTCGACGGCGAGCCGATCCTCCTCCCGCTCGACCACGTCGTCGCATGGGCGGACGCGCCCGGCAACCCAGTCGATCACCGGCCCGAAACCACTGAGGACGCAATAGAACTCGTCGCCGCCGGGCTGGGTGCGCTCATCGTTCCGCAGTCCCTGGCGCGGCTGTATCACCGCAAAGACCTCACGTACCGTCCGATCACCGACGCGCCCACCTGCCCCGTCGCGCTCGCCTTCCAGGAAGGGGAGCAGCCGGAGCTGGTCGAGGAGTTCATCGGCATCGTGCGGGGCCGCAAGGCCAGCTCATCGCGGGGGCAGGCCGAGCCGGCGCCGAAACGCAGCGCGCGAGAAAAAACCCTGGCGAAGCAGGCTGCCCGGGCCGCGGCCGGAAAAACTGCGGCCGGCAAGGTCGCCCGCAAGCCGGGGAAGGCGCACCGCGGCCGGCGCTGACGCAGTCGCCGTTCGTGCGGCGCCACTACACTCCGGGGCCATGGGCAAACCGCCGGCGGCCACAGGCAAGAGCACCACCGCGCCACGATCCGCGACGTCGCGGAGCCCGCGGACGATACGTGGTCTCGACGCCGAGCAGCGCCGAATCCACCGTCGGGAACAACTGTTGGCGTCCGCATTCGAGCTGTTCGCCCGCGACGGCTATGCGAACACCTCGATCGAGCAGATATGTCAGAACGCATTCGTGGGGAACAAGGCGTTCTACGAGACGTTCGACAGCAAAGAAGACTGCTACATCGAGTTGCTCAGCCAGATCGCCGAGCGGATCGAACGTCACGTTGTCGAAATCCTCGACACCACCACCGCTGACAATGACGCGCTGGTTGAGCAGCTGCTGTCGGCGTTCGCCCATGCCTTGGTCGATGACCCCCGGATCGCGGTGGTGGCTTTCGGGGAATGTGCAGGCATCTCGCCACGGGTCGAGCGGCAGCGCCGCGAGAATCGACGTTGGACTGCAACGTTTCTCGAAGAGCTTTGGCGACGTCGCGAGTTCCCGGAGAGTGCCGGCCGCGCCGCCGTGGACTTCCATGCGCTGGCCGTCCTGACGGTGGGCGGTCTGTTCGAGGCGGTGGCCGACTGGCTGCACGACCGCGAAGCCGATGGTGGTTCGCACCCGAGCATCGACACCCTGATCGGCAATCTGACCGGTTTCATGGCAGTGGTCCGGGCCGGTATCGCCGCCTCGTTGCGCTGACCGCTATCCCGTCATACCTTCCGCGCAGCGATCGCGGGCGGTTTTGAACAAGACTTCTTGTTTTTAAAAAGAGGTCTTGTTTGAACTGGGTGATTGCAATAGTGTCCTGCGGCTATGGGGGTTAGCTCAACGCAACAACAGCACTGGACGGCCACTGTTTTGGTGAGGGGTGTCGCGGTCGGCATCGCCGCGGCGACAGTGGTCGGTGTGTCATCGCCGGGTGCACCGGTCGTGTCGCAGGCCGCGATACGGCTCGTCGACACCACGATCGGAGTCGGGGGATCGTTCGACCCGTTCGGGCTGAGTATCCCGTTGTTCTTCTATGGAACGACTGTCCCGCAGGGCGATTCGTTCCACGTCGTGCCGTACCCGGGGCAGATCAACGTCGAGTGGCCGATCATCTCGGCGCTACCTGGTTTGTCGGACGTGCCCTATTGGCCACACTCACTGAAGCAGTCCGAACGCATCGGCGCCGGATATCTCGAGCAGGACATCGCCAAACAGGCGCCCGGTCAGAAGATAACGATCCTCGGCATGTCCCAAGGAGCCGAGGTCGCCGAGATCGCGCGCGCCGATATGGCCAAGGACCCGGCCTATGTGGCTCATGCCGGCGACTACGCGTTCACGCTCATCGGCGATCCGTACCAGCCGAACGGCGGCATCCTGTCGCGCTTCACCACATGGAATCGCGTGCCGATCCTGGGTGATCTCTTTCCACTCGGACGGCCCGGGCCGTCGGACAGCCCGTTTCAGACCACCGTCTACCAAAATCAGTACGACGGATTCGCCGACTTCCCGGCCTATTTCAATCCACTGGCCATCGCCAACGCCCTCGTGGGCATCCTGTTCGAACATGTCCTCCCGGGTTATGCGCTGGAACCGAAGAGCAGTTCCAACACGGTCACCACCACCGTGGGCAACACGACCTACGTGACCTTCCCGCAACGCCTGCCGCTGCTCGCGCCGCTGCGCCTTGTCGCGTCCGTGATCGGGGCGCAGCGTCTCGTCGACGCCATGGACCCCGTACTTCGCGTGTTCATCGAAAGCGCCTATGACAGGACTGCGGACCCCAGCCAGGTCAAGGAGTTCAGCTGGACGACGCCACAGGCCAACTTCAGTGCCGCCATCAAGGCGCTGCCTGGAGCACTCCAGCAGTCACTGGACATTCTGCGCACCGGCAGCTTCAAGCCAACACTGCCGCAACCGAACGTCGACGCCACCGAACCGACGACACCCACCACGGACCATCCGGCGCGGCCGGTCGATAACTCACCTCTGGCCAAGGCCATTCGGCAGTCGGTGGTGAATCTGACTGCGGCGCTGACGAACATCACTCGTCCGGCGGCCAAACTGTTGCAGGTCGTCGGGGGTCAGAAGCCGTCGGCGGCAACGGCGCCGAGCACTGCCTCGGCGGTCGCCGCCTCATCGACGGCGGCCCCACAGTCGTTGCCTGCGGGCGGCAGCTCACCTCGGGCGACAGCAACGCCAACGTCGCCCGTGAAGTCGCAGGCTGCGCCGCAGTCATCCGGCACCACGCCGTCGAAGCCATCCAAGTCCGGAAAACTGCGGAGACCAACGGCAGACTCCGTCGAGCCCGCCCGGGCGCCCCGCGAACAGCGCGAGCAATCCACTGACCCCGGCCACGCAAGTCAGGATGCCGACGCTGCGGCTCCGGCCGCCAAAGCCGATGGCCGTCGTCGCGATTCCGCCGGGGCCACAACCAAATCCGACGCGCCCGCGAGTGCGAAGGCCGATCGCGCGCCGTCACGCAAGGGCGCCAGGCCGGCAGCGTGACGCTCAGGTATGCGCCGGCCCCTCGGCCTTCTTGTACAGCGACTTGAGCAACAGATCGCGGAAGGCGCGGCTGTCGACTGCTCTGCGCCCGGCGCCGGCCACCATCGGGATACCGGCCAGTTTGTGGAAGAAGCGGCCGCGCCGGTATTCGCGGCCCCACGCGGATTCGATGCGCTGCTGGTAGTTGGTGAAGTCGTCGGGACTGCCGTTCATGAGCGCAGCGATGGCGCATTCGCCTGCGGCCAAACCGGATTCGAGCGCCTTGGAGATGCCGGCACCGGAGGCGGGTTTACCGGCGCCCAGCGCGTCGCCGGCGAACAAGACCCCGGGCCGCCACGGCGGCCACGTGGTGAACCCCATCGGCAGCCGCCAGGCCCGCACGCTCTTGTTCTTCTTCAACGCGTCGATCGACGGCAGATCCCAGTCGCGCGGCAGCGTCTGCAGAAAGTCACCGAGGAACCGGGTCGCGTTGATGGCCTGCCAGTTGCGGTAGCTGTTGACGTAGCCGAGCCCAATATTGAAGGTGTCGTTGCCCATTGGGAAAACCCAGCCGTAGCCGGGTAACTGGTCGCCATCGAAGACAAGCTCGAGATAGATCTCCAGCGCGTCGGAGTCGGGACGGTCGGCCGGCATCTCGGCGCGAATCGCGATGGCCGAATAGCCGTGGTAGTCCGAATCGACATGCAGCGCCCGTTTGATCGGTGAGTACGCACCGTCGGCCGCGATGACGGCGTCGCCGTGCACGGTCTCGCCGTCCTTGAGGACCACCCCGGTGACCCTGCCGTCGTCATTGCACTCGACGCCCGACACCTCGGTGTCCTCGCGCACTTCCGCGCCCGCGGCGGCGGCGTGGCCGAGCAGCAGGGCGTCCAAATGGGTACGGCTGACGGTGCAGCCGTGGTCGGGCATGCCAGGGCGGCGGGGGAACGACAGCTCCCACCGGTGTGGGCTGAACACCGTGACCCGATTGATCTGGTGGAACTCGGCGACCTGTTTCGCCAGGCCCATCTTCTGCAGGTAGCTGACCCCGCGGGCGGTCAGGCCGTCACCGCACGGCTTGTCGCGCGGGAACGTGGCCTTGTCGAGGACGACCACACTCGCGCCGGTCTGCGCGGCTTGCCAGGCAGCCGCCGATCCCGCCGGACCTCCGCCGGCAACGACGACGTCGTACCGCTGCACCATGTGATCAGTCCCTGTCAGGCCGGTACTTTCGGGCGAGGCCTGAGGCTGATGCTACGCGCGAAGCCTGTCGGCCGCCTGGGTGCGACGACGCGCCTGCGCATGTGACGTTCGCCGCGCCGGGCAGTCTGAGCAGGTCAGAATTGCCTGGCCCGGTACAGTGGCGGGGTGCGCAGGCCATCTCTTCCACGTACCGGCATCCAGGCCGGGGTGAAAGTTCCTGGTGTGCCGGGCGTGAACGTTCCCTCGGTCACCGTGCAGGTGAAGGTCACTCCGCCCAAGGGTGCGCCCGAGAAAGTCGATGCGCGCAGCGAGCGCTGGCGCGAACATCGGCTGAAGGTCCGCGAGGAGATCGTCGACGCCGCGTTCCGCGCGATCGACCGCCTCGGCCCGAACGTCAGCGTGCGGGAGATCGCCGAAGAGGCCGGCACCGCCAAACCCAAGATCTACCGGCACTTCGCCGACAAGTCCGACATGTTCTCGCAGATCGGCGAGCGGATGCGGGACATGTTGTGGGCGGCCGTCATTCCGTCCATCGACATCGAGCACGATTCGACGGGGCAGATCATCGGCCGCGCCGTCGAACACTACGTCGACCTGGTGGACCAGCACCCCAACGTGGTGCGCTTCCTGCTGCAGGGCCGGTTCGCCGACCAGTCCGCCGCCGCGATGACGACCGTCAACCGGGGCCGCGACATCACCCTGGCCATCGCCGCCATGATCAGCGGCGAGCTCAAGGACATGGACCTGGACTCGGCGATCTTCGAGCTGGCCGCGTTCACGCTCTTCGGCGCGGCCGCCTCGGCGACCGACTGGTGGCTCGGCGGCAGTGACGACACACCGCGCCGGCTGCCCCGCGACCAGTTCGTCGCGCACATGACCACGATCATGATCGGTGCCATCAACGGCACCGCCAGGCTGCTCGGCATCCGGTTCGACCTCGACCTGCCGGTGCACGACGCGGTGCGCCGCGAAGAATCCGTCGGCTGACAATCCGATCCTGACGTGGTGCGTTGACACCGCGTGGGTCTGACCGGAGACTGTGCAGTATCCGGTACCGCCGTTCCCAGGAAAGAGCAGGTTCATGACGGTCGAGCAGTCAGCTGGAGCGCAGCCCGCCGGCAATGAGGTCGCCGCCGAGCCCATCGTGACGCGGGCGGTGATCATCGGGTCCGGCTTTTCCGGGTTGGGCATGGGCATCGCGCTGCGGAAGCAGGGCTTCGGCAAGCGCGACTTCCTGATCCTGGAGAAGGCCGGCGAGGTCGGCGGCACCTGGCGCGACAACACCTACCCGGGTTGCGCGTGCGACATCCCGTCACATATGTACTCGTTCTCCTTCGAGCCGAAGGCGGACTGGACGCACATGTGGTCGTTCCAGCCCGAGATCTTCGACTACCTCAAGGGCGTCACCGACAAGCACGGGCTGCGCCGCAACATTCGTTTCAACACGCACGTCGACCGCGCGCACTGGGACGAAGACGAGCGGCGCTGGCACATCTACGACGGCAGCGGCCAGGAGTACATCGCGCAGTTCCTCATCTCCGGAGCCGGCGGATTGCACATCCCGTCCGTCCCCGAGGTCGATGGCAGTGACGAATTTGCCGGTGTCACTTTCCATTCCGCGCAGTGGGACCACAGCGTCGACATCACCGGTAAGCGCGTCGCGGTGATCGGCACCGGCGCCAGTGCCATCCAGATCGTGCCCGCCATCGTCGACCAAGTGGCCGAGCTGCACCTGTACCAGCGCACCCCGGCCTGGGTCATGCCTCGGCCCAACAACGCTTTTCCCGAGTGGATGAAAGACACCTTCCGCCGGGTGCCCGGTGCTCGCGCGCTGATGCGCACCGGCATCTACTGGATCCACGAAGGCGTCGGCTTCGCGATGACCAAACAGCCGCGACTGCTCAAAATCGGTGAGCTGCTGGGCAAATGGAACATCAACCGCAGCGTCAAAGACCGTGAACTGCGTCGCAAGCTCACCCCGAACTATGTGGCGGGCTGTAAGCGAATCCTGAACTCCGACACCTACTATCGCGGCATCGCCAACCCCAAGACGCAGGTCTTCACCGAGGGTATCGAGCGGATGACGGCCAGCGGCATCGTCACCCGCGACGGCGTCGAGCATCCGGTCGATGTGGTGGTGTGGTGCACCGGTTTTCACGTCACCGACTCGTACACCTACGTCGACATCAAGGGCCTCGGGGGAGAGGACCTGGTCGACCGCTGGAATCGGGAGGGCATGGCTGCGCACCGCGGCATCACCGTGGCGAACATGCCGAACCTGTTCTTCCTGCTGGGGCCGAACACGGCGTTGGGGCACAACTCGGTGGTGTTCATGATCGAGTCGCAGATCCGCTACGCCGCGCAGGCCATCGCCGCCGCCGACAAGGCGGGCGCCGCCGCGCTGATGCCGAGCCGGCGCGCGCAGGACGACTACAACGCCGAGTTGCAGCAGGACCTGGCCGGCACCGTGTGGAGCACGGGAGGTTGCCACAGCTGGTACATGGACGAGCACGGCGTGAACCGGACGCTGTGGAGTGGCATGACCTGGCAGTACTGGCTCGAGACCCGGAAGTTCCAGTCGGCGGAGTACGAATTCATCCGCTGAATCGGCCTCACCGGCGCGACACGAAAACACAACTTTTAGCGGTGTTCGTCGAAGGTAAACACCAGGGGTAGTGTCTGTGGTGCCAGCTCGGCAAACACAGTTCCAGGTGAAATGGGGTCACGGTGTCTGAAGGTATGAAGCTGATCGACAGGGCCTCCGCGATCAACTGGAACCGTGTGCAGGATGACAAGGACGCTGAGGTCTGGGACCGCCTCACGGGCAACTTCTGGTTGCCGGAGAAGGTGCCGGTGTCCAACGACATCCCGTCCTGGGGCACGCTGACCGACGGTGAAAAGCAGCTCACCATGCGCGTTTTCACGGGTCTGACGCTGCTGGACACCATCCAGGGCACCGTCGGCGCCGTCAGCCTGATTCCCGATGCGCTGACCCCGCACGAGCAGGCCGTCTACACGAACATCGCCTTCATGGAGTCGGTGCACGCCAAGAGCTACAGCAACATCTTCTCGACGCTGTGCTCCACGGTGGAGATCGACGAGGCGTTCCGCTGGTCGGAGGAGAACCCGAACCTGCAGCGCAAGGCCGAAATCGTCATGAAGTACTACCGGGGTGACGAGCCGCTCAAGCGCAAGGTGGCCTCGACGCTGCTGGAGAGCTTCCTGTTCTACTCGGGCTTCTACCTGCCGATGTACTGGTCTTCGCGCGCCAAGCTCACCAACACCGCCGACATGATCCGGCTGATCATCCGTGACGAAGCGGTGCACGGCTACTACATCGGCTACAAGTACCAGCGTGGCTTGGCCATGGTCGACGAGGCCAAGCGGACCGAGCTCAAGGACTACACCTACGAGCTGCTGTTCGAGCTGTACGACAACGAGGTCGAGTACACGCAGGACCTGTACGACGGCGTCGGCCTGACCGAGGACGTCAAGAAGTTCCTGCGCTACAACGCCAACAAGGCGCTGATGAACCTCGGCTACGAAGCGCTGTTCCCGCGCGACGAGACGGACGTGAACCCGGCGATCCTGTCGGCGCTGTCCCCGAACGCCGACGAGAACCACGACTTCTTCTCGGGCTCGGGTAGCTCGTACGTGATCGGCAAGGCCGTCAACACCGAAGACGCGGACTGGGACTTCTAAACGCAGCTCAATGCTGTGATTGCGGGGCGTATCGGGTTGCCGAATGCGCCCCGCAGTTATTTGGCTCGGCGTTAATATTGTTCTTTACGCGTCGAGAACAGGCGGACCGACCATGGCGCTATCGACATCGATCTCACGTCTTTTCGCTGCCAGCGCCATGACTGCGCTGACGTTGGCGATCGGGGTACCCGCCGCGGTTGCTGATGACACGATCGTGTGCGAGCCGGGGCAGGTCATCGTCGCCGGCCAATGCCATATGCCGTCGGACATGAACAACAATCATCCGGGCGGCACTGGCGGGACGACTGGCTCGACCACGGGTGGTCACGGCAGTCCGGGTAGCCACGGGCACTGACGCCCGGCCATCAGGCCAGCGGCGGCACCGGGTTGATGGTGAACCCGAATTTCGTCAACGGCTCAAGCGATTTCCGCGCTTCCGGCGAGGCGACTGCGAAGGTGATGATCGCCGTCTGATCGCTGACTGCTGACGCGAACAGCGCCATGAAATTCCGCTGCAGCGCCGAGGTCATGTCGCTGTTGGCGGTCCACTGCGAGATCCACAGACCGTTGGTCAGGCCGGGATTCACCGCGCTCGCGCAGGTACCCGCCCGCACCGCGCCCGGCCAGTCGCGCGCCGCGATCGCGGGATCGTCTTGAGTGAAACTGCCTGCCTCACATACGGATTTCTGCCAGTCGTTCAGTACGCCTGTGACGCCGGGGGACACCGGCGGCGGTGCCGGGTCAGGGTCGGCATTCGCGACACTTACCGGCAGCAGGGCGATGGCCACGCCGACGAGAGCCAGCCGGGACAGCGGAGCGCAGCGGGTGGGCGTCATGATCAAAGTAATAGTGCGTGCCGGTAAATTTCGTCAACCTGTCCGCTAGTCCGCGTTGGACTCCCGGTCGCCGATGAAGGCGACCAATGCGGCGTCACCGGAGCGGATCACGTCGACGCGCTCGCCGCCGTCGCACTGGAACAACCCGATGGTCAGTTCGTTCGCGCGGCGGCCGATGATCCGCCAGACACCGCCTGCGAGCTCCCAGCGCTGCAGGATGTCTACCGGATCGTCGGCCACCGGGCGTCCGAATCAGATGGTGGCGGTGTCGATCACGAAGCGGTACCGCACGTCACTGGCGATGACGCGCTCGTAGGCCTCGTTGACGTAGGAGGCCTCGATGATCTCGATCTCCGGGGTGACGTCGTGCTCGGCGCAGAAGTCCAGCATCTCCTGGGTCTCGGGGATGCCGCCGATCAACGAACCGGCGAGGGTGCGACGCATGCCGATCAGCGGGAACACCGGCACCTCGAGTGGCTTCTCGGGAGCGCCCAGCTCGACGAGCGTGCCGTCGGACTTGAGCAGGCTCAGGTAGAGGCCCATGTTGAGGTTCGCCGACACCGTATTGATGATCAGGTCGAAGGTGCCGGCCAGCTTCTTGAAGGTGTCCGGGTCGTTGGTGGCGTAGTAGTGGTGCGCGCCCAGACGCAGGCCGTCTTCCATCTTCTTGAGCGACTGGCTCAGCACGGTGACCTCGGCGCCCATCGCGACGGCGAGCTTCACGCCGACGTGGCCCAAACCGCCGAGACCGACGATGGCGACCTTCTTGCCCGGCCCGGCGTTCCAGTGCCGCAGCGGCGAGTACAGCGTGATGCCGGCGCACAGCAGGGGAGCGGCCTTGTCCAGCGGGATGCTGTCCGGGATGCGCAGGACGTAGTTCTCATCGACCACGATGGCGGTGCTGTAACCGCCGTAGGTGGGGGTGCCGTCGCGGCCGGTGGCGTTGTACGTGCCGATGTTGCCGCCCTTGCCGGTGCAGTACTGCTGCAGACCGGCCAGGCAGTTCTCGCACTCACGGCAGGAGTCGACGAAGCAGCCGACGCCGACGTGGTCGCCAACCTGGTACTTGGTCACCTCGGAGCCGACGGCGGTGACCACGCCGGCGATCTCGTGACCGGGTACGACGGGGTAGTTGGCCGGGCCCCATTCGGACTTGACGGTGTGGATGTCCGAGTGACAGATGCCCGCGAACTTGATGTCGAATGCCACGTCGTGCGGGCCGATGTCACGGCGCTCGATGGTGGTCTTGGTCAGCGGGCTGGTCGCTGAGGTCGCGGCGTAGGCGGAAACAGTCGTGGTCATGCTTTGTCAGTCCTCTTCATTCTCGGCTTGCCTAGCGGCGTGTACCTAACGCAAAAGATTAGCGAAGGTAACGAAATGAGGGCAATCGTGGAGCCCTGACCAGACTCAACGGCAGCCGGGGCGGAACTAATCCCGGATTCGGCTGTGAATTGCGCGCTACAGTCCGGCAGCGCGGAAACCGGCGTTGAAGCTGACCCGCTCGTAGCTGGCGACGCCGGCGTGCACGTACGGGTCGGAGGCGGTGAGGGCGTCGGCTTCTTCGGCCGACATGTCCGACGCGATCAGCACGGCGCCACCCTGCGATTCCAGCCGGCCGGCCAGCAGGATGCGCCGCTCGTCGACCAGCTTGCCAAGCCATTCCAGATGCGCCGGCCGCGACTGGTCGACGACGTCGAGGGGCTGGATGTACGTGATGTTCAGTACGTGAAACACGCTACGAGGTTATCCGGCAGGTGTGTAGTTCGATGACTTGGCTGGTGCGCTTGCGCAGTCCGGGTGTCTCGGCGTCGAGGACGCCCAGTACCCGCACGCCGGCATCGGCGACGTGCATGGGTAATTCCGATCGCCGCGGGCCGTGCGGCACCGACCATATGTTGACCAGGGATTCGACCAACCGGAACGGTAGATCGGCGGCGGCCGGATGCACGCCGGTCCGCTCCAGCACTCTCTCGCTCTGTGTCAGGTAGTGCAGTCGAAGTCGTTCGCGATCGGACCAGAACGGTTCGAGACGGTCGGCGCGTACCTCGGGAAGCAAATAGAGGGCGCCCAGATTCCAGTTGCCACTGAGCAATTGGTCTCCGTCGAAGGCCGCCAGTGCGTGCAGGTGTTCGGTGGCGGTCAAGGTCGGGGCGGCGTCGTTCAGGGTGGTGATGAACGCCAGTGTCGGCGTGACAGTTTGGCTCAGCAGAGCGCACAGGATGTCGTCCTTGGTCTTGAAGTAGTGATACAGCGAGGCCTGTCTGATGCCGACCGAGTCGGCAATGGTTCTCGTGGACGTGCCGGTGTAACCCAACGTGGTGAACAATTCGCTTGCCGCATCGAGTATTTCGTCTCGTGCGGTGATGCCCGGGCGACGTTGCGTGTGCAGCCGTGGTCGTCCGGTGCGGGTGATCGACATCCATTCATCGTGGTCCATCGTGGCGCCGACCGGTATCGCCGCCCGTATCTGTCATGCGACAGAAACATGCGATATGCCGCGGTTACCCACGCGAGCGAGTTGCTTACATCGTGCTTACCCGGGCGATACCAGGCGGGTTCGTCCAAAGGGAAAACTGTCAACTGACAGGCCAGCGGTTCGAAGACGTACCAAGGCGTGGCGATGACAATGCGGGAGAGCGCTCATGGGCACCGCTGTATCTGTACTGGACGCGTCGCACGCGCGCCCCGCGGCATCGCCGAACCCCGACGCGGTGGCAACCGTCGAAGGCTTGCATGTCACCTTCCGGCGCAATGGGCGCGAGGTGCACGCGCTGCGCGGTGTGTCCCTGGCGGTGTTGCCCGGTGAAATCCTGGGATTGGTCGGCGAATCCGGCTCGGGGAAAAGCGTATTGGGATTCGGCATGCTCGGACTGCTTCCGGCGTCGGCCCGAATCGACGGCAGTATCGCGGTGGCAGGTTCGGACATGGTGCACGGAGATGCCAAGGCGCTGCGCACAGTTCGTCGGCTCGATCTGGGCGCGGTGTTCCAGGACCCGATGACGTCGTTGAATCCGACGATGCGGATCGGCAAGCAGGTCGCCGAGGCTGCCGGCAGCGCCGACGAAGCGCTGCGCCTGTTGACCGCGGTCGGCATCCCCGACCCGGCGCGGCGAATGCGTGCCTATCCGCACGAACTTTCCGGCGGTCTGCGGCAGCGGGTAATGATCGCCATCGCGATCGCCGGCAACCCGGACCTCATCATCGCGGACGAGCCGACCACAGCACTCGACGTCACCGTGCAGGCACAGGTACTCCGGCTGCTGCAGCGGCTGCGCGACGAAATCGGTTGCAGCATCGTCTTCATCACTCACGACCTCGGGGTGGCGGCCCAGATTTCCGACCGCATCGCGGTGCTCTATGCGGGCCGTATCGCCGAGGTCGGCCCTACCGCAGAGGTCCTCGGTTCACCCGCCCACCCCTATACCCGGGGACTGCTGCGTTCACGGTTGACGCTGCAGACCGCCCGTGACAAGCGGCTTGCCGCGATGCCGGGGTCGGTACCGAGTGCGCTGACGCCGTTGCCCGGGTGCGCATTCACCCCCCGCTGCGGGCAGGCCACCGACGATTGCGCGAAATCACCGCCTGAGCCGGTTTCCGTCGGTACCGGACGGGTCAGCGCCTGCCTGCTGACACCGGAGCAGCTGCCAGACGAGCATGATCCGGACCCCGTCGGTACACCGGAACCCGTTGTCGGACAGCCGATCGGTGCGGCCGCGGCTGAGCTCCCCGCCGCCGTCACGGTGACTGACGTGACCAAGACCTTTGCCGTCGCGCCGCGCGGCAAGCTACAGGCATTGCGTGGCGTGCGGCTGCAAGTGGGGCACGGCGAATCGCTGGCGCTGGTGGGGGAGAGCGGCTCGGGGAAATCCACCCTGCTGCGCGTGATCGCCGGCCTGGAGAAGGCGACCACGGGCAGCGTGGAGGTGGCCGGCGGGCAACGACCGCAGATGGTGTTCCAGGACGCGGGCGCGTCACTCACCCCGTGGCTGTCGGTTGGCGAGTTGATCTCCGAGCGATTGCGCGGCGCGAAACTCTCCCGGGCGGCCAGACGCGATGCCGTCATCGAGGTGCTGGCCCGCGTCGGGCTGCCCGCCGAGGTGGCGAAATCGCGTGCCGGTCAACTGTCTGGTGGTCAGCGCCAACGGGTTTCGCTGGCCCGCGCGACCATCGTGCCACCCGCGGTGCTGTTGTGCGACGAGCCGACCAGCGCGCTGGACGTATCACTGGCCGCCTCGGTGCTCAACCTGATCGGCGACCTGCGCCGCAGTCTGGACATGTCGGTGGTCTTCGTGACGCACGACCTGTCGGTCGCCCGCGTGGTGGCCGATCGCATCGCCGTGATGTACCTGGGCCGCATCGTGGAGATCGGGCCGGCCGAACAGGTCATCGGAGATCCGACGCATCCCTACACCCGCGCGTTGGTCGATGCGATTCCCGACCTCGGACGCGAATCACGGGTATTGCCAGGCGAACCCGCGAGCCCGCTGTCGCCGCCGACGGGATGCGCGTTCCATCCGCGGTGCCCGATCTCGGTCGAGGCGTGCAGCGGCGACGAACTCGATGTCCGACTCGTGGGGAAGTCCGGCAGCGCACACCAGGTGGCCTGTATCGAAAAGAAGGTGCCCTGATGGCTGTCGCGCTCTCCGCCCCGAGCCTGGTCCGCGGCCGGCTGCGCCTGGCCCTGCCGCAGTCGCGCTCGATGATCGTCAACTGGGTCGGTTTCTCCCTGGTGATCGTGTTGTCTCTCGCCGTCATCGCGGTGCCGCTACTGGCGCCGCACGACCCGCTGATCCCGGTCGGGATGCCGCTGCAACCGCCGGGCGACCACGGATTCCTGCTCGGCACAGACAGTGTGGGACGCGACATCCTCTCGCGCGTGCTCTATGGCGCGCGGTCGAGTTGGTTGGCGGCGCTGGCGGTGGTGGCACTGGGTCTGCTGATCGGCGGGTTCGTGGGCCTGGTCGCCGGTGCGACGGGCGGTTGGATCGACTCGACGCTGATGCGCATCACCGACGGCTTCCTGTCCCTGCCTGCACCGGTGCTGGCGATCGCGGTGGTGGCCGCGATGGGACCGAGTTTCCTTCACACGCTCATCGCGGTCTCCATTGTGTGGTGGCCGTTCTATGCCCGGCTGGTACGCGGGGAGGTGGCGCGGCTGGCTGCGCGCCCACACATCGAGGCGGCAAAACTGGCCGGCGTCAGCAGATTTCGGCTCGCCGGACGGCACCTGCTGCCGGGCGCGGTGCCGGGCGCGCTGGTTGCCGCCAGCCTCGACATCGGCACCCTGATCCTCACCCTGGCGGGCCTGTCCTTTCTCGGACTCGGCCAAGCCGCCCCCGCGCCGGAGCTCGGTGCCGACTCGGCGCGAAACCTGAGTTATTTCCTGCAGCAGTGGTGGATTCCGGTGATGCCGGGGCTGGGCGTGCTGGTGCTGGCTCTGGTCGCCAACATCTCCGGCGACTGTTTGCGCAATTTGATGAGGACGACCGCCTGATGACAACGGGCCGGTTGGGGGCACCGAGTGCCTGTGCGAAGAGAGGCGGCGACCATTAAGACATTCATAGCGTCTCGGCTCGGGGCGATGGCGGCCATTCTGGTCGCCCTCACGGCAGTGATGTTCGTCCTGCAGAACATCTCGCCGCTCGATCCCGTCAAAGCGCAGCTTGGTGCGCAGGCGTCTGCCGATGCGGTGGCGGCTCGGCGCGCAGCGCTGGGACTCAACGACCCTGTCCTGGTGCAGTTCTGGCACTACTTGGTCGGCGCCGCCACCGGTGATCTGGGCACCTCGTATCGGACCCGGCACTCGGTGGTGTCCGATCTCGGGTCGTTCGTTCCGGCCACCCTGGAGCTGGCGCTGTGCGGCCTGGCGATCGCCATCGCGCTCGCAGTGCTGCTGGCGTTCAGCACGACCCTGAGGTGGCGGGGCGCGAATGTGCTTCGGGCAGTGTTGTTCACCGGATCCTCGGCGCCGATGTTCCTGCTGGGCATCGTCGGACTCATCGTCTTCTATCAGGACCTGGGCTGGGTGCCGGCCAACGGCCGGATCGCGGTGCCGAATCCGCCGACCGGCCCGACCGGCATGCTCACCGTCGACGGTCTGTTGCACGCGCGGCTCGATGTCGTGGCCGATGCCATGCACCACCTGATTCTGCCGGCGTTCGTCATCGCGATCGGCCCGGCCGTCGCGATCGGCCGGGTACTACGCAGCAGCCTGCTGGCCGATATCGACAGTGACTACGCGCGGACCGCCCGGGCCAAAGGGCTGTCCGAGACGCGGATCCTGGCCAGGCATGTGCTGCGCAACTCGGTCGGCGCCGCCCTGTCGATGACGGGACTTCAAGTGGGCCTGATGTTTTCGGGAGTCCTGGTGGTCGAGCAGGTATTCGGCTGGCCGGGCATCGGACAGTACATCGCGCAGAGCATTCCCGTCGCGGACTTCCCGGCGATCGCCGGCGTCACGCTGATGCTGGGTGCGATCTACGTCGTCATCAACACAGTCGTGGATCTGCTCCAGGCCGCCGCCGATCCACGTATCGCAATCACAGGAGGTTAGATGCCGAAACAGCCGCTCATAGTAGGCAATCCCGTGCTGGTCGTGGTTGACATGCAGGAGTCCGGAGACATGCCGGCCGAACTGGTCGGCATCGCGCACATGGCCGGGTACGACGGCCGAATTGCCCGGGCGCAGCGCCTGATCGGCGCCGCACGTGCCGCGCGAATCCCGATCGTGTTCTTCCAAGAGGTACACCGCCCCAACGGGATCGACTTCGGCCGCGAACTCGACGGCGCCGAGGGAGAGCACTGTGTCGACGGCCGGCCCGGCACGCCGCTGCATCCCGCACTGCTGCCCGACTTCGCCGGACCCAACCACGAGTTCCATATCGTCAAGCGCCGCTATTCCGGTTTCATCGGAACGGATTTCGAGATCGTGCTGTCCGGTCTCAGGGCGTCGACGCTGATCCTCATCGGTGGGCTCACCGATGTCTGCGTGCACTACACGTTCGCCGACGCGCACCAGCGCGACTTCTACGTACGGGTGGTCACCGACTGCGTCGGGGGCTCCTCGGAGTACCGGCATGACGCTGCCCTGGACGCCATGGAGTACCTGCAGTCCGGCGCGATGCGGACCACCGATGAAATCGTCGCCGCCTTTACCGAGATGTCCACCGAAGTGTCCGAACCCGCCCTCGAAGGAGTTGCCCGATGATGAAGAGCCACAAGGTCCCCGCTCGCGCACGTGGCGGGTGGCGGTACGCGGCCGCCGGTGCCGCCGTGATGTTGACGCTAAGTGGTTGCGGTGGCTCGAATTCCGGTGGCGGTGGCACACCGAACGCCGCTCCGACGGACAAAGTGCTGCACCTGTCGTTCCTGCAGGATCCGGGCCAGCCGCCGGACCCCGACATCTACTACGCCGGCCAGGGCCTGTTGCTGACCACCAACAGCTATGAAGGGCTGCTGCAATACAAATCCGGCGTCGACAAGGCCGTCCTGGAGCCGCTGCTGGCCACCAGCTGGACCGCGTCACCGGACAACAAGGTGTACACGTTCAAACTGCGTGAGGGCGTCAAGTTCCACGACGGCACGCCGTTCACGTCGGCGGCGGTCAAGGCGTCGTTCGATCGCAGGCTGGCGGTCAACCAGGGCCCGGCCTACATGGTCAAGGATGTGGAATCGGTTACCACGCAAGGTGATTACGGGGTCACCATCACGCTCAAGGCGCCGAACTCGGCATTCCTCGACTACCTGGCGTGTCCCTACGGTCCCCGCATGCTCAGTCCAGAAGGCCTCAAGAAGAACGGCGCTGCCGACAACGCACAGGCCTACCTGACCACCCATGATCTCGGTACCGGCCCGTTCGTGCTGACCGATGCCCAGGTGGGCTCGCACTATGCACTCGCCGCCTTCCCTGATTACTGGGGGACCAAACCGTATTTCGAGAAGGTCGACATCCCGGTCATCACGGACGTGTCGGCGCAGCAGTTGCAGTTCAACAACGGCCAGGTGGCTGCGATCCTGCACGACCTGCCGTCGTCAGCGGTCCAGTCCTATCTGAGCAACAAGTCGTTCGCCAACTATTCGCTGCCGACGATGATGTCGAACTACGTGTACGTCAACCCGCGTAAGGGCATGATGACCGACGTCAAGAATCGCACCGCCGTGATGCAGGCGATCGACGTCGACGAACTGGTCAAGCAGACGTATTTCGGGCGCGGCAAGAAGGCCGAGCAGATTTACCCGCCGAACATGATGGCCGCCGAATTCGGCAAGCAGTCGGTCCCGCACGATCTGTCTGCGCTGTCTGAAATCGCCGGGAAACTGCCGGCCGATCAGAAGTCCGTCACCATCGGCTACGACTCCAGCAACCCGGACAACCAGCTGATCAGCAACCTGATTCAGACCGAACTGGCCGCTGCCGGTTTGACTGCCAAGGTGCAGGCGTACCCCACGTCGGAGATCTATGGCTGGGTCGGTGGTGACGGCCAGGCCGCACCGGAGATCATGACCTACCTCGGCTGGCCGGATGCGCCGTCGCCGTACACCTGGGGTCACATCTCGTGGGACGCCGACGGTGGCCTGAACTTCTTCGGGTGTTCAGCGCCATCGGTCAGCGCGGCGCTTGCTGCAGGTCTGCCGAACGCCTCGGCCACCGACTTCTCGACCGCCGGTGTGGAAGCGGTCAAGACCGGTTGCTGGCTGAATGTCGCTGATGTCAACGACTTCATGGTCGCCCAGCCCTGGCTGAAGGGAATCGAACAGGCACACGTCGTCACCAACCCGAACTCGCTTCGCCTGAACGCGCTTTCGGTCGGCTGATGGCCACGCTCGTCGGCAAGCCCGGGGTGCGGCGGATCATCCTGCTGACCCTGGGCTGGGAGGAACTGCCGAAGTCGGTGTCGGTGTACGGCGCGCCACGCCAGGAGCGGATGCGCGAACCGGTGCCCGGGGTGCTGCTGCAGACCGACGGCGGTTGGGTACTGCTCGACACCGGCTTCAACACCGCGCTCATACGTGACCCGGCGCTGTACCGGCGGTACTTCCCGACCGTCGAGTACCGCCCGGTGCTGCCCGGTCCCGGCGAGCCCATCGAGCAGCGGCTCGCGGAGGTCGGGGTGGATTTCGATGAGATCCAGACCGTCGCCGTCAGCCACCTGCACCACGATCACGCCGGCGGCCTGAAACTGTTCGCCGGCAAGGTGCCGGTACATGCCCAGCGCCGCGAACTCGAGTACGGGCTGTCGAATCATCCTGAGCCTGAACGTAATGCGATCAATCGGGTGGACTTCGACGACCCGAACATCGAATGGCGCCTGGCTGATGGGGAAGCCGAGATAGCCCCGGGGATCACCGCGGTGCCCACGTACGGGCATACGCCGGGTCATCAGAGCTTCGTCGTCCAACTGGACCAGTCCGTCGGCGGTGATGGCTTCGTATTCGCCTTCGACGCAGCTGATCTCACCGAGAACATCGAGCACGAACTCGCCATCGGCGGGTTCATCGACGTCGACCCGCAGGACACCATCGAGCCGATTCGCAAGCTCAAGAAGTTGGCCGCGGACAAGGGGTTCCAGTTGATCCCCGGACATGACCCACATGTGTGGCCGGAGCTCACCGAGCATTTCCACCACAGGTTCGGTCCGGTGTGATGCAGTGCGTACTGCGCGCGGATCAGGCACTTGTCGACGGTCATCTGCGTCCGGCGTCGGTCGGCGTGTCCGGAGGCCGGATCGAGTTCATCGGGCCCGTCGACGCGGATTGCTCTGCCGCCGAGGAGATTCGGATACCTGACTCCGCGGTGTTGCTGCCGGGGTTCGTCGACACGCACGTTCATATCAACGATCCGGGCACCGACTGGGAGGGGTTTGACACCGCCACCGCGGCGGCCGCCGCGGCCGGTACCACGACGCTGGTGGACATGCCGCTGGACTGTGATCCGGTCACCACCAGCGTCGCGGCGCTGACTGTGAAAAAGGCCGCGGCCGAAGATAATTGCCACGTCGATATGGGGTACTGGGGTGGCGTGGTACCGGGCAATCTGGATCAGCTGGCGCCGCTGCAGCGGGCCGGGGTACGCGGCTTCAAGTGTTTCCTGGCTGATTCCGGCAACCCGCAGTTTCCGCGCCTGACCCCTGCGCAATTCCGGGACGCCATGGCACGTGTCGCCGAACTGGGGTCGGTGATGTTGGTACACGCGGAAAGTCACCGAGTGATCGGCGCCGGGCCGGCGCCATCGGGTCGCCGATACCGGTCGTTCCTGGCGTCGCGCCCCGATGCCGCTGAAGCGGATGCCGTGGCGTTGGTCATCGACACGGCGCGGGAGACCGGGGCCCGGGCGCATGTGGTGCACGTCGCCAGTGCCGCGGTGCTGTCCCGGTTGGCGGCGGCCAAGCGGGCCGGGATTGCGGTGACAGCCGAAACCTGCCCGCATTACCTGACATTCACCGCGGAGGCGGTCCCCGACGGCGGAACTGAATTCGCCTGCTGTCCGCCTATTCGCGACGGAGCCAACCGGGAGATGCTGTGGTCCGCGCTGCACGACGGCACCCTGGATTTGGTGGTGTCGGACCACTCGCCCTGTGCGCCGCAGCTCAAAGCCGGCGGAGATTTCGGCCGGGCGTTTGGTGGGATCAGTTCACTGCAGCTCAGTCCGCGGGTGGTGTGGACCCAGGCCGCCGCACGCGGTTTCGGGCTCGCCGACCTGAGCCGGTGGATGTCGGAGCGACCGGCGGCCCTGGCCGGCTACAGCGACCGCGGCCGGATCGCGGTCGGCATGCGGGCCGACCTGTGCTCTTTCGATCCCGACGTAGAAGAGACGGTGAGCGCGGCCACGCTGCGGCACCGTCATCCAGTGAGCCCTTACGACGGTGTGCGCCTGCGTGGTTCGGTGCTGCAGACGTGGGTGGCGGGCAGGCCCGCGCTGGCCCGGATAGGGGAGTCGGTATGAGAATTCTGGTGCTCAACCCCAACACCTCGGCGGCGATGACCATCGAGATCGCGGCTGCCGCACGGGCGGCGGCCCATTCTGGGGTCGAGATCGTCTGCATGTCACCGTATTTCGGGGTGGAGGCGATCGATTCCGCGGCAGAGAGCTATCTGTCGGCGGTCGGGGTGATGGATATCGTGGCCCGGCTCGCCGGGGACGGGGTCTTCGACTTCGATGCGGTCGTGCTGGCGGGATTCGGTGAGCACGGGCGCGATGCGCTGGCGGAAATGCTGACCGTGCCGGTGTTCGACATCGCCGAATGCGCCGCGCACGTCGCCCATCTGATCGGCAGGCGGTTCTCGGTGATCACCACGCTGGCCCGGTCGATCCCCGCGATCGAAGACCGTCTGCTGCTCGCCGGGCTGAACGCGCACTGCGCTTCCGTGCGGGCCTGCGGACTGGGCACGGCACAGGTGGACGCCGACCCGGCCGGTGCCGTGCAGGCGATCGTCGACGAGGCGGCCCGGGCGATCAGCGAGGACGGTGCCGACGTGATCTGCCTGGGCTGTGCCGGGATGGCCGGTGTGACAGCGGCGATCTCGGCCAAACTCGGTGTTCCCGCCGTCGACGGGGTGGCCGCTGCGGTGGCCCTCGCGCAAGCCGTCGTCGGGCTCGGTTTGTCCACCAGCAAGGCCGGGGTCTACGCACCCGGGCCGGACAATCCGCGCAGTCATTGGCCCCTGTCGACAGCGCTGGGGTCGGGAGTTCCGGGGTCATGACCGACGTCGATCTCGCCTCCCGCGTCGTCGGAGGCAGCGTGGTGGCGGCCAGCGATGAATCGTTCGGGTTCAAGGAACGGCTCGTCGATCCGGGCGAGCCCGCCTTCGTGCCCGGTACCTACGACCTGCGCGGCGAAGTAGTGGACGGCTGGGAGACCAAGCGCCACGCAGGGCGGGACGGTGACTGGGCGATCATCCGGCTGGGTGCCGCCGGCCGGCTACACAGCATCGATGTCGACACCCGGTTCTTTTCCGGCAATCACCCGACCGCCTGCGCCGTCGACGCCTGCACGCTGGAACGTACCGAGGATCCGGCCGGCCGCGCCGTGGTATGGACCCCGATAGTGGAAATGACTGTGCTCAAGGCGGATTCGCACAATCTGCTGGCCGTGACAGACCGCCGCCGGTGGACGCACCTACGGCTGCGGTTGCAATCCGACGGTGGTGTCGCGCGGCTGCGTGCCTACGGCGAAGTGGTGCCGGACCCGGCACTGTGGGCCGGTGTCACCGTCGAGGTGTCGGGCCTCGAGCAGGGCGGGCGCGTCGAATGGTGCAGCGACAGTTTCTATTCCAGCGCCGGCTCGCTGATCGCCCCGAACCGACCGCACAACATGGGCGATGGGTGGGAGACCCGGCGGCGCCGCGATATCGGGCCCGACACCCACGATGCGGTGATCATCTCGTTCGCGGTCCCCGCCGACCTGCTCCGGATCGAGATCGACACCTCCTACTTCGTGTTCAACGCCAGCCCCGAGGTATCGGTGCTGGGCAGCCGCTGTGGTGCCGATCGTGAACACGGTTGGGGTCTGGTCGCTTTCGACGTCCCGGTGCTGGCGCGCACGACGCTGATCCCCGATGCGCGACAGGTCTTCCCGGTCGATGTGGCCGGTGTGGCCGCACTGCGCGTGCAGGCCTACCCGGACGGCGGGATCGCCAGGGTGCGGGCACTCGGGGTTCCCGCCGCCGACGGATTGCAGGTGCTGCATGACCGATGGGAGGAGAGTTCGTGACCGTGCAGATGACCACGTGCGCCGGGCTGTGGCGGCGCACCCTGCTGATCGGGGCGGACGGCACCCGGGACGACGAGCCCGGAGTGCTGTGGCTGCAGGGGCTGACGGCGTACGTCGACTCGCGCGGCTTCGCGGGGACGCTGACGCAGCACGGCGACGTCTTCGAGTGGCATCGTGCCGTGGACGTGGAGCCGCCCGGCCCGTTTCCGGATGCCGGTGTGATGACCTGGGACGGTGAGGTTCTCATCGAAGCCGGTGTGCACGAGAACTACATCGAACATTGGGTCCGCGACCCGGGCGGCGACGGCGCGGACGGCGACGGCCGGGTGGGCGCGCTGTTCCTTTCCGGAGCGGACGGCGCCCGGGCTCTGCTGGTTCGGGCCGGCGGGCTGTTCGGCTGGGCCGATCGCGGGCAGGTGCTCATCGGCACCGTCGGCGATGCCGCCTACCAGCAGCTCGGAATCGTGATGTGCGGCGACGAAATCCAGGCCAACGGCGTGCGCTGGACGGTGGATGAATCGGAAGGGGATGTGAATTCATGAGTGGCATAACGTCATTCACGTCGGTGCCGGTCATCGACATCGGTGGACTGTACTCACCCGAGCGCGCCGAGCAGGAACGGGTGGCTGCCGAGATCGGCCGTGCGGCAGCCGAAGTCGGCTTCTTCTACATCAGCGGTACCGGTATCGACGAGTCGCTGTTCGACGCCATGCTCGCCGCCGTCAAGGAGTTCTTCGCGCTGCCGGTCGAAGAGAAGATGCGCAACTACATCGGGCTCTCCAGCTGCCACCGCGGCTATGTGCCGATCGGGGAGGAGGGCCTCGAGGGCACCGTCCCGGACCTGAAAGAAGCGTTCGATACCGCGCTCGACCTACCCGTCGACGACCCGGACTATCTCTGCGGAAACCCGATGCTCGGCCCCAACGCCTGGCCGGAGCTCGCGGGTTTCGCGCCGGCGGTGACCGCCTACTACCAGGCGCTGTTGGCGGTGGGGCAGCGGCTGCTGTGGGCATTCGCGGTGGCGCTCGGCGAAGACCCCGAGGTGTTCTCCCGGCACGCCACCAAGACCCCGAGCCAGTTGCGGCTCATCCACTACCCCTACAACCCGGATGCCAAGGACAGCATCGGGATCGGCGCGCACACCGACTACGAATGCTTCACGCTGCTCAAGCCCACCGCGCCAGGACTCGAGGTGCTCAATGGGGCAGGCGAGTGGATCGACGTCCCGCCGGTCGACGGCGCGTTCGTCGTCAACATCGGCGACCTGCTCGAGCTGTGGACCAACGGCGCGTTCGTGGCGACCAGCCACCGGGTCCGCAAGGTGGCCGAGGAGCGGTACTCGTTCCCGCTGTTCTTCAACGTCGACTACTACACCGAGGTCAAACCGCTACCGCAGTTCGCCACCCCGGAAGCCAAGAGCCGCCCAACCTTACGGGCCGGCGAGCACCTCTTCGCGCAGACCGCGCAGACCTTCGCCTACCTCCGGCAGCGCATCGAGACGGGCGAGCTGGTGTTGCCCGACGGTTCGCTGGGTCTGGGACAGTTCGGCCAGCAGGCCCTGCAGGAGGTGGACTAATTGATGGGCGCGTTGAGCCAGTGCAGGTCGTCGAGCATGCCGCGGGCCGCCACGATGCCCTGACCGGTCTGCCACACCTCGTTGTTCACGATGAACACCCGGTTGTCGCGGGTGGCCGCGAGCTTCTTCCAGGCCGGGCTGTCGAGCAGGGTCTTGGCCTGTTCCTTGGCGGCCGGGGAATCGAACGACAGATAGACGATGTCACCGTCGGCCGACGAGAAATCGGTGCTGGGACGCAGCTTCGAGATGTCGATCTCGTGGTATGGCTTGTCGGTAAAACGTTGTGGCGCAGGCCGATCCGCGCCGATCCGGGCCAGCACGCTGCCGGGGAAGTTGTTCGCGCCCCAGACTCGCATGGTGCCCTCGGTCAGTTGCACGACCGACACCTGGAAATGCGGGGCGTCGTTCTGTCCGCCGACCTTCGAGGCGTCGGCGTTGAATCCGTCGACCAGTGCGCCGGCTGCGACGCCGCGACCGGTGGCCGCACCGACCATGCGCAGATCGTCCTGCCAGGCCGCGCCGGACGGTCCGGTGAGCACGGTCGGCGCGATCGCCGACAAGGCGCCGTAGGTGTCCGACGTCGCCGACGCCTGCGAGCCGATGATCAGGTCGGGATTGGCGCCCTTGATGGCCGCCATGTCGGGCGCGCTCCGGGTGCCCGCCGTCGGCGCGTTGTGGATGACGGTGCCCAGGTATGAGGTCTGGCCCGAGGAATCCGTCGGGGTCGCCGCGGCGACGACGCGGGACTGCAGTCCCAGCGCGCACAGCGCGTCGAGTGCGGTGCCCGAGAGCACGACGATGCGCTGCGGGTCGGCCTTGACGTCCGTGTCGCCCGCCGCATGGTGCACCGAGCGCGTCGGCGGGCCGTCCTCGAGTGCTGCCGGGGCCGGCGCGCATGAGTCGTCGGGCCGGCGCTGGTTGCCCAACACGCCGGAGGTGGCGATACGCGTGGTGCTGGTGATGGGAGCTGAGTTCGCCGTCGGCCGGTCGCTGGTGTGGCCCGAACAGCCCGTCAGGACGGTCGCGGCTGCCGCGCTGAGGGCGGTGAGGACCACTGCGCTCGCGCTGGCCTGCCGGGTACGGGGAGTCGGAAACTGCACGTGGCCGACGGTAACACTCAGGCGGTCCGGCCCAGATGAGGCGCGGTCGCGGCCGCCGGCGCCACGCCGGTGCCGGCGGCCGGTCCAGCCAATTACGACAGTTTGTAGGACCCTCGCCGCAAGGCTGTGCAATGGGGGATAAGATCACCGGCAGACAACATGGGATGCCCCGTGTGCTCGAACTATTCGCCCGGAACATTTGGAGGATCTGTTGGTAGCCGAAGCGCCCCCAATCGGAGAACTCGAGGCTCGTCGCCCGTTCCCGGAGCGTATGGGCCCCAAGGGCAACCTGATCTACAAGCTGGTGACCACCACCGATCACAAGCTGATCGGCATCATGTACTGCGTCGTCTGCTTCGTGTTCTTCTTCATCGGTGGCTTGATGGCGCTGTTCATGCGCACCGAGCTGGCCATGCCGGGACTGCAGTTCCTGAGCAACGAGCAGTTCAACCAGCTGTTCACCATGCACGGCACCGTGATGCTGCTGTTCTACGCCACCCCGATCGTGTTCGGCTTCGCGAACCTGGTGCTGCCGCTGCAGATCGGCGCCCCGGACGTCGCGTTCCCGCGGCTGAACGCCTTCTCCTTCTGGCTGTTCCTGTTCGGCGCGATGATCGCCATCGCCGGCTTCATCACCCCCGGTGGTGCCGCTGACTTCGGCTGGACCGCCTACTCGCCGCTGACCGACGCGATCCACTCGCCCGGTGCCGGTGGCGACCTGTGGATCGTCGGCCTGGCCGTCGGTGGTCTGGGCACCATCCTCGGTGCCGTCAACATGGTCACCACCGTGGTCTGCATGCGCTGCCCGGGTATGACCATGTTCCGGATGCCGATCTTCACCTGGAACGTCCTGGTGACCTCGATCCTGGTGCTACTGGCCTTCCCGCTGCTGACCGCGGCGCTGTTCGGTCTGGCCGCTGACCGCCACCTGGGTGCGCACATCTTCGACCCCGCCAACGGCGGCGCCCTGCTGTGGCAGCACCTGTTCTGGTTCTTCGGCCACCCCGAGGTGTACATCATCGCGCTGCCGTTCTTCGGCATCGTCTCGGAGATCTTCCCCGTCTTCAGCCGCAAGCCGATCTTCGGTTACACCACCCTGATCTACGCGACGCTGGGTATCGCCGCCCTGTCGGTCGCCGTGTGGGCGCACCACATGTACGCCACCGGCGCCGTGCTGCTGCCGTTCTTCTCCTTCATGACGTTCCTGATCGCGGTCCCGACCGGTATCAAGTTCTTCAACTGGATCGGCACCATGTGGAAGGGTCAGTTGACCTTCGAGACGCCGATGCTGTTCTCGGTCGGCTTCCTGATCACCTTCCTGCTCGGTGGCCTGTCGGGCGTGCTGCTGGCCAGCCCGCCGCTGGACTTTCAGGTGACGGACTCGTATTTCGTTGTGGCACATTTCCATTACGTGCTCTTCGGCACCATCGTGTTCGCCACCTACGCGGGCATCTACTTCTGGTTCCCGAAGATGACGGGCCGTCTGCTCGACGAGCGTCTGGGCAAGCTGCACTTCTGGCTGACCTTCATCGGCTTCCACACCACCTTCCTGGTCCAGCACTGGCTGGGCGATTCGGGTATGCCGCGTCGTTACGCCGACTACCTGCCCACCGACGGCTTCACCACGCTCAACATCATCTCGACCATCGGATCGTTCATCCTTGGGGTATCCACGCTGCCCTTCGTGTGGAACGTGTTCAAGAGCTGGCGCTACGGCGAGCCCGTCGTCGTCGACGACCCCTGGGGCTACGGCAACTCCCTGGAGTGGGCCACCAGCTGCCCGCCGCCGCGGCACAACTTCACCGAGCTGCCCCGGATCCGTTCGGAGCGCCCGGCATTCGAGCTGCACTACCCGCACATGGTCGAGCGGATGCGCGCCGAAGCGCACATCGGTCGATCACACGAACGCCACGACGACGCGTCAGCGTAGCCGCCATCGGCATCAAGCCTGACGATCGAACACGAGAGGCACGCACAGAGTCATGTCGAACAGCTATGCGGTGCTGGCGGTCGCGGTGTGCGTTCTGCTCACTGCGGGGACTGTGCCCTCCGCGACCGCTGACGCGAGCGCACCGGGGCCGCCGGTGGACGGTGCCGTTCCATCGGCTTCCCCAGGCTTGCTCGATACTCCCGATGGATGGCACCTGTCGGTAGTGGGCAGTAACGAATCTCAGCTTCCCGTCGCGCCGCTGACCACCGCGATCACCTCCCGCGAGTACCTCGTCGCAGGCACCTTCACCGGCAGTGTGACCGGCGACGGCACAACCAAGCTCACTGGCGGAACGCTGGAGGTCGGCGAGCAAATTGGCTGCGGCATCGTCGCGGACGAGGGTGAGATCACCCCGGGCGCGAGCTTCACACCGTCAATCAAAATTCCGCTCACCCCAGCGTTGAGCGGAATTGGCGATGGCACCGGTGTGAGCCTGCAGGGCAAGGTCTACCTCAAGCCGGGGACGGTGACCCCGGTGGCGATCGACAAGAAAACGTTCAAAGGCACCTCAACCCGGATCAGCGTGACGGGTGTGCGGATCAAGACCGATTACTGCGCGGGACAGTCGTTCATCCGGTCCTACGCCACCTTGACCAGCTCAACCGACAACACCGATGACGTGATCACCTACCTGGGTGTCACGAAGGCCGTATGACCCTGTCCCTTGGAATTCGACTCCCCGCCAGAGCATTTCACGCTTCACCTCTGAAACGAACTGGCGACGAGAGGCTACACAACCCCATGTTGAATCGCTTCGTCGTGCTAGCCGCGGCCTGCACGGTGCTAACCGTAACAACTGCGCCAGTTTCCCTGGCCGACCCACCAGCACCCGATCCGCAGCCATCGCCTGCCGCGGCGCCGCCGGACGCTGTCGCCGACGGCGGCGCCCCGCCAGACGATGGCGTGGTGCCCTCGGCTGATCCGGTCGCCGTCACCACCCCCGACGGCTGGATCCTGACAGTGAAAGCGCAGAAAGAGAGTGAACTGCCCGTCGCACCGTTGACTACCGCCGTCTCCTCTCGTGAGTATCTGGTGGGCGGCACCTTCACCGGCAACGTCACCGGCGCCGGTACAACCAAGCTCAACGGCGGCACCTTGGAAGTCGGCTACGAGATCGGCTGCGGCATCGAACTTGGCCAGGTCCGTCTGATCGGCCAAATCGGCGCCTCAACCAACGGATCACTGGCAAACCTCATTCCCACAGGGGTGAGCTTCCCGATGTCCGGAATGATCGAGATCCACCCCAAGCCCGGTCAGGTGATCCGCGTTCCAGTGGACAAAAAATCCTTCAAGGCCACCCCAGCGCGCGTGACACTCAAAGACAACCACATCAAGATCGATGGCTGCGTAGGCCAGTCTTTCCTGCGGTCATACGCCACACTAACCAGCACGACGACGGACACCGATGACGTTGTGGCGTATTACGGCGTCACCAAGAGCGTCTGAAGGCAACGCCATGCCCAACATTGCCTCCGCCGCTAGCGTTTTCGCGGCCGCAGCGGCGATCGTTCTACCACCGGTCGCGGCGGCCGACCCCGGCAATCCGCCTGCGGCGCCCTCAACGCCGGCACCACCAGCGCCGCCCACAGACCTCGGCGCACTACCCTCCTCACCCCCGGCAGCACCCGCAACGTTGACCGACAAGCTGACTTCGAGCTTTGGTGTCCCGCTAGGGCCGGCCGGGCTGAACATCTTCGGGCAGAGCACCGCCTCAAGCCCAGGGGCCGGTGCACTAGGCCTGCCACAGGGCACGAGTGGACTGAGCCGTTCGGACATCCTGGGCCAGAACACAGCGCCGTCGGCACCCGGTGCCGGACCAGGAACTCCACCGAACCTCAACGTGTTCAACAACGCCTACGGCCAGCAGCTGTGCCTCAAACCATCAGCGCCCGGACAATGCCAGCAGTTCGGGGTCGAGCCCGGTCAGGAGAACGCCGATGTCCCTGCCCGCCAATGGCTGGGCCGGTACATCGACATGTACCGCGATGGCCGTCTCAAAGGCGGACTGCTCGGACAGATGCCTCAGCAGCAACTCGGAGAACCCCTGCCCGGTACCGCGCCGCCACCGGGCACCAACATCCCACCAGGCCTGAGCCAGTACCTGCCCGATCCCGCCAACGCGTCCTCTGAGTCTGGGGCTGCGCCTACTCCCCCCGACCCCTGACATGCGCCTCAGACCGACATCGGGTCCGTCCCGACCTGCCGTAGCCGGCAGTGGCAAAAGCTCAGCGGTCAACCTCGCGAGCATCGCATGCACATGGCGTACTCCGGGTTCCCAGAAACAACTCGCGAAGCCTGCACCGGCCCCGCCCCGCCATCCCCTGGCAACGCGCCGACAGCCGCACCAGGGCCGAGATCACGATCTATATATGCATATATGCGAATGTTACTATTTATAGTAGCGGCCGCATCACCCGATGAGAGGAAACGAAGCATGTCGCAACTACCGAACAGTCCGAGCGCCAAACCGGTCGTGCTCTGTCCCAAATGCGTGTCGCAGATGCTGCCCGTCGCGCGTTTCGGGGTTGAAATCGACCAGTGCACCGGATGCGGGGGCATCTTTCTAGACCAAGGCGAACTTGAGCAGCTCAGCCAGGCCGAGGCCAGGTTCTATGCCGCGTCGCAACCGCCGCCGGCGCAGCAATACCCCCAGCCCGGGTATCAGCAATCCCCGTATCCACCGGGTCGTGGGGGGTTCCTCGGCGGACTGTTCAGCGGTGAGAGCCACGGATACGGCCACCGGCGGGGCCACCACTAGCTTGGCGCATCCGACACCACCGTCACGAGCGCAAAGGTGGACGTCGGCAAACCCTCTACGCCGTGTTGCAGTTTTGGCACCGACACGTGAACGAGAGGACTCCGGGATCGGAAACCGCGACGGCGTTCGACGCGGCTTACCGGGATTCGGCTACCCCTGGAACACATCCGAGCCGAGGTGACCGACGGGCGGTCTGTCGGTGTGCAGGGAACCCCCGATCTTCTTCCTCAACGGCACCCGTGTCCGGCCACACAGCTACCTCGCTTGACCCTTGACGAAGTCCTGGCCGCGAACCGACCACGGCCGTCAGGATGGGAAGGGTGAAGCGGATGCCGTCACCGCACTCATGCTCTCCCTGCTCTTGGGCGCCTTGGGCTCCCGTTAGGCCTTCGCTATCGGGCCGCACCGCAGCACCCTGGCGCCCATCACCCGCCGTTCGACGACGCCAGCTTCGGCACTCGCGGGTGCTGCTGCAGCTGACCGGGAAAGGGCGCGGACGTGGCACTGCGCCCAGGGCCCGCCGCCGTCGCGGTTTACGGCCCTGGGCGCAGGATCTAATCAGGTCTTACTCGGCCACCTCGATCAGACGGTCCACCCCGGCCGGTGTCACCCGCAGGGCGGCCGCCGTGCCGATGTCGTAGAACAGCCCGATCACCTCGAGGTCCCCGGCGCGGTGCCGGGCCCGCACCAGCGGGTGGGCGGCCAGGCTCTGGACCTGCAGGGAGACGTTCACGATCGACAGCTGGTCGACGATGCCGAACCCCTCTTCCCCGGCAGCCAGCGCCACCGGGTGCCGGCCCTCGTCGAAGGCGCGCAGCGTCGCGTCGCCGTGCTCCAGCCAGGTGTGCAGGTGCTCATCGCGATCGATACCGCCGCCCTGGGCGCCATCCAGTAGTGCGGTCATGGCGCCGCAGTTGGAGTGGCCGCACACCACGATCGAGGAAACCTCGAGCACGTCGACGGCGAAGGCGATGGCCGCTTCGATCGAGGCGTCGGCGCGTCCCTCCGGGATCATGTTGCCGACGTTGCGGACCGTGAGCAGGTCACCGGGGCCGCTGCTGGTGATGACGTTGGGCACGACCCGCGAGTCGACGCAGGTGATGAACAGCGTCTGCGGCTTCTGGGTGTGGATCAGCTCTTCCATGTGCGGTCGCAGCATCGGTGCGGTGCGGCGGTGGTAGGTCTCCAGGCCGTCCATGACCGAGTTGGTCTGCGGTTGCGACTTCCACGGGACGACACCCGAGCGCTTGTCGAACGGTGTGAAGGTGCGGGTCGGCGGGCCGACCGCGGCGTTGTGCAGTTCGGCGGTGCCGTGTTCGTGGATCTCGACGGTGCCACCGCCGGCGATGTGCTGGCGCTTCCACTCGTCGATGGTCTCGTGGGCGGCGTGGTCGATGAAGTCGACCGACAGCTCGATCGTGACATCGGAGCCTGCCGGCACCGACGCCAGCGCCGAGGTGAGCCGCGGCAGCGACAGGAAGCTGACGGAGCCCTCGATCACGATGCGCCAGTCGTTGCCGGCGATGTGCTCGGTGACGATCTTGGCCCGGATCACGCGCCACACGGTCAGGGCGACTGCCAGGGCGAGGCCGATCAGCACACCCTCGAGCAGGTTGAGAAAGACGACGCCGAGCACTGTGATCACGTAGACCGCGATGTCGCCGGTGCGACGGGCGGTTTCGATGTGGGCCTTCTTGACCAGCTGGCAGCCGATGACGATGAGCAGGCCGGCCAGCGCCGCGGTCGGGATCATCTGTGCCAGACCGGCGAACGGTACCGCGAACGCCAGGATCCAGACGCCGTGCAGGATGGCCGAGGCACGCGTCTTGGCGCCGGCCAGGACGTTGGTCGAGCTGCGGACGATGACGCCGGTGATGGGCAGGCCGCCGATGGCGCCCGAGATGGCGTTGGCCGTGCCCTGGCCGATCAGCTCACGGTCGAAGTTGGTGCGGGGACCGTTGTGCATGCGATCGACAGAGACCGCCGACAGCAGGCTCTCGACGCTGGCGATCAGGGCGACGGTCAGGACGCCGGCGATGACGCCGTCCCAGTCACCGGTGGGCATGGTCGGCAGCGTCAGCGAGTCCAGCAGCGAGCCGTTGATCTGAATGCGCTTGACGTCGAACGGCAACAGGACGGACAGCGCCGTCACTCCGACGATGGCGACCAGCGGACCGGGGATCCGGTTGACCGGGGCGGGCACCCACCGCCACGCCACCAGCGTGACGATGACGAGCATCCCGAGCAGGAAGCCGGGGCCGTGGATGCTCATCAGCTGCGCCGGCAGTCCTTCGATGTTCTCCCATGCGGAGCTCTTCGAGGCGCCGCCGAGCAGGACATGCATCTGCTGCAGCGCGATGGTGATGCCGATGCCCGCCAGCATGGCGTGCACGACGACCGGCGAGATCGCCAGCGCGGCGCGGGCCACGCGGCTCAGGCCGAAGAGAATTTGCAGGATGCCGGCGCCGACGGTGATGGCGCACGTCACGCCCCAGCCGAATTCGGCGATCAGTCCGGCCACGACGACAGTCAGGCCCGCGGCCGGGCCGCTCACCTGCAGCGGAGAGCCGCCGAGCGCACCGGCGACGATGCCGCCGACGATGGCGGCGATGATGCCGGCCAGGATCGGAGCGCCCGAGGCGACGGCGATGCCGAGCGACAGTGGCAGCGCCACCAGGAATACGACAAGTGACGCAGGCAGGTCATAGCGCAGGATGGCGCGCAGACCCTTTGCCGGCGGGGCGGTTTCTAGCATGCCGAGTTCCGTTCTCGATGAAAATGTGGTGGGCCCGTGCGGGCACTGTTCCGACATCTCGAACCGCGCGGATCGCCGACGGCATCATCGACGAAAAACATTGCGCAACAATGTGGTTCAGAGAATTTCCGACATACCTACAGGGGGTACGCCATCAATTGCTAAGGGCGAGAGTATTTATCGTCCACCGAAGCGGTCAAGGAGGATTGGCCTTTGCATAGAGAATGCAAATATCGCGCTAGGCGTCGGTGACCAAAATATGTGCGGAACAACGACTCTCGTCGCTTCACCTCCGACGATGAGGGTGATGTGGATCATACCGAAGATGTGAACTCGACATGAAGCCAATGACAGCAAGATGTGTTCTCCACACAATGGAGGAATGACGACGATGTCGGTGCCGCCACGTGAGCGCCATCCTCGGCCCGCGGTGCTCGGCCAGTTGCCGCGCATGGAACGTGCCGACGGTTCACCAATCCGGGTGTTACTGGTCGACGATGAGCCAGCGCTGACCAACCTGGTCAAGATGGCATTGCATTACGAAGGCTGGGTTGTCGAGGTCGCGCACAACGGCCGTGATGCGGTCACCAAGTTCGGTGAGATGGAACCGGACATCGTGGTGCTGGACATCATGCTGCCTGATACCGACGGCCTGCAGTTGCTGCAGCGGGTCCGCTCGGCGGAGGGGTACACCCCGACTCTCTTCCTGACTGCGCGCGACTCGGTGATGGACCGCGTCACCGGGTTGACCGCCGGTGCCGACGATTACATGACCAAGCCGTTCAGTCTCGAAGAGCTCGTGGCGCGGCTGCGTGGACTGCTGCGCCGGTCCAGCCATATGGCGCCCGAATCCGACGAGGTGCTCAAGGTCGGCGACATGGTGCTGGGCGGCGCCAGCCGGGAAGTGACCCGCGGCGGTGAGCCGATCGCGTTGAGCGCCACCGAGTTCGAGCTGCTGCGGTACCTGATGCGTAACCCGCGGCGGGCCATCGCCCGCGCGGAGATTCTTGACCGGGTGTGGAACTACGGGTTCGGCGGCAAGTCGAGCATCGTCGACCTCTATATCTCGTATCTGCGTAAGAAGATCGACACCGATCGCGATCCGATGATCCATACTGTGCGTGGCGTGGGCTACATGCTGCGCCCCGCCGAAGTTGACGTCTAAGCCCTCACGTGCCGTGCGGCGAGTCTGGTGACGTACCGATGATCCGAGGGCCGTGGTGGCGACCGCGAACCTTGCGCCGACAGCTCGCGTTCGGTGTGACCGCGGTGGTCACCGCGGCGTTGCTGACCGTCGGCGCGCTGTCGGTATACAGCCTCAACAGCTACATCACCGCGATCAGCGACGGGGAACTCGCACGCTCGCTCGATGCCCTCGGCCATTCCTATGACCGGCTACAAATTAAGCGCGGAGACCCGGCCCACCCGATCGACGCCGGGGAGGACGGCCTGACGGCGTTCGGCGGCCAAGCTCCGGGGAACTTGATCGCGGTCGTGCACAACGGTGTTGTCGCGCAGTCGGCCGTGTTCCCGTACGGGGAACCCAAACCAACTGGGCCCGATGTGGTGAAAGCCGTTGGTGCGCAGTCGTGGGCGAAAATGGGTCCACGCACCGTCAAACTCCCCCAGCTGGGTTGGTACCGCTTAGCCGGCGAGGATGCGGGCGGGGGCGACGTGCTGGTTTCTGGTGTTTCTCTGGCGCCGGCGACCGTGGTCGTGGCCCGCAAAACCGTCACCGTCGCGATCATCACCGGCATCTCCATCGTCCTGACCGCTATCGGCACCCTGATGGTGGTGAACTACGCCCTACGACCACTGAGCCGCGTCGCCGCCACGGCCGCCAAGGTCGCGACCCGCGAGTTCGACCACGACGATCACCGCATCACCGAACGGGTCCGGCCCGAGGACACCGACCCCCGAACCGAGGTCGGCATCATGGGCGACACGTTGAACCGGCTGCTGGACAACGTCGACGCCGCGCTGGCAGATGCCGCCGCGTCGCACCGCCGGACCAGACAGTTCCTCACCGACGCCAGCCACGAACTCCGGACCCCCCTGGCCGCAATCCGTGGCTACGCCGAACTGACCCGCCAGGACAGCGCCGCGCTGCCGGAGAACACCGAGTACGCCCTGGCCCGCATCGAATCCGAGACATACCGGATGACCGGCCTAGTCGAAGATCTGCTGCTCATCTCCCGCCTCGACGAGCGGCAGGACCTCGAGACCAGCGAGGTCGATTTGAGCGACCTGGTGATCAACGCCGTCAACGATGCCGCTGTGGCCTCCCCTGGGCATCACTGGCGCCGCCGCATCCCTGATACCCCGGTATGGGTGCCCGGAGACCCTGCCCGCCTGTACCAGGTGGTCGGCAATCTGCTGGCCAACGCCCGTGTGCACACACCCGCCGGGGTGACGGTCACGACCGCTCTGACCGCCGGTCTTGACCGCGTGGAATTGACGGTGTCCGACAACGGTCCGGGCATTGATGCCGAGGTCGTGCCGAATCTGTTCGACCGATTCGTGCGCGCCGACACCGCGCGGTCACGAGAAGTCGGCGGCACCGGACTCGGCCTGGCCATCGTGGCCTCCATCGTCGCCGCGCACGACGGGACCGTCGGCGTCGAATCCAACAGCAGTGGAACGGCTTTCCGGATTCAACTACCCCGCATCCAGAACGCGAGCACCCAGACGCACCAGCACACCGCATCGACCTCTGCATGCCATTGATCCGATCGACTGAATTCGGAGTCGGTGGGGCCAAGTTGCGATGTCGGTGCCTACCAGCCGGCCCGCAGAGTCGCGACCGCATCGTGTCGGCGTGATGATCGCCGAATGTCGGCGGTCGGCAGGATTAGGGCCTCGATCGACACGCGTTTCAACATCAGTTTCACGGTAAGCGCGCGACGGGTTTGGTCACGCAATCAGCCCGATTCTTGCAGCTAGCCAAGGTAATTCGCTGGCGAGTGCGGCTCGGGCGGCGCCCCAGTCGTGGCTTCCGGGGACTTGGGTGTAGTGGGTGTCCAACGCGGCGGTGCGGGTTGCCTGCAGGACGGCTCGCGCGGCGGTTCGGGACTCGTCGTCGCCGGCGCCAGCAGCGATCGCTCCGGCAGAACCGGGATAGGTGCGGGTGCGCAGCAGGTCGAGTGGATTGACTCGGGCGAATGCGGCGGCGTCGCCGCCGAAGGCGGCTTCCACCGTACTGCGGCGATCCACCAGGGTGGGCTCGGTGTCACCGGCGATGTCAACGAACGTTGGGTACACGCGAGGGTAGTTGGTGGCTAGCTGCAGAGCACATGTGCCGCCGTAAGAGAACCCGGCCACCGCCCACCCGCTGGGATCGGTGTCGACAGCGAGGTTGTTTTTGACCCATGCGGGTAGATCGACCCCGAGGTAGGTTGCGGCATTGCCGAGCCGAGAATCGAGGCACAGCGGATTGGCGAAGCGACTGCCTGTCGCGTCGGCGACGATTGCCACCGGCGCGAGCCCACGGTGCTCGGCGGCGAATCGGTCCATGATCGATTTCAACTGCCCTGCGGTGATCCAGTCGCGCGGGCCGCCCGGTTGTCCGGAAATGAGGACAATCACGGGCAGCGCCGGTCGGGGATCGGCGAAATATGCTGGTGGAAAGTAGATCTCGGCAGGGCGTGCAGCGAAGCCCGATGTAGCTGCGGGAATGCGCACCGTGGCGAGTTGCCCTTGCCCCGCCGGTAGAAGCCGTGGTTGCCAGTGCATCTCAACGGGACGTCCCGCACGGTAGCCAGTTGTCGGGCGAGACAGATCCGCGAAAGGCACCTCGACATCCGATGCGATGCCGAAGACATCACGCAGCGCCGGATACGCCTCAAAGGTGCGGTTGATCTGGTTGGCGCAGCCGGCGATAACCAAGACCGCGGCAGCTGTCCTCAGGGCCGCCTGCTGCCAGCGCCGATCGATCACCATGCCCGCCACCACAAGGGTCAGAGCCAGCATCGCGGTCGCCAACCAGCCGTACACCGTTGGCTCGAGTTGATCAGGAAACAAGTACCAGACATAGCGCACCACAAACACCAGTCCGACGGTCAGTGCCGCCGCCGCGATGACACAGACCCCGAGCACCGTTGCCGGCGCCGACCGACACACTCTCCACAGCAACCACGCTCCCGCCCCGATCGCCACGACCTGCAGCACTGCCGCGAACGGTCCCGACAACAACGACAGGTCCAGGATCACCCCCGCGACGCTGCGCACTGCCATCCATGTGTCGTGCTTACGGCGATTCGGCGCACACACACGTAGCCCCGATCGCCCGGCGCGCGTCCACGGGGGCCACCGACCGCAGTGCTGATCAGTCCTGGGCCTGTCATCTCAGCCAACAGTCGCAGCCCGCGGTTCACAGAAGGCGCGGTCTGCGCGCGGACGGGCTCATCCCTCCACCCTGAATCCAAACTACGTAGTTGTCACGTAGTTCATAGGGAGTTCTGATAATACGGGATCGCAATTGCTGCGTGCCTCGACTGCCAACGTGCCGGGTGCCGTGCATCGGACGATGCATCGCTTACGCCAGTACCTCTAACACGAACGAGCACAACGCTTATCGGTGCGCACATCGAACAGCAGACGGCGATATGAATCCTCTATGAGACCCGCGGCGAGCATTGACGCCGCTTTGCCACGAGAAATACTGTCACGATCGCCATTTGAACTAAACCACGACGTAGATCCTTTCGTTCCAGCACATTTGGACTCCGCGTTGAGCAACATTCGGGAACGTCTCAACCGACGAGGAGTCGCGCAACGGTGCCGGATCGGCGCGGGCAATTGCCATCGCAACAAGGATCGCCAAGCCGATCCGTACCTGTTCAGCTTGTGCCGCATGCCAATTCAGTGTCGTGCCGGGCATTGGCTGCTAAACATCGCACTACTACCACATATTCGGCGGCGACGGCACTGACGACTAACCGGGCGTCTCGCACAATAAGGAGCACGCAATGCGTAAGAGCACAACCAGCATCATCGGCCTCTGCGCGGCGGGTGTCGTCGCTTCCCTCGCGCTAGGGGGGCCGGGGACTGCTGGAGCGGCCCCCGCGGCGGGCGGCGGAGCCGTTGACACCATCGCCCGCATCCAATCGCAAGGCGGGCATGCGATTATCAGCAAACAAGGCGACGACGCGCTGTCGAAGTGCACGGTGACGAGAGTGAACCCGGTCCGAACCCCGCAGTCCTCCAGGATGACCCGTGGATCCAAACTCAATCGGCCGCCCGTCTTCGTCGGCGTCGAGTGCTAACGACTCGGATACAGATTTTGACGCCCACCAACCGGCCAAAGTTCTCAAAACCAGATGATTTGTGACATTCCGCGACATCTCAATTGAGAAGGATGCCATCCGTTTTGAGAACGGGCAGCCGGCGAGCGATTCAGCACCGACCCTTAGCTGGCGCCGCGAGCCCTGTCACCCCGCGGCGCGCGATGATCTGCGCGGGGGCCACGAAACCATCCAAAGGGCTTGGCGATTATGGCAGCACAATGCTGTCCGGTTCACCGCCGATTCGCCCAATAGTTTCGCGTTGGTGCGGGGTGAGCGTGTCTGCCGTGAACTTTTCCACCACAAGCGTCCGCCAGACCGTCTGGTTCACAACGCAATTCGGGCAGGTACGCGGCCCGATGAGACCGGACGGACCCATTTTCGGCGGGTAGTCCCGCCCCGCCTCGTGGGCGGCTTCAGGCGTGAGATTCTGTTCAGCACCACACACTTCACAGATATGGCGCAGGATCACATGGTTGGCGATTCCGGCGCAGCCTCCAGGCTAAACATCGGACGTGATGTGGTCGCTTCCCACACGTTTCCATTGAAAATGCCGGCATTACAGGTGTTTTCGCCTTCACCGTCGTTCAGCCGAACGATCACGCCCAATGCAGTGGTTCTGGCGCGTTCCGCCGCCGAGAAACTTCTGCGCACAGCCCATTACGACCTCGTCCGCATCGAGGTCGCGATCAGCGGTTCCAGCGTGGCCAGTATCAGCGCCTGACGACTCGGGTGCCCGTGTTGTTTCGCCAGCAGGCGAAGGGCTGCCCCCTCGGCGGGCAGCAATCGGAGCGTCAGGCTGTCGGTGCGCTGTCGCGTTTCCGACCCGCGGCGGCCCTTCTTTGCACTGGCAGTGTCCGGCATGCGTTACGTCCCTCTCATTGCACGATCCGGCAAAGTATAGATCTCATGCCCAGCTAGCTTGGCAGACCTTTAGGGGTCCGATGCTGCTACTTGGTTGGGTGCCGAAACCGAGAGACCAATCCGACCCTGAACGCGTCGCCGCCTGGGAGCAGGCTCGCATCTCGGTCGGGCAACGGATCCGAGGCATTCGCACCAGCCGCGGCCTCACTCAAGAAGCGCTTGCGCTCCGATCCGGCTTGTCGCGCAACCTGCTGATCGACGTCGAACTGGGCAAAAGTGGCCTGCTCTATGAGCGTTTATTCGATCTTGCTGCGGCCCTTGAGGTCTCGCCCCACGAATTTCTGGCGGTCGACGATCAGGCTGCCGCCGGTTTGGACTGACCGCCGGGCGGCTGACGCCCCTCCGCGGTACGGAGCGCGGTCGCTCGGTTGCGCACCCCCAGGACCGTGGCATTGCTGTCGATGCAAGCCTTGCCTCGCGCCGGTCGGTTAGCCGCGCTCTGGGGGGCCGCCAGTCCTCGGCGTTGAAGACGATTCCGTGGGCGCCGGTGCGCCCGCCGAGCTCGGCCAGCTCCCACGCCACAGCGTTGAGGCGCTTCAGGTGCCGCAGTGCTGCCAGACACCTATCGCGGGCTTCCTAATCAACGCCGCGCGGTCATCTGCATCGACATCTAGTTCAGACGCGCACGGCCGCCGCTCGGTTCCATCGCTGGAGTTCACCACGGGCTCAGTCAAGGTCGCTGGCGCCGAGATGCGGATCGTCGTAGAGGTACTGGCGGATGAGGTCATTTTTCGCCGAATCCGACAGCAGCAGGACCCTCGCCGCTTCCAGCGCGTTGGCTAGATCGGCGCGCAACCGAGAATTCTCCTCAATCAGCGCTTGCGTCGACGGATCTGCGGCTCCGGACGGCGCGCTGACGTCGCCGGCGCGGCTTCGGCAAGCTCGCAAGCCTTGAGTTTGTGCAGCAACTCGGCGCGGTCCTCGTATACCTCTTTGGCGTAGATCTTGGCCGGCCGCGTCGCCGTGGGCACCCTGCGGTACCTGCTGTGCTTCTCGGTGCGAGTCCGGACAGTGTTCACGTCACAGGCCAACAGCTCCGCCGCACGTGCATAGGTCAGCACCTCGGTGTCGGCATCGTCAGCGCTAGACACAAATCTCAGTCTCACCTACAGGCGAAATTCACGCAAATATCAGTACATGAATTGCAATTTTTCATCTGCTCAGGTCAGCCCTACTATGCTGTTCGCGAGTCTATTTATAGTTTGAGGCTTTGTAATAGTAGTTTGAGGTATCGACGCCCAAACCGACAGCTCGAACGAGGGGGCCTTGACGTGACGCCGCTTTCCACCCGCGCGTCAGCTATCTCGGCGATGAGCATCCTGCTGGACGGCGACCCAGCGGCATACGTCTGCGATGGGGCGCGAATCACTGGTGGCCGCGGTGACGCGTTTGTCCGGATCGACGAGGCCGAGCACCAACGCCGTCGGCAAACTGGGCTGGGCGCTATCACCCAACTGTGGATGCTCGATGCCCTAATGAATCTTCCCCTGGGGCAACCGGTTTCAGTTGATGGGCTGACCGAGTCCGAGCAGTGGGTGCTTGACCGCCTTCCTGCGGGGGCAGCGCAGCGAGATGGGCGCTGGATCACCCGGGTGTGCCGGCCGGTCAGCGAAATCGCGGCTGTGGTCATGTGGAGTCCGCAGTGGCAGGGGGTGCTCTCCCGCATCGCGCCATTCACCCGGGTCGCTCAGCGCATGATTGTTCTGGAGCAGGTGCCTTCGGACTTTGAGCAGCTAGCCTGGCAGGCCCGCTACCAGGGCACCGGCGTGTGGGCGGCGACTGCCAACGGCGCCACCGAACTCGTGCGTGCCGAACCCGTACAGCACCGATACTTCAAGCCTGCCCGCTGGCAGGTCTATGAGTCGGCCTACCGAGCCTGGCTCATGACCCAACCGGGGCCGGCGCCATCCAGCCCGGACGATCCCGACGGATCAGCGCGACCAAAGTCCGGTCAATCGGTGCAGCGATCTGAGCCTGATCCAGGTCACGGTAGCTCTCCGCGGCTTCGACCCGCACCGAGCTGAGCCATTGGTGGCGATCGAGCGAAGGTACCGATAGCAGGTCAGCGCACAGTTGCGCGACGGCGTGCACGTTGTGCCCGATAATGTCCTGCGTACCCTGCTCCGATGGCACGTACCGGTCCGGTGGATTGCCGCACACCACGCATGCGGTGGGAACCGAGTCGATGTACCAGTGGCCATAAACGACTGGGCTGCGGTAGGTCAACAGGTCCCGGTGGAAACGGCCGGGCACATAGCCCCGTGCAAATGCGGTGTTGGACGTCGTGCCGGGCCGCGCGGGCCAGCGCATCCCCGAACGAATCCCGACGGCAACAATGCCGGCATCGACGCACAGCGCGTCGGAGGCAATCAGCGCGTCCACGCCTAACAGATGAGCCCCGGGGTGCTGGTCGAAGAGGGCACGTAGTCCCGCAAGCCGATGGCGATCGGCAAGCGCTTCGCGGCCGCCGGCGAACACAAACCCAAGCTGGGAGCCCCGCAGCGGAGCGAGCTCATCGAGAAAGCGGCTGATCATCGACGTACCCAGCATTGATGCATCGGTGGCGATAAGACCGATCATCGAGTTGTCCGGCCCGACGGCCGGGGCCAATGCCTCACGCAGTGCCCGCAGGGACTCCCACTCACCGGCGCGCACGAACAGCGACGGAGCGAACACTCCGTCGACGGTGCTCGCGGCACGGTGCGATTCGGCCCATTCACGCAGACCCATTGTGGTCAGCCCCGCGGCCGGAAGGTCCATCACGCGTTGTGGGGTCGCGAACTCGCGGCGCCATCGGCCGGGATCAACCAGGACCGTAGCCTGCCGGTGATCGCCCAGCGCGGCCTGAATCTGTGGTGCGTCGGAGCGGTCGCGGATGATGACCGCGATATCGGTCGAGGCGGCCACCGAAAGTGCTGTAGCCGCGTACTCGCGATCGCTGTACACCGCAAAGCGGTTCGGCAAAGGAGCCGCTTCCGGCGCGTCATCCGTCGTCATGGGATCCACTATCGCAAACGGCACCGACAACTTTGCGCAGCCGAAAATGTGCGCTTTCCGAACAGGCATTGCGCACGAGGCGGCTGGCTGATTGCCGGGCCAATGACTCGGCCCCAGATCCCCGAAGGTGGGCGTCGTTTTGCGCCGGGCAGGACAAGGCTGGGTGCCTACGCCAGAGCTCTCAGTCTGTAGTTCCAGCCGACGTGCATCTCATTGAGGTCGTCGGGAGAAATGACCGGATCGCCCAAGTGGCGGTATTTCGCTACGTCAAAAAACGATAAGTGCTGCCGCCAGTAGAGCGGGTAGAAGTTCTTGAACACGAAGTCCGCGAATCGCAGCGGGTGTAGGGGCGCGGCACAGGCAATGCGGCAATCGACGGTGTTGAACGTGAAATGCGAAGCTGGGTGTCCTGATTTGGCTGCCGCTACGTCGAGGTCGAACCGGACCGAAGATCTCATCAGCATCGTTGTGCCGGAGTGCAATTCAAGGATTTCTTCGAGGCTGTATCCCTCGTCGAGCAACGCGGAGTCCCACTTCCATGGGCACGGTACGTACGCGAGTCGATGTTTGACCACGCGGTCGCCTTCGAGGTTGTACGTCAGCTGGAGCAGCGAACCGTCGAGCAAGACGCACGTGTGATGGCCCGAACGAATCCAACTGAGGTACTGGTCGGCGGTGACGTGATCGCGGCTGGTCAGGAAGCCGGCGCTGCGGTCGAATGCGTGCCAGGTGACGGACTCCGCTGACTCGGCGATGCTTGAGGCGGCGAGGAGAAGTTCGGCGTTCGACAAAAAGTCGACAAGGTTGCGGATGGCGATGGCCAGCTGACGCGCGTTAGTCGTCACCGAACGCCTCTTCCTCCACCTCCTGCTGTCGGGTCAGGCTCTGAGCCAGTTGGGTCCGCATCGCTGGTGGCAGGTCCCGATAGTCGAGGACACCCTTGCCGAAGGCCTCCAGGAACACCCCCAGGCCTTCGGTGGCTTTGCGGGCGGCTTCCTCATTTTCTTCCGGGCGCTCGCGGTGGATGTGGCGCAGCTCAGCGAGTTGGGCGACGGTCGGGATATCGAACTTGAGCTGATAGTCGTTCTTCTGGACCTTGAGCGCTTCTTCGATCACTGGCCGGGCGTCGACGCCAGAACCGACAATGCGGACCCAGGCGCGGCTCCGCGTGATGGCCGTAAACAGGGTGTTGCGTCGACTGACAAGATTCCACTGGCTGTTTGCGTATTGGGCATCAAGGACGTACACCATGGGTGCCTCGTTGCCCTTTGCACGGTAAATGTGCGCAATCGCAACAGATTCTGGCGAGAAGACGGCGTCTTGACTCGTCGTGACACCCACAAGGTGCGACGCGATGTTCAGCCGCTGCAGCTCCGCCATGATGCGGGCTCCGCGCGATCGCGCGCGATACGTGTCAGGCAGCACGATGAGGATGTCATCAGGCTCGAGTTCGTCGTCGGTCAAGTTGATCCGGATCTGCTCGGCAACCCACCGGTCTTGCTGCGACTGACTGTCAAATGTCCTGATGACGACAGCATCGTCGGGGGTGAGAAGCTCGGAGAAATAGCGCGGCGACGCGTCCGGGCGGCGCTCCAATGTGACGAGGTCGCCGAACTCTAGTCTGCCCCGGGTGGGTTGGTAGCCAATGTCGCCCCAGAGCTTCGGGTCATCAGGATGCTGGATCAGCCCATCCGGATCGCGATAGATGCCCATTCCGAGTGCGTGCGCAGTCACAAGGGCCCAGGGCGTGTTGCGGTAGCAGACCGGCAGGACGATGTCGCGGCGTGGTCCGTCGGCGGGGTTTTCCAGCGAGACTCGGCTCTGTCCGTCCGTATCAACGCCGAACAGCTCGTCAGTGGTGGGCATGGCCGACTCGGACAGCTTCTGTAACTCGTCAAAGCCCCACACGATGCGCTTGGGGGCCTTGGTGAACAGATAGACAAGCTGGAAGAACTCGGGGGGCAGGTCCTGTGCCTCATCGATGAGCACCGCGTCGAATATGGGCGTGATCGACGGTTGTGCCTGCGCAATGTCGAGCAGTTCCCGGCAGATCCCAGTAAATGCGTCATCCATTCCGTATTGTCCGCGGGCGAAAGCGAAGTCGCGGGCGGGTTGTCCCAACGCCGCGGCGATCGTCGAGTACAGGCCGGCATGCCACCGTGAGCCCCATGAATGCAGGATCTGCAGCTTGGTGCGGTCAGGCTGGTCGTTGGAATGTTCGAATGTGAACCGGGTGACCAAATCTTCGATCTGCTGATACAGAGCGCGTGAGGCGAAGGTCAGCGCGATGTTCCACTCTGGGTGCTGCGTGTGCCAGTAGGCGGCCTTCAGTGACAGCACCACGGTCTTTCCGGAGCCGGCCAGGCCGCGTATGCGTTGGGGGCAGTCCGGGCTTTCGATGGCTGCGGACTTCTGCCACTGGTCGAGGTTGGCGATACCCTTTTCGATTTCTTTAAGTTTCGCACCGCGCGAACCCGGGTTGACGACGTTGGCCCGCTTCTTGGCCGGTTTGATGGTTGAAACTCGTTGCAGGGCAGCGTCCAGATTGCGCTTGATGTCTTCGGAGACGCCATTGAGGGAATGCACGATCCCCCCGACTCGCGCGAAGTCGGTGTAGATACCCGCGTCGGCCTCTGGCGGTGGGTCGACCGACGTGGGAAAGATCGTCACCGTGACGGGGTCGACCGCCAGATTCCGTCCGCTTCGCAAGTTGTCGTAGCGGCGGAGGTTGCCGGTGAGAGCGGAGTACAGCCGGTCCTGTTTTTCGATCAGCGACGACCAGTCGCTGGAGTCGCTGGGCATCGCATCGGCAACCAGGAATGCGACCAGACCGTGCGATTCGCTGACAAGGAGCCCGTCGACCTCGACGCGCTCATCCGCGGTGGTCAGAACGGGGTAAGCAAGGTAGATCGTGCCGTCGCTGACGACTGGACGGAGCAAAGCTGCCAATCGATTCGCAGCTACGCGGTCGCGGCTTTCGCCGTACACGACTTCAAGCGCCATGCCCATTATCGTGGCAGACGACTATGCGTGCCGACCGAGCTCCCGGCTCGAAGACGGTAGGAACTGTCCGGCGTGTCGATATGCGAGACCGACAGCGCCACCTGTTGCACCTGGCGCATACTGTCGGGCCTGAACACACCGTGCGAGGACGCGCCATCCGAACGCACGCGATCGACGGCGAGGCGATGGCACACCAGGCCCGTGTCACCACATGTCGCAGGGGCCCATGTCGCTGGCGGGCGGGCGACCAGCATGCACAATGCGATAGGGATCTTGGCGACCAGTAATCAGCCAGTAGTCACCTACACCCAAAACATCGCCCAGTAGGGCAATCTCGACCGCTGACAGCGGCCGCTGGCCGGTCAGCAAGATCCCGAAATCCTCAGTGGTGACACCGATCCTGGCTGCGATGAACTCGTGCGACATGCCTGCTGGGATGCTCTGACCGACCCGTCTGGCGATGTCGTGGTGATCCGACACAGTTCGACACTACTCATCGACCGCAAGGACTCGGCGAATGCTGAGTCGAACCCACCCGAGCTCAACATCGAAGCCGACCACGCGTCGACGCACCGCGGCGCGACGTGCCTGTCAGCCGTCAAACAATTCACTGACGGCAACGCCAAGCGCTTCCGCGATGTCAAACAGCCGTTCAAACAACAGACCTCGACGACCATGCTCTACGTCGATGAGGATGTTTCGACTCACGCCGCACGAAAGAGCCAGAGCCTCTTGCGTCAGACCTCGCCACTCTCGGAGAGCCTTTATCCGCGCCCCCACTGCTGCGCGATGTTCTGCCCACTGCGCCGCTCGTTCCGGTTCAACTTGCGCAGGGCGGGTGGGCACCCCATCCAAGTAGTGGCAAGCAAGCGCATTAGTCTGCCCTACTAGTAGGGCATTTGCTCATGGATTCGCTGAATTGGAGTTCCGAACTTGCTGGACAGCGACAACACGGCGACAACAACCCCCAACGTTGGACACCCCGGAGAGCCTGTCAACGGATTTGCTCACGAGCTGCCACTGGCTGAAGTTGACCGATTCGGCGCAGCAGTCGCACACGTTGCAAACCGTCATTGGCGCGAGCACAACAGCGGCCCATCTTGGCGAGAAGTATTGCAAACAGCCATAATTCGCGAACTCATCAGCCCGGAGTCAGCGGACCCGGACAAATACACCTTGACCGTCCTGATGCGCCGGGCGGCAGGCCGAGGTTGGATCGTAAGCAGTCGCGAAGCCCGGTCACTGTGCGCCGGTCCACGGTACTTCGCGCGCACCGACAGATTGCGCGCCGAGGAACTCGCCGAAACTCTCGGGAGGACGCTCGCGCAGGCGATTGGGTCATTCAGGTATCGGCATCGGCGGAGTCCCCGACTGGCTGAGCTTGCAAGAGAACTGCGGGCGGGAAACGGACATCGATCCCTTCGATCGAAAGAGTCCATCCAAGACCAAGTGCCCTGGATGACCCTCACCGGTTGGATTCGATTCGAGGGAAACAACATTCGACGAGGGCCCACCGCCAAGTCGGAACGGCAGTACAGGATGGAGACGAAGCGCCGCACTGGACCCCGCGGGACCACTCCGCACGGCCGGAACAACATGTAGGACGTTTCGGCCCACGGCCTTCAGGACCACGAACAACGCAGCATATGTGACTTGCGCCACAATGCTCATGCCGAGATATTCAGACACGGTGCGTGCATTACCCCGAGGCATATCGCAGGAATGCAGACACCACGGCACCGTGACACAGGATTTGCCGCGATAAACTTGCTGGACATGCCGCTCTCATCGGTGAGCAGCAGGGTCGCCCGGGCTTCCCAGTTGCGAAAGCTGTTGATTTTCATGGTTTTTCCTCCCCTTGTTGTGATCAGAACACCCCCGACCGGAACACGTCACCGGCCAGGCCGGCGACCACCGGCACGATGCCGAGACAAACGAATGCCGGCAGGTAGCAGAGCCCCAGTGGACCGGCGATCAACACGTTGGCCCGCTCGGCGGCCGCGTCCGCCGCGTCACCGGCGTCGGCCCGGGCCTGCTCGGCCAGTTCGGCGACGCCCTGAGCCATCGCGGCGCCCGACGACGCCGACCGTCGCGCCAGCCGGAGCAGCGCGACCACGTGCGGGTCAGTACCGCCACCCGGCTCCGACCAGGCCGTCGCCGGACTGGCGCCCAGGGCCAGGAGTTCGGCCGCACGCCGCAGCACGGTGGCCAAACCCGAAGGCGCTGACGACACCGCCGCCGCGGCCGCGGCGCTGGTCGCCATGCCCGCCGACAGGCAGGCTGCCAGCACGTCCAAGCTCGATGGCACCGCCAGCGGGTCGTCGCGCGGCGCCGCCGGCGGGGACGACCGGTCCGGCAGGCGGGGACGGATTCGGTGCACCGCTGGGCCGGGCAGCAGCAAGAGCGCGAACGCCATCAGGAAGATGCCGCTCATCGCTGCGCCCCTGCGATGATCCGGTCCGACCACAGCAGTCCGAGGCAGCACAGCACCACCCCGACCGCCAGCACGACCGCGCCATCGCCCAGCAGGAAGCGCACGGGATGCGCACCGATCAACTGCCCCAGGACAATTCCGAGCGCGGGCAGTCCGGACAGCACCGCGGCCGTTGTTCGCGCTCCGGCCATACCGGCCCTGATCCGCGATGAGAAACGTTCGCGGGCAACGACATCACGCTCGGCGGCACGCATCAGCGGGGCGATCGCCAGGCCGTGGTCGAGCGCCAGTTGCCAGTAAACGGCGAGGCGCTGCCAGTGGGCGGGCAGTGCCGACGATCCCGCGACCGCGCGCAGACCGGCCGAGACATCGGCGCCCAGCCGGGCCCGCGCCGCGACCTCCCCCAACGCCGTGGCGACGGGTCCGTCCACTTCGTGGGCCGCGGCGTCGAACGCCGCCACCGGATGCGCCCCGGCCCGCAGTTCGCCGACCAGGATGCCGAGGGCGCCCTGCAGGGTCTGCGCTTCTCTGACACGTTCGGCCGCGCGCCGCGACCGCCGCCAGCGGAGCCCGGCGGTCCCGACCACGGCCGCACCCGCCAGTGTGACCGGCAGCGGCAGGACGACCAGCGACGTCACCGCGACCGCTGCCGCCACCACCCACGGCATCCGCGCTCCGCTACGAGACCCGAATCCCTCCAACCGTTTTCGCTGCCCGAGGCGCCTGACGCCGCCCGGCCGGGGCGCGACCAGCACAGCCAGTGCCAGCATCAGCGCGGGACTCACGACCGGCCCCGAGCTGCCAGCAACTCGCCCAGCGCGGGCCGCCCAGGGCCGAGGCCCCGCTCGACGTGCCATGCGGTCACGGCCGTGACAGTCCCGTCCGGGGCGCGGCGCAGCACCGCGATCTCGCTCAGGTGCCGTCGCCCATCACGAGCACGCGCGGTGTGCAGCACCACCTGGCACGCGGCCGACAGTTGCGAATGCAGCGCCGCCCGGTCCAACCCGCCGACCGCCGCCAACGCCTCCATACGGGCGGGCACCTCGGCGGGGCTGTTCGCGTGGACCGTCCCGGCACCGCCCTCGTGGCCCGTCTTAGATGCCTACTCCGTGAACGTTCGGTACGTCCGCGGAGAGTCTCTTTCCCGGCGTCACGGACGCCCAGTAGCAATGCGTTCGTCACATTGCTACTGGGGAGGTTGGGACTTGCTCGAAGATGGATTCACTGTCCGAAGGATCGGTCACTCCGGTGGCCGGCAGTCGTACTGGATTTTCACGCCGTCAGGGGAACTGCACCGGCCATCGCTGGATGTCTTGACCCGGTTCGGCCCGTCAACTCAAGAAACGTATGCCTACAGCCTGGTTGATCACCTCAACTGGCTTCACGTGAACCGCAAGCCCACGACCGCGGTGACGCTCGATGACCTGCGCCGCTATATGAATGGGCTCACCGGGCAAGCTGACGGTGTCTACGGGGTGCCCTGGCGGGCGCCGAAGCAAAAGCCGTTGGGCGCGGCGGCAGCAGCCAACGTGGCCACCATCGTGAAGGCCTACTACCTCGCCTTGGCAGCGAAAGGACAGGCCAGCGGTGAACTGGTCGCCGGCTTCGAGACCGCGCCCAGGACGGCGAAACGCAAAGGCTCGCGGCAGGTCACATCAAATCCGTTGGCGCCCCGCAAGTCTGCACGCCGACCACGATTCCTGGCGGACTCAGTGGTGGCGTCGTTGTTCGAGCCGTCGGTGCTGACCACCGCGCGTGATCTGATGATCGTCACCTGGCTTCACGACGGTGGTCTGCGGGTCGGCGGCATGTGCGGCCTGCGTTTTTGCGACCTTCACCTGTCCGACAACCACCCGTGCGGCCAACGCGCCGACCCGCATATCCATATCGTCGGCCGGGATGACAACCCCAACCGGGCACGAGCCAAGGCGTATGCGTCTGCCGGTCTGAGCGTGGACGGCTATGTCCTGGACGGGGTCATCCGCGCAGTGAGTCCGGCCATGATCAGCACGTTCTATGGGTACCTGCTCGACGAGTACCACCCGATTGCGCATCTGGTTGACCACGAGCAGGTGCTGGTGCATCTGCGGGGCACCTCGCCGGGCCGGGCGCTGACCACCTCGGCGGTGCGCAAAATGCTGCGACGCTCGTGCCAGCGCGCCGGTCTGAATGCCCGCATCACCCCGCACGCGTTCCGCCACCGGGCCGCAGCAGCGTTATATGCGGAAACAGATTTCAACGCGGAGATGGTCGCTCAGGAGTTCGGCTGGACCAGCCCGTCCATGGTCACCGAGTTATACGGAAAGTCGGCGAACCGCGAGGCGATGAAGCACCTGCATCGTGTGTGGGAGTCGGCCCCCGGATTGTCCAGCGGCACCGACGGCGACGGAGCCCAGGCATGAGCACCGAAGCCGCGCTCAGCGAGCTCTCCGGCCCTACCCTGGTTGATACCGCCTCGGACTATATGCAGCTGCCCGCGCAGCAGCGGTACGAGCTGATCAGCCAGAAGTTTCCAGCGTGGTTGTTGGCGGAGCCGATCGTGTTCCCGCGCAACCATTCCACCTACGGGTGGGCCTGCCCCGTTGAGGGGTGCCTGGGCCTGCCCGGGCAGACCTACACCAGCATCATGTGCATCCTCCACGCACAGGAATTCGCTGCGATCAAAGAGTCGACGACTCTCGCCGAGTTCGTCGCCACCGCACGCCCGACAGGTTCCCGAAGCTGGGGGTGGGGCTTGGAACGCCGCCCGGGGTGCTCCATCTGCGGTGACAACCGAGAAGCAATAGGCAACGGACTGTGCTCGCAACATGCTAAACGTCGGCGCAGAGCCAGTCGCGAGGGCGACTTCAGTGAAACTGATTGGTGTGCAACACAAGAACCACTACCGCCCTTCGGCACCGAGTGCTCGGTGCGGCTCTGCGTCCGAGACGCTGACTGCGGTCAGTTCGAGGGCCCAAGCAAGCGCAACCTGTGCCGCACCCACCTGAGCGGCTGGCAGCTGTGGAGGAGGCGACGCGGAACCCCGCCGTCGGTGGCGATGTTCGAGGAATGGCTGGCCTCACCCGCGACGCGTGAAACGGTGCGGACTCCCGATAGTCGCGGAGAACTGCATTTGGCTGGCCTGCCCGCGGGTTTGCAGCGCGAAATTCGCTACGGGCTCGACCGTCACGCAAAAACGGCGCGGCGCACGCAGTGGCGGCCCTGGGACATCCAGGCGGTAGTGGACCAACTCGCGAAGTCGGGTGCTATATCGCTGATCGACCCGTTCGTGGATGCGATGGCCGACGATCAGGACAACAGGGCCCAGCAGCGCATCTGGCGGGATCTGCCCATCGCGGCGCGCAGCCTTCTGCTGACTAAAGAGACCGCGAAAGAGGCGGGCTGGTTTGACCATGTCGTCTCTGGGGGGAAAGCGTTTCCCGGCAGTCAAATTGGTGAGCGGCGTCGTTCGGTGTGGGACCTCACACGCATCTCCCAGCGTTGGCTGCGAGACGCGCTGTGGGATTACCTCTATGACCAGTCCCTTGAACCCGACGGGAAACGGGTCTCGACGGGGACGGTGTTTTACCGACGCTCGGGAACCGTGCTGTTGTCGTACGTTCTGGAACAAATACGCCCGGACCGCGGGAACGATCCGGCGCTGCTGCATGCCGTCGACGCGCTCACGATCAAAGAACTGGTCAATCTGTGGTTCAAGGAGCAGATCCCTGTCCCACCGCTGATTGACGAAGCCCGAAAGGCTGACGGGGTGCTGGTCGAGCGCTCCCGCCACGTCTTGATGCGCAATGCGCATATTGTGTTGGCGCACAGTAAGGAACGCGGCCGGGCATCGACGGTGCCCGAAGATTTCCTTCTGCGGTTTCCTGATTTCCCGGTTCCCGCCAGAAACCCGCTGCCCCGGCCGTTGAGCTTCGGTGATTATCAACTGCTCGTCGATCCCGACAATTTGCGTGCCCTCGACGAATTGGATTCCGCCGAGGTGGGCTTGTCTGACATCTGGCTGGTACAGGCTTTTCAGGGTGGCCGGATCAGCGAGGTTCTGAACCTTCGCCTGGGCTGCATCGGGATGGTCGGGGTCGCGCAGCCGTACCTTTGGCGCGACATCAGCAAAATCAACGTGGTCGATTACGGAATACCTTGCCACGTACCGGTTTACGAGCGTCTATTGCGCCGCCAGGCGATCACCAAGGCCAAGCTGCGCAACCGTTACCGCAAGCGCCTTGCTGCGCTCGACGGTTCCGGGCGTGAGCGGCTCGAGGCCGAATGGGAACGAACGATGCCGTTGTTCCCCGGTGCGCATCTGAATCCGGATCTGACCTTGGAGGTGTCCTACACCTCGTTCAGCAATGCGTGGAGGAAGTGGTTTGCCGGTCTGGGCCTGTCCGGGATCACCACCCACCAGACCCGTGCAACGCTCGCGACATCGCTGCTCAACAGCGGCGCCCCGGCAGAACTGGTCCGCCAGCTGCTCGGTCATTTCTCCGACGAAGCACTCGCGCACTACGCCCGCTACAACGACGCAAGTATGGCCAAGCACCTCAAGCAGATCTGGGCCGCCGGACCAGGAACCAACAAGCCCGGCACCATCCTGCTGCGGCCCGGCGACCTGGACGCCGATCCGGCGGCGGTGCGCGACAGGATCGACTTGGCGGTGATACCGGTGGAGCACGGCATCTGCCGATACGGCCCCGTGGTCGGCGGCGAAAGCTGCCCCTTCTCGAAGAACTGCACCAGCGGTCCTCAGGGCCCGTGCGAGCACTTCGCCCTCACCGGTGCTGATCTGGCGTACTGGGAACGCAAGCGCGACGCCGCTTTTCACTTCGCCGAGGGCGCCCCTAACGAGGACGCCCGCGACTACATCCTGTCCGCGTGGGACCCTTGGCAACCCGTTCTCGCCGGACTGCGCGAGGCCCTCGATGAGCTCGGCCTGCTCGAAGAAGCCGAAAAGCTCGACCTGCGCAGCCCGACACATGACTACTTCCATCCCGTGTTCACCACCGGATGGACGCTCGACCAACTTGCGCCACCGGCCCAAGGATCGGAGACGACGACCGCATGACTGCGCACAGTCCAAATCCACGAGTTGCCGCAAAGCGCCGACGCCCAGTGGAAGCGATCGAGAAGCGGGCACACCGCAGCATCGAGTGTGAACAACGGGTCCGAAAAGCGTTGAGCAGACTCACGAAAACCGGTATTCCGTTCACCGTCAAAGACGTGTGCGACCTCGCCGGGGTCGGCAAGACATTCATCTACGACCCGCGCCATCCCGAGCTGACCCAGGCCATCCTCGACGCGCGCAACGCCTCGCAAATCGCCGTTACGACCCGGGCTGAAGACCGCGTTGACGGTCGAACCTCGTCCTGGCGCGAAAGAGCCATCAACGCCGAAGGGCTCGCCAAGAAACTCAAAGCCGATCTAGCCGAACGGGATTCACGCATCGCCGATCTTATCGGCCAACTCTACGACCCCGACGGCGTGCATCTCGTTGACGAGAACGCACGTCTGCGAGGCCTGCTAGCCGTAGCCAATCAGAACCTCAAAGACGCGCACATCGAAGTGCAGAAACTCACTCGATCACTCGACGGGGCGCGGGCCAACGTCAAACGCGAACGACAGCGCAACGTGACGCAACTATTTGGCGCTGGCGGCCCGGAGCTGCGTTAACGCGGCCAGACCGAAGCGTCGTAGCGCAGTCACTCGAAAAGGAGACCTATGAGCCAGTCACAAAGGCCGGTGTGTGTCGAAATGGGCGATCGCTCCGGTGCACTCGAGCACGTCGATCACCAGACCGGCGTCAGTGAGCCACCGGTGGGCGTCGGTCCGTGTGCCCGCAGGGCCAAACGCGCCCGCAGCCCGCAGCCCGGTCATGTAGATGTCAGCGCGGCGGAGTTGTCCACGAACGGCGAACTCGCCGATCAGACGACCGCCTGGGCGCAAACACCGCGCGATCTCCGCCACCGCGGCGGCCGGCTCCGGGACACAGTGCAACCCGTTGAAGCACACGCACAAATCGAACCGGCCATCGTCGAAAGGCATGTGTTCGATGCTGCCCTCGATCAGGGTGGTCCGATCGCGATGTTCGGCAGGAATTCTGCGGCGGGCAAGCTCCAACATCGGCGCCGAAATGTCCAAGCCCACGTAGCTGACGTCCTGATCGGGTCGCAACCGACGCATCGCGATCCCGCCACCACACGGCACATCGAGAATCTCTGCACCGCTCGGCATGTCGCCGATCACGTCCATCGCGCGATAAACACGATCAACGTCAGCACCCATCACAAGACGGCCAAACCGGCGAGCGGCAGACTCCTGGCCCATCGCCCAGTCATACGACGCCCCCACGGTCTTCGCGAATGTAGGACTTTGCCAAACCCGACTCACATTGGCCACAGCGCCCAACCTAACCACTCGGAGAACTCCAAGCGGGGCATCGCCCCGTCCCTAATGCCCCGCACCCTTCGCACTGTCGCGAACGCGTCCTCAACATTGTCAAGTGGCCAAATGATGGTTGACGAAAATTTTTGGCAACTAATGGGTGGGTTGAGCGCGGCGAGCAGATCCACGACCTCCGCACCGCGCACTTCGCCGACGACGATGCGATCGGGGCGCATCCGCAGTGCCTGCCGAACCAGGTCGCGCACCGTCACCGCGCCGACGCCTTCGACGTTGGCGCCGCGAGCCACCAAGCGGACCAGGTGCGGATGGCGCGGCGCCAGCTCGGCGGCATCCTCGACGCAGACGATCCGCTCGGCGGGATCGACGGCCCCCAGGAGCGCCGACAGCATGGTGGTCTTGCCGGCTCCGGTTCCGCCGGAGACCAGGAACGCCAGCCGCGCCGCAACGATGTCGGCGATCAACGAGGCGGCGGGCGGCGCGATGGCCCCGGACCCGACGAGGCCGGTCAGGTCTTGGGTCGCGGGTCGCAGCACCCGCAGCGACAGGCAGGTGCCTGCCGCGGCGATCGGGGGCAGCACGGCGTGCAACCGCACATTCAGGCCACCGCCGATCCCACCGAGGTGGCCGTCGACCCAGGGTTGCGAGTCGTCCAGGCGGCGGCCGGCAGCCAGCGCCAGCCGTTGCGCCAGGCGCTGCACGGCGGTCTCGTCCGGGAAACGGATCGTGCTGCGGCGCAACCCGTTTCCGTCGTCTACCCACACCTCGTCGGGTGCGCTGACCAGCACGTCGGTGGTACCGGGTGCCCGCAGTAGCGGTTCCAGAATCCCGGCACCGGTCAGTTCGGTCTGCAGCAGCCGCATGCCGGCGAGCACGTCGCTGTCGGCGAGCACACCGCCGGACTCCGCGCGGATGGCGGCAGCCACCGCGTTCGGATGCAGCGCACCGCTGGTCTGCGCGGCCAGTCGTTCCCGGACGCGGTCCACCAATGACGACGTCATGCCGCCTCCCCCGGCTGCTGGTGCAGCACCGCGAGCACACGGCGGGCGGCCACGGTCAGTGGCGACCGGCGCCGCAGACTACGACCGAGACCGCCCCGCTCCAGCGCACCGTCGAGGTTGCTCTCCGCACGCATGGCCGCCAGCAGCGGCAGCCCCAGGATCGTCGCCATCTCCGCAGCGCGAAGGCCGCCGGGCGCGGGGCCCCGGACCACCAGGCCGACATTCGGGTTGACCGCCGTCACCCAGTCGGCCACCACCCGGGTCGCCGCGCAGGACCGCAGCTCCGCCGGTGCCACCACGACCACGAGATCGGCTGCCGCCAGCACCGTCTCGGCCGCGGGCGACGACTGCCGCGGCACGTCGCAGATCACGGTGGCGCCGGCGCGGCTCCCGGCCTCGACCACCGCGGCGAGCGCCGTCGGTCTCAACTCGACGCCGGCGCGTCCGGCCGACAGGACCACCACCCCGCGCCGGCGCGGCAGCGCATCACGCAAGGCCGGAAAGCTGAGCCGCCCGCCCGCTGCCGCGAGATCCGGCCAGCGCAGGCCGGCATCACACTCGGCGCCGAGGGCCAGGTCGATGCCGCCGCCCCAGGCGTCGACATCAACGAGCAGACACTCGCGGTCCGGTTCGGCCGCGGCCTGCGCCAAGGCGATCGCAAACACCGATGCACCGCCGCCCCCGCGGCCACCGATCACCGCGACGACGGCGCCGCGGCGCCCATCGGATTCGCCGGCCGCGGCTTCGGACAGGACACCGACCAGTCCGGACTCCTGGCCGGGCAAGGTGATGACCGCCTGCGCACCGATCACCATCGCGGCCTCGAACTCGCGGGTCCCCGGCGTGTCGGCGGCGATCAGGAGCACCGCGGGCCGCCGTGGCATCCCCAGCTCGCGACAGCGCTGTGCTGCCTCGACATCGAGCAGCACTGCCGCGGCGCCGACCCAGGCTTTACGGCCGGAAGGCTCTGCCGCGTACACCACCCGAATCCCCGCCGCCGCCGCGATCCGCTCGATCTCAGCGCGCAGTCCGGCGTCGGAGATCAGCGCCAAGGCCCCGGTGGTTGCCATGGGTCCACCGTGCTGCGCAGCAGGCCGCGGCACCAGAGCGCACACGCAGAATGTGGATGGATCGCAAACTGTGGACAACTTTATTGACGGACTCGTGAGAATGTCGTTCCGCAACTTTTCGCGGACTACCCGCGATGTTCGGAGAACCGGGATTGCGGTGGCCGCGCCACACGCGGAAAAGAAAAGTCTGGCGTCGATAGAAAGGCGCCGAAGAGGCCCCGCCTCGGGAAAATTCACCACCCCTGAAAAAGGGACGACCCCCGCCAGGGGGGGAGGAGGCGGAGGTCGTCGTGGATCAGCCCCGGGGGGTCGGGCTGATGCACACCCGGCGCTAGCCGGGTAAAGCCCACTATACACACGTCAACAGGGCTCTGCGCAACTGTTGATTGTCTGTGAAAGGGGCGTGTCAGCACGTCAATCGCCGCGACAGTCACGCCACCGGCGACCGACACGGCGACGCCGTTGCCAACCCGGTACTGACGTTCCGGGGCATATGCTGGGAGCCGTGACCGCATCCGATCCGGCCGCCCAGGCCGCGGCCGCGCCGCGCCAGGAAGCCGAGTCGAGCGGTCCGGTGCGCACCGCAGCCTTCTTCGATCTCGACAAAACGGTGATCGCCAAGTCCAGCACCCTCGCTTTTAGCAAACCTTTTTTCAACCAAGGTCTGCTGAATCGGCAAGCTGTGCTCAAGTCCACCTACGCCCAGTTTCTGTTCCTGATGTCAGGTGCCGACCACGATCAGATGGACCGGATGCGGTCCTACCTGACCAACATGTGCACCGGCTGGGACGTGGAACAGGTCAAGTCGATCGTCTCCGAGACGCTGCATGACATCGTCGACCCGCTGGTCTTCGCCGAGGCCGCCAACCTGATCGCCGACCACAAGCTGTGCGGCCGCGACGTCGTGGTGGTCTCGGCGTCCGGCGAGGAGATCGTCGCACCCATCGCCCGCGAACTCGGGGCCGACCACTCGATGGCCACGCGCATGGTGGTCGAGGACGGCAAGTACACCGGCGGCGTCGACTTCTACTGCTTCGCCGAAGGCAAGGTCCAGGCAATCGAGGAGCTAGCCGCCCGCGAGGGCTATGTGCTCGAGCACTGCTACGCGTATTCGGACTCGATCACCGATCTGCCGATGCTCACGGCGGTCGGTCACCCCGCGGTGGTCAATCCCGATCGCGCCCTGCGCAAGGAGGCCGTCGCTCGCGGCTGGCCCGTGCTGACCTTCACGCGTCCGGTCTCGCTGCGGGACCGGCTGCCGGCTCCGTCCGGCGCTGCGGTCGCCACCACTCTGGCCGTCGGCGCCAGCGCCCTCGCCGCCGGCGCGGTGACGTACTCGCTGCTCCGCCGCCTGAACTTCTGAAAGCTACTGGCGAGTTGCTGGGTCCCTTGGAGTAACAATCACAAATCGCCGGCGATTGGCCCTTGATGTGACTGCGGTCACGTAGTACAAAGGAAGCACGGAAGCCCCCAAGGCCAAGACCGAACCGGAAGAGAAGGTTCGACCTCCCGAAGCGGGCATCCCAGCACGGAATACCGGCACCCACGCGGAGCACATACCGCGATGATGGTAAAAGCGTTGTGGGCCTGCGTAATTGCGAAGAGCGAACGGCTAAGAGAATTCCTTGGGTGGAGTTGTAGCCGCAGCGCATTGCAAGGACGCCGAGGCCACCCACACAACCCAACAAGCACGCTTGGTAACCGGGGTTCCGTGCTAGCGGGCGGCGAGCCGAGTCAGATGCACTCTGACGACGGAGCGCCGCCCGCTTTTATGTCTGCGTGTTTGCTGGAGGGCGGTCGCGCCGGGCCGCTACTTGGCGGAAGCCTGTGCGATCGACAGCGCTTCACGAGCCCCGGAATGCAGACCGCGACTGCTGAAGATCAACCACGCGGTCAGCCCGTCAGCCGTCCCCGACGCGAAGCCCCGTGCCACGGCACGGTATTGGCCGACCTCGCGCATCCAGTACATCTCGGGCACCCCGAGGCCGTGCGGGTCCAGTCCACTGGACATGGTGATCAGCCTCGACACCGCACGCGCCACCACACCGTCGGCCACACCGAACGGAGCCAGGCTCAGGAGTTCGCCATGAGCGACGGCCGCGAGCACCGTCGCCGGCACCCGGCTCCCGCCACCCACGAGCTCGCCGAGCAGCTCCAGCCGCCGGCCCACGTCGGGGTCATCGGTGCGAGGCCGGCCGAGCTGGTCCGCGTCGGTGAGATCCGCGGCCGCCAGCGAATGCAACCGGGCCATCGCCTGCAACGGCGCCCGCTGCCACACTCCGACCAGCGCTGTCGCGCCACCTTCGAGGGCCTCGGCCACCCGCAGCGCACCGGCCAGCACGGCGTCGGCACGCTCGCCTTTCGCCGGGGCCTCGCCGTCCTTACTGAAACTCAGGGAGCCACCGTCGAGCACCGACGACGCCCGCGCAGCCCGCATCGAGGCCTCGGCCGCGGTGGCCGGCCAACCACGCAGGTTCACCTTGTGCCGATGGGCCTTACCGAGCGCTTCACGCGCCTCGTCTCCGGCCTCGGCCACGCCGGGCAGTTCTGCCAAAGGAGCCAGCGGGTCAGGTGCAGCCACGACCGCACAGGGTAGTGCCACCAGGTGGCCACCACCAACGTCACGGTGGCGGGCCACCACCAACGTCATTGCAACCTGCCAGTGACTACGCTCACAGCCATGACACAAGACACCGCTGTGCCACAGGCTTACCCGCCGCCTGCCGAGTTCGCCGCGCAGGCCAATGCCACTGCCGCGCTGTACCAAGAGGCCGACGCCGACCGCCTGGATTTCTGGCGCCGCCAGGGTGAGCGGTTGTCCTGGGCGACCCCGTTCACCGAGGTCCTGGACTGGTCAGGCGCACCGTTCGCGAAGTGGTTCGGCGACGGCAAGCTCAACGTCGCCTACAACTGCGTGGACCGCCACGTCGAGGCCGGCAACGGCGACCGTGTCGCGATCCACTGGGAAGGCGAGCCCGTCGGGGACGCCCGCGACATCACCTACGCCCAACTCAAGGACGAAGTCAGCAAGGCCGCCAACGCCCTGACCGCCCTGGGCCTGCGCGCCGGCGACCGCGTCGCCATCTACATGCCGATGGTGCCCGAAGCCATCGTCGCGATGCTGGCCTGCGCCCGGCTCGGCGCGATGCACTCGGTGGTGTTCGCCGGGTTCTCGGCCACCGCGCTCGCCGCCCGCGTCGAAGACGCCCAAGCCAAGCTCGTCATCACCACCGACGGCCAGTACCGCCGCGGCGTGGCCGCCTCGCTCAAGTCCGCCGTCGACGAAGCGGTCGCGAACCAGCCGTCGGTGCAGCACGTCCTGGTGGTCAAGCGCACCGGCATCGACGTCGACTGGACCGAAGGCCGCGACCTCTGGTGGCACGAGGCCGTCGACTCACAGTCGACCGAGCACACCCCGGAAGCGTTCGACGCCGAACAGCCGCTGTTCCTGCTGTACACCTCCGGCACCACCGGCAAGCCCAAGGGCATCGTGCACACAAGCGGCGGCTTCCTGACCCAGGCCTCCTACAGCCACCACAACGTCTTCGACATCAAAGCCGACGACGTGTACTGGTGCACCGCCGACATCGGCTGGGTCACCGGGCACACCTACATCGTCTACGGCCCGCTCTCCAACGGCGTGACGCAGGTGGTCTACGAGGGCACGCCCACCTCGCCCACCGAGCACCGGCACTTCGAGATCATCGAAAAGTACGGCGTCACCATCTATTACACGGCGCCGACGCTGATCCGCACCTTTATGAAGCTGGGCCACCAGATCCCCGCGGCGCACAACCTGTCGAGCCTGCGGGTGCTCGGCTCGGTCGGCGAACCCATCAACCCCGAAGCCTGGCGCTGGTACCGCGAACACATCGGCGCGGGCACCACGCCCATCGTGGACACCTGGTGGCAGACCGAGACCGGCGCCATCATGATCTCCCCCCTCCCGGGTGTCACCGCCGCCAAGCCCGGCTCGGCCATGACCCCGCTGCCCGGCATCAGCGCCAAGATCGTCGACGACGACGGCAACGAACTGGTCCCCGGCGCCGACGAGGAAGAACACGTCACCGGCTACCTGGTGCTCGACAAGCCGTGGCCGTCGATGCTGCGCGGCATCTGGGGCGACAACGAACGCTTCAAGGACACCTACTGGTCCCGCTTCGCCGAGCAGGGCTGGTACTTCGCCGGTGACGGCGCCCGCTACGACGCCGACGGCAACATCTGGGTCCTGGGCCGCATCGACGACGTCATGAACATCTCCGGCCACCGCATCTCCACCGCCGAGGTCGAATCCGCCCTCGTCGGACACTCCGGCGTGGCCGAAGCCGCCGTCGTCGGCGCCACCGACGCCACCACCGGCCAGGCCATCTGCGCGTTCGTCATCCTCAAAGAATCCGCGCACGGCGGCTCGGCGAACATCGTCGAAGAACTGCGGGCCCAGGTCTCCACCGAGATCTCCCCCATCGCCAAACCACGCGAAATCCACATCGTCCCCGAGCTGCCCAAGACCCGCAGCGGCAAGATCATGCGCCGCCTGCTGCGCGACGTCGCCGAAGGCCGCGACCTCGGCGACACCTCCACCCTCGTCGACCCCAGCGTCTTCGAGGCCATCCGCGCCAGCAAGTAGGTCCACGCGAAACGGCCCCTTCTCCGACGAGAAGGGGCCGTTTCACATTGATGGGCTAGATGGGCTGGTAACCCGCACCCGGCCGGCTCTTGGCGTCGAGATCGGCGATCACCGCGTTGATCGACACCGTCACGGCCGGGGTGTGCAGCGGCACGTACTTGACGACGCACGTCGGCAGGTCATCGCTGAAGGCCCCGTGGATCATGCCGACCAGCTTGTTGTTCACGGTGACCGGCGCACCCGAATCGCCCGGCTGGCCGCACACCTGGTCCACGATGGTGCCCGGGTCCTGGCCCGGGCCCCAGGTGACGCCGCAGGTGTAGCCGGTGGTGCGGCCGAGCTTGCACGCCACCTCACCGAAAGCCGGGTCCGGGCCGATGCCGTCGATCTGGAATCCGTTGACGGTGTTGAGAGGCTGCACCTTGGCCGGGTCGAATTCGATGACGGCGTAGTCCAGGGGCTGGCTGCCGGCCACCATGACGCCGAGCGTGCCGCGGTTTTCGGCGCCCTCAGCCGACACCAGGTGGCCGGGACCGCCGCAGTGTGCCGACGTGAAGCCGACCAGCTTGCCGCGGTTGTCATGCCCGATCGTGGTCAGGGTGCAGAAGGTGTCGCCGTCCACGACGATGCCCGAGCCACCGCCCAACGGGACCGGTGCGTCCGCGTGGGCAGGTACCCCGACCGACGTACCGAACAGGGCAATGGCCATCCCAAACATCGAAGCAAGCACGGGTGCCGAACGCATCGGGGCAGTGTATCGCTGGCCCGGATCGTTAACCGGCGCCCTACGTGGCAACATATGCCAGGACTACACCGACGCCGGGAGGACGTGTTCGTGAGCAATGGCGATCGCAAGAATGGCGCAGTTCCAGCCACGGTGACCTCGATCCCGCTGGTGGATCCGCATGCGCCCAAGGCTGATCCGTCGATCGGCGATCTGGTCAAGGAAGCCACCGCGCAGATGTCGACGCTGGTGCGGGCCGAGGTCGAACTGGCGCGCGCCGAGATCACTGCTGATGTGAAGAAGGGCCTGACCGGCAGCGTCCTGTTCATCGCCGCACTCGTGGTGCTGTTCTACTCGACGTTCTTTTTCTTCTTCTTCCTCGGTTCGCTGCTGGAGCTGTGGCTGCCGAGCTGGGCGTCGTACCTGATCGTCTTCGCGCTCATGGTGCTGACGACCGGTGCGCTGGCATTCGTCGGGTTCCTCAAGGTCCGCAAGATCCGCGGCCCACGAGACACCATCGCGACAGTCAAGGAGGCCAAGGTGGCGCTGACGCCTGGCCACGACAAGCCCTCGAGTCAGATCACCGCCCGCTCGGCCTCTAGCGACACCTCAGGCTGGTAGTGCCGCCACCTGATCCGTCGGTCGTCCGGATCGACGGTCCGTGGCGACACCTTCAGGTGCACGCGAACGGGATTCGCTTCCACGTCGTGGAGGCAGATCCGGGCTCAAGCCAGACCGGTTCGTCCGGCGAGCGCCCGCTGGTGATCCTGCTGCACGGATTCGCCTCGTTCTGGTACTCGTGGCGGCATCAGCTGCGCGACCTGCGCGGCGCCCGGGTGGTCGCGGTGGACCTGCGCGGCTACGGCGGCAGCGACAAACCGCCGACCGGCTACGACGGCTGGACCCTGGCCGGGGACACCGCCGGCTTGGTGCGCGCTCTGGGGCACAGTTCCGCTGTGTTGGTGGGGCATGCCGACGGCGGCCTGGTCTGCTGGGCTACCGCGATGCTGCATCCGCGATCAGTGCGGGGTATCGCGCTGATCAGTTCACCGCATCCGGTGGCGCTGCGCTCGTCGACGCTGACCGATCGGGACCAGCGCGCGGCCCTGTTGCCTGCGATGCTGCGCAACCAGGTGCCGTGGTGGCCCGAACATGTCCTCACCCGCCGGGGCGGCGCCGCCGTCGAGCAGCTGGTCCGCAGCCGCGCCGGCGCTGCCTGGCCGGCGTCGGAGGATTTCGCCCAGACCGCCGCGCACCTGCGCACCGCGATTCAGATCCCCTCGGCGGCGCACTCCGCGCTGGAGTACCAGCGCTGGGCGGCGCGCAGTCAGGTCCGCGGCGAGGGCCGGCGCTTCATGCGGGCGATGAAACAGCGCACCCCGGTACCGATCCTGCACCTGCACGGCACCGCGGATCCCTACGTGCTCGATGATCCGGTCCGCCGGACCCAGCGCTACGCCCCGCAGACCCGCTTCGTATCCGTCACCGGCGCAGGCCATTTCGCGCACGAAGAGCAGCCGTCGACCGTCACCTCGGAGCTGTCGACGTTCCTGCACCAGCTACCCGGCTGAGATGCACTTTCCGGTCGGCACCGCTTCGGAGTTGTCGACCTTGGCCATCTGCTTGGCCACCTCGTCGGCGGTGAGGACGAAGCCGGTATCCGCGTCGTCGACCGCGGCGCCGAACACGACGCCGAGCACCTTGCCACTGCCGTCGATCAGCGGGCCACCCGAATTGCCTTGGCGGACATTGCCTCTGATGGTGTAGACCTCACGCGTGACGGTCGTGGAGTGGTAGATGTCCGGCCCGTTGAGTTTGATGACCTCGCGGATGCGGGCCGGGGTCGCGGCGAACTCGCCGCCGCCGGGGTAGCCCATCACCACCGCGCCGGTCCCGGTCGCGGCCTCCTGCATGTCGAACTTCAGCGGCGGCGCGGGCAGGTCGGGTGCGTCGAGAATCGAGATGTCGGCCTCGGGGTCGTAGGAGACGACCTTGGCGTCGTAGCTCTTGTCGTCGACCTGGACGGTGACGCTGTTGGAGCCGGCCACCACGTGGGCGTTGGACATCACCCGGCCGGGCGCGACGACGAAGCCGGTGCCCTCGAGCACTTTCTGGCAGCTCTGTGCGACGCCGCGGATCTTCACGACGCTGCCCTTGGCCGCGGCCACCGCCGGATCGCCCACGAGCGCGGGATCAGGAGCCGAGACGCTGACGATCGGGGTGCGGCCGAACGGTTGCAGCACCGATGGCAGGCCGGAGGTGTTCAGCAGCGCCGAGAGCCGGGTGGGCACGCGCTTCAGCCACGCCGGCGCGAGGTCGTTGACCTCCGAGAGCACCCGCGAGCCGTTCACCGCCGCAGCCAGATTCGGCTGGTCGGACGACGTCAGCGGCGTGGCCAGCAGCCAGGCGGCGACCAGCACCGCGACCAGTTGCAGGGCCATCCCCACGACCGAGTCGAGACCGCGCACCACCTCGTTGCGCATGGCGCCACGGACCGCGCGGCCCAGCACCACACCGGCGATCTCGCCGACCACGACCAGACCCAGGATCAGGAACAGCGCGATGAAGAGCTTGCTGCGGGCGCCGTCCACGTGCGCCACCACATGGGGCGCGAGCAGCACGCCGGCGACCGCGCCGAGCACCACACCGAGAAAAGACAGCAGCGAGCCCAACGCCCCGGACCGCCAGCCCGAGACGGCGGCGACGAAGGCGACGGACAGAACGGCCAGATCCAGCCATTGTGAAGGTGTCATGGTTGATCCACACGGTAGCCGTTGGAGTCCCCCAGCAGCGCCATTGCCGCCTCGAGTTCGTAGTCCCGGTCGGCGTTCCACGGCTGTGCCCAGCCCGCTACTTCCAGGATCGCCGAGATCACCTGAGCGGTGAAGCCCCACACCAGCATCTGGTTGAGCAGAAATGCCGGACCGGCGAACCGCCGGGTGTTCTCCTTGCGGTACACCATCAACCGGTTCTCCGGATTGACGAAGGCGCGCACCGGAACCCGCGCGACGATCGCGGTCTCCGCCGGGTCGACGGCGAGGACCGGACCGGGATCGGGCGAGTACGCGAGCACCGGGACAACGTGAAAACCCGAGGGCGGGATGAACATTCGGTCCAGCGTCGTCAGCACGTGCAGCCGAGACGTGTCGATACCGGTTTCCTCGGTCGCCTCGCGCAATGCGGTCCCGACGGGACCGTCGTCCTCCGGATCGGACGCACCGCCCGGGAACGCGGCCTGCCCGGCATGGTGCCGCAGCGTCGAGGCGCGGACGGTGACCAGCAGGTCGGCGTCGGGCGGCAGCGCACCGGCCGGGGCGTCCGGCGCCCCGGAGAACAGCACCAGGACGGCGGCGTCGCGCTTGTTGCCGGTCAGTGTCGCGGTGGCACCCGCTGCGGTGATGGCCGCCAGCACCGTCGCCGGCACCCGGCGGCGGTAGGCCTGCGGCAGGTCCGGTGCGTTGTCGACGAGTGGCCGCAGCCAGGCCGGGGCGGCCTGTGGGTTCAGCACGTTCACCCCGACACTCCTAACGCTTGAAGATTCACCACTTTGAATTCACTGCACTGGCGATCTCGTCGGCACTGGTGAACGGCCGGGGCAGGACCTGAGCAACGCTACCGTCCGGGCGCAGCAGCACGGTCGCAGGCATCACGTTGGGCACGCGCAGCGCGGCAGCGATGAGGCGGCGGCCGTCCTGCAGCATCGGCAGCTTGACGCCGAGGTCGGCCAGGCGCAGCAGGCCGGCGGTCTCGTTCTCGTCCTGATGCACCGTCAGCACCGTCACCTTGGTGCCCATGCGGCGCTGATACTCGGCCAGCGCGGGCAGTTCGTCGGCGCAGGGGCCGCACCAGTAGGCCCACAGGTTCAGCACCACCGCGCGCCCGGCGACGGACTTCGCGACGTCGACCGGCACACCGTCACCCGCGCAGTCGACCGTGATGCCCTGCAGGGCCTGCGGTCCGGGCCCGGCCTGCGGCGCGGGACACGGCGGCAGCGCCGCCTTGGCACGCGGTCCGGCCAGTGCCGCCGGGGTGTCGGCGTCGCGATGGGCCCGGGTCCCGTTCAGCTGGCCGGTCTGCTGGCCCGACGGCCCGGATGCGGTCCGGTCGTCGCCGAGTTGACGCCACAGCGCCACACCGAGAACGACGAACACCGCCAGCACGACGACGGTCCAGCGGGCGGACCGACTCACTCGGTGATCCCGGCCAGCGCCAGCAGATGCTCGGTCTCGGGTCCCTTCACCAGGGCCGCGGCGGCCGCGAGGTCCGTCGGCCCGATGCCGTAGGACGGGCAGTCGCGGGCCAGCACGCACACGCCGCACGCCGGCGTGCGGGCGTGGCAGACCCGGCGTCCGTGGAAGATCACGCGGTGCGACAGCAGGGTCCACTCCTTGCGCGGGATCAGTTCACCGACCGCGAATTCCACCTTGACCGGGTCCTCTTCGGCGGTCCAGCGCCAGCGCCGGACCAGCCGGCCGAAGTGGGTGTCCACCGTGATGCCCGGGATGTCGAAGGCGTTGCCCAGGATGACGTTGGCGGTCTTGCGGCCCACCCCGGGCAGCGTGACGAGTTCGTCGAGGGTGTCCGGCACCTCGCCGTCGAAGCGGGCCACCAGTTCCTGACCCAGCCCGATGATCGAGTTGGCCTTGTTGCGGTAGAAACCGGTGGGCCGGATCAGCTCCTCGAGCTCGGTCCGGTGGGCCTGCGCATAGTCCAGCGCGGTCGGGTATTTGGCGAACAGCGCCGGCGTCGTGAGGTTCACCCTCTTATCCGTGCACTGCGCCGACAGGATGGTGGCCACCGCGAGCTCCAGCGGATTGGTGAAATCCAGCTCGCAGTAGACGTGCGGGAACGCTTGCGCGAGTTCACGATTCATTCTCCGAGCGCGACGCACCAGACCCAGGTGGGTTTCGCGGTCGTATTTTGCGGTGGATCGTCGCGCAGGCACGCCGGTAAGCGTACTGAGAGAAGTCGGTAAGGATACTTTGACCGGCGTCGTTTCGTGATCACCCTGAGACATTCGGCGTGTTTACTTCTGCGTGTGTCCTGGTTGCTGGTTGTGTGCATTCCCGGGTTGCTGATGTTGGCAACCTTCGGGTTGAGCCGCCTCGAAGCCATGCTCGATACGTCCAAGGAGACGTACACCGCAGCCGACGTCAAAGCGTTCGTCGACAAGGTCAAGACCGCGTGGTCACAGCAGGCGGCGGCCGCGGACACATTGCCGCACCGATCGGCACCCCGATTCGAGGAACCTCGCGCGCTGGCGGCCCCGTCGCCGACGCGGGACAACCCGCTCGGAGCCTTCGGTGAACCCGAACTACCCAGCCGCACCTATGCCCACTATGCGAGCAATCCGCAATTTCGCGAGACTCGCCAGGCGAATCGTGTGTAGCGTGGCTGGTTGCGAAACGGCTTACCACTAGACTGACTTTGTTAACCAGTTCACTGGCTAGCTTGCGCGCGTTTTTTATCACTCACCAGCCTTAGGGAGCAACGTGGACGAGATCCTGGCGAGGGCCGGAATCTTCCAGGGTGTCGAGCCCACCGCGGTATCCGCACTGACCAAACAGCTGCAACCGGTCGACTTCCCCCGTGGACACACCGTGTTCGCCGAGGGCGAGCCGGGCGACCGCCTCTACATCATCATCTCCGGCAAGGTGAAGATCGGCCGCCGGTCACCGGACGGCCGCGAGAACCTGCTGACCATCATGGGTCCGTCGGACATGTTCGGTGAGCTGTCGATCTTCGATCCGGGTCCCCGGACGTCGAGCGCCATCACCATCACCGAGGTGCGCGCGGTCTCGATGGACCGCGAGGCGCTGCGGGCGTGGATCGCGGACCGCCCGGAGATCGCCGAGCAGCTGCTGCGCGTGCTCGCCCGCCGGTTGCGCCGCACCAACAACAACCTGGCCGACCTGATCTTCACCGACGTGCCCGGTCGCGTGGCCAAGCAGCTGCTGCAGCTGGCCCAGCGGTTCGGCACGCAGGAGGGCGGCGCGCTGCGCGTCACCCACGACCTGACCCAGGAAGAGATCGCCCAGCTCGTCGGCGCCTCCCGCGAAACCGTGAACAAGGCGCTCGCCGACTTCGCGCACCGCGGCTGGATCCGGCTCGAGGGCAAGAGCGTGCTGATCTCCGACTCGGAGCGTCTGGCGCGCCGAGCGAGGTAGTTCTGACGCAGATGCCCCCGCACGCACCGCGTGTCGGGGGCATCGCTGTTTGGTCGTCCTAAGCAGTCCGCAGGTAATCCAGCTGGGCCTGCACCGATTTCTCGGCGGCGTCCCACAGCTTCTGGTCGACGTCGGTGTAGACGTGTTCGACGACCTGCCGCGCCGACGCCTCGTCCCCGAGCACCCGCAAGGCGCCGCGCACCTGATCCAGTCGTTCCTCGCGGTGCGCGAGATACATGGCCGTCACCTCGGCGAGGTCGGCGAGGTCCGGACCGTGGCCGGGCAGGACGGTCCGCCCGCCCAGCCCCTGCAGTCGCCGCAGCGATTCCAGGTAGTCGCGCAGGCTGCCGTCCTCGTTGTCGATGACGGTGGTGCCACGGCCCAGGACGGTGTCAGCGGTCAGCACGGCATCGTCGACGACGAACGACAGCGAATCCGCGGTGTGTCCGGGCGTCGCCATGACCTTGATCCGCAGACCCGCCGCGTCGATCACCTCGCCGTCGGTGAGCGGTCCGCCCAGGCCCCGCAGAAACCCGCTGCCCACCGACCGCACCACGGCCCCGGTCATACCGACCAGCTTGTCGATGCCGCCGGTGTGGTCCTCGTGCTTGTGACTGATCAGCACCAGCGGAACCTTGCCCAGCGCCGCGATCCGCTCCAGGTGCGCATCGTCGTCGGGCCCCGGGTCGACGACGACCATCTCGTCGCTACCCGGCCCGCGCAGCACCCAGGTGTTGGTGCCGTCGAGTGTCATGATCCCGGGGTTGTCGCACAGCAGCACCGAGGCCGACTCCGTTACCGGCCGCAGCACGCCATACGCGGGATGATTCATAAGGACACAACCGCCCTCCCGATGGTCGATCGCTTACGCGATCTCCACGATGAGCTCCACCTCAACGGGAGCATTCAACGGCAACTCGGAGACGCCGACCGCCGACCGGGCGTGCGCGCCGGCCGGGCCGAACACCTCGCCCAGCAATTCGGACGCCCCGTTGATCACCGCGGGCTGGCCGTTGAAGCCAGGCGCCGAGGCGACGAATCCGACAACCTTGACGATCCGCACCACCGAGTCGATGCCGACCAGCGCGTGCACGGCGGCCAGCGCGTTGAGGCCGCAGATCCGGGCCAGCGCCTTGCCGTCGTCCGCGGTGACCTCAGCGCCGACCTTGCCCTCGGCGGGCAGCTGGCCGCCCTGCATGGGCAGCTGGCCGGAGGTGTAGACGAGGTTCCCGGTCCGGACCGCGGGAACGTAAGCGGCAAGTGGCGCAACAACTTCCGGCAGTTCGATACCGAGTTCGGCCAACCGGTCCGAGACGCTCACTTGGGCCGCTTCAGGTATGCGACGTGCTGCTCACCGCTCGGGTTGGCCAGTACCGAAACCAGCTCCCACCCGTCCTGGCCCCACTGGTCGAGGATCTGCTTGGTGGCGTGGATCAGCAATGGGACGGTGGCGTACTCCCACCGGGTCGGTTCGCTCATGTCGCCGAGCTTATCGGCCGAGGGGTACCGCATGGTTAACATGCTGGGGTGACCTCCGAATCCACGGGCCAAACCCATACCGGTTGGCCCGCGCGCCTGGACCAAGCGCGCCTCCATTTCGTCACCGGCAAGGGCGGTACCGGCAAGACGACGGTCGCCGCGGCGCTGGCGCTGGCGCTGGCCGCCCGCGGCCGCAGCGTTTTGCTGGTCGAGGTCGAGGGACGTCAGGGCATCGCCCAGCTCTTCGACGTGCCACCGCTGCCGTACGGGGAACAGAAGATCGCCACCGCCGAGGGCGGCGGGCTGGTCAACGCGCTGGCCATCGACACCGAGGCCGCGTTCCTGGAATACCTGGACATGTTCTACAACCTCGGCATCGCCGGCCGCGCCATGAAGCGCATCGGCGCCGTCGAGTTCGCCACGACGATCGCTCCCGGCCTGCGTGACGTCCTGCTCACCGGCAAGATCAAAGAGGTCGTGGTCCGTAACGGCAAGACCGCCAAGGAACTCAAGGGACAGCGCCCCTACGACGCCGTCGTGGTCGACGCCCCGCCGACGGGCCGCATCTCCCGCTTCCTCGACGTCACCAAGGCCGTCTCGGACCTGGCCAAGGGCGGCCCGGTCCATTCGCAGGCCGACGGCGTCGTGAAGCTGCTGCACTCGGAGCTCACCGCCATCCACCTGGTCACGCTGCTGGAGGCGCTGCCCGTGCAGGAGACCCTGGAGGCCATAGAGGAGCTCCGCGAGCTCGAGTTGCCGATCGGCAGCGTCATCGTCAACCGCAACATCCCGGCGTACCTGTCACCGGACGATCTGGCGAAGGCAGCCGAGGGCGTCGTCGACGCCGACGCGGTGCGTGCCGGACTGTCCGACGCCGGAATCACGTTGTCCGACGGCGACTTTGCCGGACTGCTCACCGAGACCATCCAGCACGCGACGCGCATGATGGCGCGCGCCGAGAGCGCCGACCAACTCGACGCCCTCGAAGTGCCCCGCCTCGAACTGCCCGCCCTCCCCGACGGGGTCGACCTGGGCAGCCTGTACGAACTCGCCGAAGCGCTCGAGCAGCAAGGGGTTGGCACCAAATGAGCGGCAAGCCCTTGAAGCTGGACATGCACGCGATCCTGTCGGACACCGCGAACCGCGTCGTGGTGTGCTGCGGCGCAGGCGGCGTCGGCAAGACCACCACGGCCGCCGCGATGGCGCTGCGGGCCGCGGAGTACGGCCGCACAGTCGTGGTGCTGACCATCGACCCGGCCAAGCGCCTGGCGCAGGCCCTCGGCATCAAGGACCTGGGCAACACCCCACAGCGGGTGCCGCTGGCTCCCGAGGTACCGGGTGAGCTCTACGCGATGATGCTGGACATGCGCCGCACCTTCGACGAGATGGTGGTGCAGTACTCCGGCGAGGATCGAGCCGACTCGATTTTGGAGAACCAGTTCTACCAAACCGTCGCCACGTCACTCTCGGGCACGCAGGAGTACATGGCGATGGAGAAGCTCGGCCAACTGCTGGCCGAGGACAAGTGGGATTTGGTCGTCGTCGACACCCCGCCGTCGCGCAATGCCCTGGACTTCCTGGACGCGCCAAAGCGGCTGGGCAACTTCATGGACAGCCGCCTGTGGAAACTGCTGCTGGGACCGGGCCGCGGCATCGGCCGCCTCGTCACCGGGGCGATGGGCCTGGCGATGAAGGCGCTGTCCACCGTGCTGGGTTCGCAGATGCTCTCCGACGCGGCCAGTTTCGTTCAGTCACTGGACGCCACGTTCGGCGGGTTCCGCGAGAAGGCCGACCGCACCTACGAACTGCTCAAGCGCCCCGGCACGCGGTTCGTCGTGGTCTCGGCCGCCGAGCCCGACGCGCTGCGCGAGGCGTCGTTCTTCGTCGACCGGCTGTCTCAGGAGCAGATGCCGCTGGCCGGCCTGATCCTCAACCGCACCCACCCGATGCTGTGTGAACTCACCGCGGACGCAGCCGACGAGGCTGCCGCCAAGCTGGAGAAGTCCGGTACCGACGGCGACGCTCTGGCCGCGGCGACGCTGCGGATCCACGCGAACCGCACCATCATCTCCAAGCGTGAGGTGCGGTTGCTGTCGCGATTCACCGGAGCCAACCCGCACGTGGCGTTGGTGGGCGTGCCGTCACTGCCGTTCGAGGTATCGGACCTGGAGGCGTTGCGGGCCATCGCCGATCAGATCACCGGCGACATCGTCAAAGCCTGAGCCCTGGCGCCGTTCAGGTTCCGGCGCGCTCGACGGAGATTCCGGTGAGGCACTGCTCTTTGTCCCGGATCCCGAAGTTGAGCTTGCCCCAGCTGTAGCTGACGCTCCACACGAACTCTTCGTACGCGGAGTGGCCGGTCGGTGCGTGCGTCTGTTCCGCAGCCGGATACCGCGCACGCACCATGTCCGTCGTGATGCACGGGTTCGGGTCGACGTCGACGGACGCGAACAGCCACTGCCCGTCGTTGCCATACGTCCTGGGGTTTCGGCGCGGCCACGCTTACTCCCTGTGTCGGGTGTGAGCATGCGGCGGCGAGCAGGACACAGGTGAGAACAGCAACGAGCATTCTCACGGCGGTGGCCCAGAGCATGGCGTGATGGGCAGCAGGTTACCGCAGGGAACTGCGGTAATGCGTTGCGCTACAAGAAAATCAGACCGCGTTGCGGTGCTTGCGCTGGGTGGCGAAGAACTCCGCCCAGGACACCACCTCGGGGTGCTGCTTGAGGAGGGCACGGCGCTGGCGCTCGGTCATGCCGCCCCAGACGCCGAACTCGACGCGGTTGTCGAGGGCATCGGCACCGCATTCGACGATCACCGGGCAATGCCGGCAGATGACCGCGGCCTTGCGCTGCGCGGCGCCGCGGACGAACAGCTCATCCGGGTCGGCCTGTCGGCATCGGGCCTGGGAAACCCAGGCGATTCTGGCTTCAGCTTCAGGTTGGACCACACCCTGCATCGCGCCGTTTCCGGCCTGGGGAGCGATAGTCGCGCGAACTACTGGCTGTGTACCTGCCACCAGCGATCCCTTCGTCACACCGTCTCCCGACGGCTGAGTCCTCCCGAGTAGACCACTGATGCGATCTACGCCACATTGCGGCTAGTAGTGTTACCTAGATCGCATTGTGTGTTCAAGTTAGGTGGTCAGGGGCCGATTGCGCAATGGGTCTGGGGCCGCTTTTTTGGGACGTGTGTCCAAACGTTAATTTTTGCCCGTGTCGCAGCCCCCTAGATGCCCTAAGGACGTGGTAATCGACCAGCACTCGGCCGCTGGCTACCACGGTCGCTAGGCTGTACCCCATGTCCGAGCGACCGCAGAATCGTCCGCCGACCGCGGTCACCGTCATCAAGATGACGTGGTGCTGCCTGCTCGCCAGCGTGGTCCTCGCCGCGATGATGTTCCCGCTCATCGGGGGTGTCGGCCTGATGTCCAACCGGGCATCCGACGTCGTGGCCAACGGTTCGGCACAGCTGGTCGAAGGTGACGCGCCCGCCGTATCGACCATGGTGGACGCCAAGGGCAACCCCATCGCCTGGCTGTATTCGCAGCGTCGCTTCGAGGTTCCGAGCGATCAGATCGCCAACACCATGAAGCTGGCCATCGTCTCGATCGAGGACAAACGGTTTGCCGAGCACAACGGGGTGGACTGGAAGGGCACCCTGACGGGCCTGTCCGGCTACATGTCCGGCTCCGCCGATACGCGCGGTGGATCCACCATCGAGCAGCAGTACGTCAAGAACTATCAGCTGCTCGTGGTGTCTCAGACCGACGCCGAACGGCGGGCCGCCATCGAGACCACACCGGCCCGCAAGCTGCGTGAGATCCGCATGGCGCTGACCCTGGACAAGACGTTCACCAAGTCCGAGATCCTGACGCGCTATCTGAACCTGGTGTCGTTCGGCAACGGGGCGTTCGGCATCCAGGACGCCGCCCAGACGTACTTCGGCGTCAACGCCTCCCAGCTGAACTGGCAGCAGGCCGCGCTGCTCGCCGGTATGGTGCAGTCCACCAGCGGACTGGACCCGTACGTCAATCCCGACGGCGCCCTGGCACGTCGAAACCTGGTGCTGGACACCATGATCCAGAATGTCCCCCAGGAAGCCGAAGCGCTGCGGGCCGCCAGGGCCGAGCCGCTCGGCATCCTGCCGCAGCCCAACCAGCTGCCCCGTGGCTGCATCGCCGCCGGTGACCGCGCCTTCTTCTGCGATTACGTGCTCGACTATCTGTCGAAGGCGGGGATCAGCAAGGACCAGGTGGCCAAGGGCGGCTACCTGATCCGCACCACCATCGACCCGGACATCCAGAACTCGGTCAAGTCGTCGATCGACGGCATCGCCTCCCCCGGCATCGACGGCATCGCCAGCGTCATGAGCGTCATCCGCCCCGGCAAGGACAACCACCAGGTGGTGGCGATGGCCAGCAACCGGACCTACGGCCTGAACACCGCGGCCGGGGAAACCATGCAGCCGCAACCGTTTTCACTGGTGGGTGACGGCGCCGGATCCATCTTCAAGCTGTTCACCACGGCCGCCGCCATGGACATGGGCATGGGCATCAACGCGCAGCTGGACGTGCCCGGCCGGTTCGAGGCCAAGGGCCTGGGCAGCGGTGGCGCCAAGGGCTGCCCGAAGGACAAGTGGTGCGTCGAGAACGACGGCCGCTACCGGGCCAGCATGAACGTCACCGAAGCGCTGGCATCGTCGCCGAACACCGGTTTCGCCAAGCTGATCTCGCAGATCGGTGTCCCGCGCACCGTCGACATGGCGGTCAAGCTGGGGCTGCGGTCCTACGCCGCGCCGGGCACCGCCCGGCCGTACGACCCGAACAGCAACGAGAGCCTGGCCGACTTCATCAAGCGGCAGAACATCGGCTCGTTCACCCTGGGACCGTTCGAGGTCAACGCCCTCGAGCTGTCGAACGTCGCGGCCACGCTGGCCTCGGGCGGCACCTGGTGCCCGCCCAACCCGGTGGACAAGGTGTACGACCGGCACGGCAACGAGGTCTCGGTGACCACCCAGACCTGCGAGCAGGCGGTCCCCGAGGGCCTGGCCAACACATTGGCCAACGCGATGAACAAGGACGCCATCAGCGGCACCGGCGCCGCGGCCGCGCAGTCAGTGGGCTGGACCTTCCCGGTATCGGGCAAGACCGGTACCACCGAGGCCCACCGGTCGTCGGCGTTCCTGGGCTTCACCAGCGCGTACGCCGCCGCCAACTACATCTACGACGACTCGCCCACGCCGTCGGACTTGTGCTCGTTTCCGCTGCGCCAGTGCGGCCGCGGTGATCTGTACGGCGGCCACGAACCGGCCCGGACCTGGTTCACCGCGATGAAGCAGTTCACCCCGCCCAACGTGGTGATGCCGCCGACCGACCCGCGCTACGTGGACGGTGGACCGGGCTCGAAGGTGCCGAGCGTCGCGGGCATGGACATCGACCTGGCACAGACCCGGGTGAAGGAAGCCGGCTTCCAGCTGGCCCCGCAGCCGTCGTGGGTCAACAGCGCGTCGCCGTCCGGTTCGGTGATCGGAACCTCGCCGTCGGGACAGACCATCCCCGGCTCGATCGTCACGATCCTGGTGAGCAACGGCATCGCGCCGCCTCCGCCGCCACCACCACCAGTGGGGATTCCGGGCCTCGACGGCTTGCCGCCGGTGCAGATCGGGTCGACGGTCGTGGAGATTCCGGGCCTGCCGCCGATCACCGTGCCGGTGCTCGGTCCCCCGCCCCCATAGGCCCGGCCGAAACCTCAGAACGACCTAAGCCAACCCTGTGGGCTTTCTAACGATGACCAGCGACAACGGGCGAATTGCCGCAGCGAGCAAGTAGGCTGCCTGCATGTCTGCCATCGCCCGCAACGCCGCCGTCACAGTCGCCGGATCACTTGCTGCAGGCCTCGCCTACGCGTCGCTCATCGAGCGCAACGCGTTCGTGGTCCGCGAGGTCACCATGCCGGTGCTGACGCCCGGTTCGTCGCCGCTGCGGGTGCTGCATCTGAGTGATCTGCACATGATGCCGGCGCAGCGCCGTAAGCAGGCGTGGCTGCGCGAGCTGGCCCGCTGGGAGCCGGATCTGGTGGTCAACACCGGAGACAACCTCTCGCACCCGAAGTCGGTGCCGGCCGTGGTGCAGGCGATGGGCGATCTGCTGGCGGTGCCCGGCGTGTTCGTGTTCGGCAGCAACGACTACTTCGCGCCGAAGCCCAAGAACCCGGCCAACTACCTCTTTAGCAAGCACAAGCGGATCACCGGCCGGCCGCTGCCGTGGCAGGACCTGCGCGCGGCGTTCACCGAGCGCGGCTGGCTGGACATGACCCACACGCGGCGTGAGATCGAGGTCAACGGTCAGCTCATCGCCGTGGCCGGGGTCGACGACCCGCATCTGGGTCGCGACCGCTACGACACCGTCGCCGGACGGCCCAACCCGGCGGCCAATCTGTCGCTGGGCGTCACCCACGCGCCGTACACGCGCGTCCTGGACCGCTTCGCCGACGACGGCTACCAGCTGGTGCTGGCCGGGCACACGCACGGCGGGCAGCTGTGCGTGCCGTTCTACGGCGCGCTGGTGACCAACTGCGACATCGACACCTCCCGGGTGAAGGGTCCGTCCCGCTGGGGCGCGCACACGCAGCTGCACGTGTCCGCCGGTCTGGGCACCTCGCCGTACACGCCGGTGCGCTTCTGCTGCCGGCCGGAGGTGACGCTGCTGACGCTGGTGGCCGCACCGACCGGTGGCGGGCACGCCGGCATCGGCGCCGACATGACGCAGCCTGCCGTCTCGGCGCGGTGACCGCACCGGTGGCGGCGCGCAACGTCGACCGGGACTGGGTGGACAACGCTGTCCGCCTGATCGAGGCCGACGCCCGGCGCAGCGCCGACACCCATCTCCTGCGTTATCCGTTGCCTGCCGCGTGGAGCGCGGGCGTCGACGTCCAGCTGTATCTCAAGGACGAGAGCACACACATCACCGGCAGCCTCAAGCACCGGCTGGCCCGGTCACTGTTCCTGTACGGGTTGTGCAACGGCTGGATCGGACCGCAGACGACCGTCATCGAGGCGTCGTCCGGGTCGACCGCGGTGTCCGAGGCCTATTTCGCGGCGCTGCTGGGGCTCGAGTTCATCGCGGTGATGCCGTCGTCGACCAGTGCGACCAAGATCGAGCTCATCGAAAACCAGGGTGGCCGTTGCCATTTCGTCGAGCAATCGTCTCAGGTATACGCCGAGGCCGAACGCCTGGCGCGCGAGACCGGCGGCCACTACCTGGATCAGTTCACCAATGCCGAACGGGCCACCGACTGGCGCGGCAACAACAACATCGCCGAGTCGATCTTCTCGCAGCTGCGCGACGAGACCCATCCGATTCCCGAATGGATCGTGGTCGGCGCCGGCACCGGCGGCACCAGCGCCACGATCGGTCGGTTCCTGCGCTACCGGCGCCATGCCACCCGGCTCTGCGTGGTGGACCCGGAGAATTCGGCGTTCTATCCGTCGTGGGCCACGGGCGACCGGGAGGTGTTCACAGGGGCGTCGTCGCGCATCGAGGGCATCGGCCGGCCGCGAGTGGAGCCGTCGTTCCTGCCCGGCGTGGTGGACGCCATGGTGTGCGTCCCCGATGCGGGCTCAGTGGCCGCAGCGCGGCATGTGAGCAAGGTTCTGGGCCGCCGGGTGGGTCCGTCCACGGGGACGAACATCTGGGGTGCGTTCGGGCTGCTGGCCGAGATGGTGGCGCAGGGCCGTAGCGGTTCGGTGGTGACGCTGCTCGCCGACAGCGGCGACCGCTACGCCGATACCTACTTCGACGACGCGTGGGTCAGCAGCCGCGGGCTGGACTCGACCGATGCCGTGGCGGCCTTGACGGAGTTCGAGCGCTCCGGCCGCTGGGCGTGACCCTGACGGCCGATCCAGGCCGTCCGGTAGTCAGAAGTCGCGAACAGCCACAGCGCCGCCAGACCGAAGAATCCGCAGTAGAGCAGAGCTCCCAATCCGGTCATGTTCATCCCTCGCTTCGTCGCGTTCGGCGGTCGTTTCACCACAGTTACCGGATTAAACGCACGATGCGGGTAAATGCATCCCGATGACGGACGTGATCTTCGCCGCTGGCCCCATCTACCTGCGGCTACATCACCCGGCAAGGGCCGTTTGGCTTCTGAGGGCACCGGTGCGATACGCTGTCGTGGCTTCACACGGGGTGTGGCGCAGCTTGGTAGCGCGCTTCGTTCGGGACGAAGAGGTCGTGGGTTCGAATCCCGCCACCCCGACTCGTGTGATCGCAGGTAGAGGCCCTGACCGGGAATTCCGGTCGGGGCCTTCTTACTTCCCAGTCCGCAGCTGGTCCGCAGTGGCTGCCAGAGACCGCATTCGCGCGGCATCTAGTGCAACTGAAACTTGCTCCAGGTCGTCGGGGAACAGGTCGGCATACGTATCCAGGGTCAAGACCGCAGAAGCGTGTCCCAGCATCGTCTGAACAGCCTTGACGTTGGCCCCGGCGCTGATCGACAAGGACGCTGCCGTATGACGAAGGTCGTGAGGCGTGACGGTGGGATACGCCGGGTCTGCTTCCTGAAGCCGTTGGACAGCCATGTTGAACACCCGCGGCCGCCACGTCGACACTCGCAACAATGCTCCGCCGGGTGACGTGAACACCAAATCGTCTCGTCGCTTGCCGATCATGATCGCGGCCAGCGGATCAGCAAGGAACGCAGGGAAGGGCACCGAGCGACGCTCGTGGGATTTGGGTGACGACCACACCACACGTCCCTTGACCTCGGCGACCGCCTCACGGATATTTACCCTCCGGCGGAGCATGTCGAAGGACTCCACCCGTAGCGCTGCCATCTCGCCCCAGCGCAGCCCGGTGTAGGCCAGGAATCGAACAACAACGGCGTACTCGCCGACCTCGCGGGCCAGAAGCTCCACCTGCTGGTGTGTCAGGTAGCCCCGCGCTCGGTGCTGTCGTCGCGGCGACTTCACTCCTGTGCACGGATTGCGGGGGATCCGTCGATCGTCGACGGCCATCTCCAAGATCTGCCTCAGGACGCTGAGCGCGTTCTCGATGGTGGCCGGTTTGGCTCCGCCCGCCGCCAATTGCTGCACCCACGCCCTGATATCCGACGATTGCACGTCGGCTACAGCGACCGCGGCCCACCGGCCTTCGACGTAGCCCGACCAGGCGAATGCGCGTGTCGCAACCGTCGTCTCCTTCAAATGACCCTGTGTGCCAAGCCATTTCCCATGCAGCTCACGGACGGTGATGCGCCCGGCTTTCGGCGCGACATAGGTGCCGATCGTCTGAGCGGCCGTGATCTCATTGAGAAAGGCCTGAGCGTCCACCTTGCGGTCGAACGAACGCGTGTTCTCCCCGCCTTGATCGTCGACGTAACGGGCCAACCAGCGGCGGCCCATACCGCTACGTGCGGTGGGGCTCCCGTCTGATCGACGCCACCGGTCCTCGACACCAGCCCGACGGTTTCGTCGCTGCAAGTCGACCACCTCCTCTACCGCCAGTTTCACACCGACCACCGACAGCCGACGAAAGCGTTCGGCTGAAGTCAATTTGTAGGCGAAGTTGAGGGTACTGGTGGACAAATGCAGGGCGCCACCACCACCGTTGGATTCGTTGACAGAACCCACCATTGAGGAGCAGCTACATGGATCTACTGAGCGCCAAACAGGTTTCGGACATCATCGGCGTCCCCGTTGGAACTCTCCGCTACTGGCGCCACTGCGATATCGGGCCGGCCAGTTTCACCTTGGGCCGCCGGGTCGTGTACCGGCGCGACGAGGTACTGCGATGGATCGCGGAACAAGAAACCGCGACCCGGCGGGGAGGCGGAGACGCCGCGTGAACCGCGCCCACGAAAAAGACCCCGGGGCCTAGCCGAGGTCTTTGTTCGAACCACCTGATCATCCGACACGGAAGTTCCACATGAGAATAGCTCGTCAACGCAGCCTGCATAAGCACGGTGTGCAGGAAATCCTATGAGCGACAACACCGAGACGGACAAGAAGTCGGTGGCCGCGCGCTTGGTCGGCATGGCACAGGAACGCTACCTGCTCGGACTCTCCGATGAGGGTGAGCCGTTCGGAGCTGACCGCGATCGCCCGCACTTGGTCATGCTCCTCCGCGCCGGCAAGGCCGGTCTACGCGCCGACCTAGCCGCACGGTACTTCGCCGAGACCGGCGCGGTCGCCGGCGGCCAGGCCCTGACTGACGCCACGCTGATCCTTGAAGGATTGGCTGCCACGAAGCCGCCCGAACGCCTGAACCTCCGCGTCGCTGACGATGACGGCACGATCTACATCGATACCGGACTACCCAACGGCCAGGTGATTCGTATCCGACAGGGCCGGTGGACGCTGACCGAGCGGGCACCTGTGCGCTTTCTACGCACCAAGTTGACCGGAGCGATGCCGCTGCCGGCTCAGGGCGGGGATATCGAGAAGCTCTGGGATTTCGTTAACGTCGACTTCGAAGACCGACCGGTCCTCCTCGCTGCCCTCATTGCCGCTCTTGTCCAGACCGACGTCCCACACCCGATCTTGGCGCTGTTCGCCGAGCAGGGCAGCGCCAAGAGCACAACCACACGCATGCTGGTCGATCTCATCGACCCGTCACCGGTTCCCCTACGGCAGGCACCGCGTGATTCCGATTCGTGGGTCACTGCGGCGTCCGGGTCGTGGGTTGTTGCCTTGGACAATCTGTCGACGATTCCGCCCTGGTTGTCGGATTCCCTGTGCCGTGCCGCCACAGGCGACGGCAACGTCAAACGGGCGTTGTACACGGACTCCGATCTCGCGGTGATCAAATTCCGGCGGTGCGTCATCATCAACGGCATCGACGTCGGCGCAGTGCGACCCGACCTCGCGGAGCGACTGGCGACAGTCGACCTGCGACGCATTGATCGCCACATGCGACAACCGGAAGCCACGATGCGACAACAGTGGCGCACGGCTCTACCAGGCATTTTGGGCGGGCTTCTTGATCTGGCCGCCGTGGTTCATCAACGGCTGGAAACCATTTCGGTCGACGTGTCGCCACGGATGGCGGACTTCAGTCGCACGCTGGCGGCCGTTGACGAGATTCTGTCGACCCATGGCTTCCGGCGTTACTTGTCACGCGCCAGTCAACTCTCCGAGGACAGCCTGTCCGCCGACCCGTTCATCGAACAGCTAAGGCTGCACATCCGGGAACCACTCATCGGAAAGTCCGGCGGCGACCTGCTGGCGACAGTCACGCCGACCGGCGACACCTGGCGCAGACCAAAGGAGTGGCCTCGGAACGGCCGGGATGTCACAGCCGTCCTGCGACGGCACGCACCTGCGCTCCGGAGTCTGGGTTGGGCGATCGAAGACGATGGCGCTCGAAATCATCGGAACGTGCTGCTGTGGACCATCTATCCGCCCTACAAAGATGTGTCGGCCAAACAACCCTCGCAATCCTCGCGTCCCTCGCGCATTTCGGCTCCGCGTGAGCTGTCGTCCTTTGTTCAAGATCTGCCGGCGCCCCGCCAGACCATCCCGAACAAGCATTCGGGCGACAATCTCGACGTCGAGGCCTCATGACCGCGCTCGTCGTCACGGCTGCGCCGGACCTTTCGGGCACAATCAGCACCACGTCCCTCTACGTGAGGAGTTGGTGTCCGTGAGCGCGCAATTCGAGGCGATCGCCCAGGCGGTCATCCACGACTGGCCTGACTACGGGTGGTCCGGCCGATTGGAGGCGGCCATCAAGCAGCTGTATCTGTCAGAACTTACTTATCCGGCAACATGGTCCAGCGACCGTTGCGAGGAGTTCGCAGAGAGCCACGCCGGCGACGACGCGCTCCTTCTCACCAGCTCACTGGACGACCTCATCGATACCGTCACAGATTGCTATGTGCGCGATCACGGAGTTCTCCCCCATCGTGACGATTCAGCTCTGTTACTTACAGCGGCGCGTCGGGACGTGCTCGACGAGCTGGAGCTCCGGTTCGCGGCTGACCTACCTGCCGAGATCGCCGCGTTGACAGCCCACGGTGTTGGAAGGGCAAATGGCTCTCTGACGGCGTGCGGGCCGGCCCAACGGCGGCAGAGCAGCACACTGCGCCTAAGCCGTTCTTAGGTAGGTTCCGTTTTGCGGCGGCACCATCCGCTTCGAAATGGCCTTTCGCACTCCCGTGTCGACAGACGAGATGCGATCGAGCGGCGCATAGATCCCTTGAAGCCGCGTTCGCTATTTCCGGACCGGGGGCGCTGCCTCTCCTGCTCCTCATCTCTGACGATAGCGCCTACACTTGTCGGTAGGTGCATCTAAGGTGCATCTCTATGGACAGGACAGTATGACCATCGATCCACACACACTTCGCCCAGCTGAGGACGTTCCATTGGGGGGGCTGCCCTCGGCCGATCCGACCCTGCTCGGAAACGCTCCCCTCGAAGTCGCAGTGATCGAGATCCGGTATACCGCCCGTACCGACGAGATCACACCGGAGGTCGCCGCTGCTTTCCGGGACGACCTTGTGGAGAACACGGGGGTGGACTTCCCGAGCATTCAACCCACCGTTCAACAGCAGATGAGGATCGACTTCGGGGCCAACGGCGTTGCCCAGGTGGCAGCGGAGTCCAGTGGGTGGCAAATTGCTTCCGCGGACGGAGCACACGTCACGCTCATGCCCGACATCCTGATCATGCAGGTCAACCGCTACGAGCGGTGGCGTACCAGCATGAAGGCTCCGCTAACCGTTCTGGTCGAATCTCTCGGACGGTTAGTCAAGCCATCGTTGGTGCACCGCATCGGTCTGCGGTACGTCGACCGCTTCCATGACAGTGGGTTCAACTCTGCAGAGGCTTGGCGTGGCCGGATCGACGACACCCTTCTGGGCCCTGTGCTTAACCCAGTGTTCGGCGGCAGTGTTCGAGGTGCTCAACAGCAGGTGGAGATCCGGCTTGATGATCATCACGGCGCGTTGCTGCGGCATGGACCAGTTCGCGATGATTCGGGCAAGTGCGTGCAGTATCTACTCGATACGGACGTGTTCCGCCACTCCTCATTCACGTTCGACGTGCGAGAGGTCGTCATCTCAGCGGAGCGGCTGAACCGCACTTCGTTGTCACTTTTTCAGGCGTCGGTTACCGATACCTACCTGAAAGAGCTTCGAGAAGGGAGCGCGAAATGACGATCATGGAGCAGCAGCCGACCGGCTCCCGCGTGCTCCGGTCACCTTCCTGGGCCCGAGCACAAAAGGGCCTGTACCCGGCCCCTTGCGAGGACGGACTCTGGTCCAGCACGTTCGTGGAGATGAGTTCATCGCCGGGGTTGCGGGATGTCGTCGCGCATTTCTCTGGAGCCCTCGACCCGTGCGGATGGGATCAGGTTCGCGTCGAAGTTTTCAAGAGTCTCGACGGGCAGATGAACCTTCCGGGCTCGGCGCTGTGGTTGACGATGCCGTATACATTCATCGATACGGTGCTGTCCGACGAGCAACAGGTCGACGAGACGGTCGACGTTCTTGATGCCTTCGAACGAATCCGAGCCGAACTGGGCCTAACGCAGAAGGAGATGTTCAAGGCCACCGGCATCAACAAGCGCACGTTCCACTCGTGGGCGGCAAAGCCCCCCGCCAGCCGGCCCCGTGTAGCCAGCTTGGGTGGACTGTGGGAGTTGGCGGACGCCGTCGACGACCTCCGCAGCACACTGGACCAGCCGATGAACAGGTGGCTGCGTGCCGACAAGAAGCGAGCCTCCGCACTACTCGACGGCCGGTTCGACGACCTCGTTGACCTGGCTGTGGATCGGACGCCGTTCCCTCGGCGAGAGATCGGCACTTCGGTATACGAGGGGATCGCCGAACACGTCGAGACACCGATCATTCGAACCGGTGGTCCGGTGGTGACCGAGAACGTCGAGGACGGATTCGCCCGGTGACTATTGATCGACTCCTGCCGGAGCGATGGCCCCCGCACACGCTTCTCGCTCTGGAGCGGTGGCGGCAAGGGCATCTTCTCCCGATGGATCGCGGCGCATGGATCGTCCCAGCGTGGGTAGATGACCCTGTAACCGGAGAACCCGCTGCCGATGGAGCGTTGGGTGAGGTGCGTGCTCGGTCAGCACCATTGAGCGACAGCGGGTATGCCGCGGTGGTGTCACAGACCTGCGACATTGCGGGCGGTCCCGGGATGCGGCATCCGCTGGTGCAGGCATGCCCGGTACGCGACATCTCAGTCTTTTCGACGGAGAAGGTCCAGCAGATCAAAGACCATCAGCTCTCCGACTACGTCTGGCTAAGTGAGCCTCCGGTTCCTGGAGCGGTTTGGGCCGTGGACCTGCGCGCGATCGTTCCGGTCAGCAAGGGTTTGCTCGCTGCGCAGGAACCGGTCGTGGGGTTCGCCTCGATTGAGGACGAGCTCATTCTCGGACAGCGCCTTGCCAGCAAACTTGGCCGGCCTGCTGTGCACGATGCGCTTGCCGGTCCGGTATTCGAAGCTCTGCGCAAACTCATTTCGAAGGCGAAGAAGTCGCAGGACTGGTGCGATGACGTCGAACAGCTTCGTTTGGAGATCGTCGAGGGGACCACACTGTATCCGAAGCGTGTGCGACTACTCGTGCTGACAGACGTCCGCTTCGGACCGTCGGAGAAGAAACCGCTTCGCGACGAATGGAAGTCCCATCGGAAGTCATTGAACGCCGCCGGGATTACTTGGGAACCAATCCATTTCCTCACGGTCGACAAATGCCCCGTGCGACTCTATCGCGCGTCGGTACCCATCGAAGCGCCGACTCTCGAGCGCGGACGGTTTGCATAGACCCACTCGGGGTGTCCGCCTCACCAATCGCACAGCTGATTTCGGACAGGGTGGCCCCACGTACCTATCGAAGCACGCCGCGGTCCGCTCCCGGCCGGATCGCGGAGTCAGAAGGCAGGTTACGAGCGACTGCGCTCACTGGCGACGGATCCGCCCTAGGGCGCTCGGCAACGCCGATGCCGATGTTGCGCAGGACGCACATCGATTGCCTGGCGGGTTATCTGCCACGTGACCCAGGTTACGCAGCGCGCATCACGCGGGCACAACGGGCGTTGACGACCAGATGATCGATACGGTTGCTGAGCCGTTCAGGCGCGATACGGATAAACAGCTTTGGCGAGATCACGCGCCGCCGTCAGAGTCGCTCGGTCGAGGTCCTTGTGCCGTGCCCGTTCCGTGAGCCTCGCTAGCAGCGTGCACAGCGCCCGCTCGTCCCGGGAGGCAATGTCTGCGGCGTCGAGCGCGCTGACAGGGACAGGAGCCGGTGAATCTTCAGGCGTCAGGGCGAGGTCGGTCGCGGAACCGGCCCTCGGCACCTCGACGACGCGGATCGGCGTTCCGTGGCGCTCGGCAGCCATGCGTGCAGCAGATGAGTCGCGCCGACACGTGTCCGAGCAGTAGAGCCGGCGGCGTCCGCGACGTGGCCTGTCTTCAGGATCCATCATCAACACATCGCATCGCACGCACCGCGGCCACTCCGTGTCCACACGAGCGTCGCGCCATGCATCAGCGCGCGCAGCCGGTTGCTTCTTAACGGTTTTCGCCGCCTTGCTGCGCAGCAGCGCGCGTATCTCTCTGACATCAACACCGACCAGCTCGGCGATAGCCGCCAACGTCGCGCCACGTTCCCGCATGTCCTTGATCGATGCACAGGCTTCCGCGTAATAGCGGCTGCGCCTGCGCTGCGCCTCCGCCTCCGCTTGCTGGCGAGACTGCGCGACGCGACGGGCCTGCCATTCGTCCACATCCTGCAGGCGTCCGATCAACGCCCGAACGGCGGTCGCGTCATCGGCGTTGGCACGGTCCTGCTGCGCTCGCACTTCGTTCGCTCGGCGTTGCGCCTCGACGGCGCGACGACGCGCCTCCAGTTTCGACACAGCAGTCATGTCGACAACCTACGAAGCAACACGAGGTTTGGTCCACGACCACAGCCACATTCGTCTCAGTTCCGCGCGTCGCTCAGCGTCACTTCCGATGGCGCGCCCCGGCCGCTGTCGTCACTGCCGAGTAACCCGCCCCGCTTGCCACCAAGCCATCCCTGCCAGCCAGTTCCTCCAATTCCGACACACCTCTTGCACTCTGGGGCCAGCACGATCACTTTTCGTCGGACGATAAACACGCATCCATCCGCAATGCCATTGACGAAAGTGCTACGGGGTCTCAACGCGAGCAACCGCACTGCGAACGCTGAGGCGGTTCACGTCGCCTGGCCCGACATAGTCGTCGTGGGCATGCCTGCGATCTGCGTGCACGGCCCCTAGCGAGTGGCGGCGAACATTTCGCCGGTGCCATCGCCGACGTGACTGGAGTGCAGAGGAAAGTTCGAAGACCAGCCAGACTGGGCGCAGTGAAACTCGTTGTGCTAGAGGGCTATGCGAGCGGTCGCCCTGCATGCAGACTGGCGGCCTTCACGCGCTTGGTCTCGCCATCGTCGCTCTTGCAGTGGGCGGCGAGAAAGTCGTCGACGAGGTTGGCGCAGTCGTCGTGAGTGATGGTGCGGATCCCGGTCATTCGGGCGAAGGCGAGTGGGCCGACCAGTTGGCACAGCGCCAGTTCTCGGTCGAAGTTCTCCAACTCGGCTTGTGCCTTCGGGCTAGAGAGTATGGCGTCGAACGGTTGCCGGTACTGGTCGACGACTCGGGCCCGCAACGCGCCGGATGTGTGTCGATCATCGGCTTCGTTCGTCGGGCCGGTGGGACCAAGGGACAGCCATGCCAGGGTCGTGACATGCAGTGGCGCGTCGTTGAAAAGAGCGGCTTGGCGGCTTAGCAATTCGATCAGCTGGTTACGCAGAGGGCCGCTGGTCGGTGTTGGAGTTGCCACCTGTGGAAGCAGTCGCTCGAACGTGGCTGCGAGCAGATGGGACGAACTTTGGAAATGGCGGTAAAGCGTGGTTCTGGCCACTTTGGACGCTTTGGTGACGGCATCGATCGTGACGGCTTCCACGCCGCCAGTGCTCAGAAGGGTCGCGGCTGCATCCAGCAGTCGATTTCGGGACCGGATTCGCCGCGGGTCCACGTCATCGTCAGGGACCGGCGCTGGCTGACTGTCGCTCACTCAATTCACCTCGGCGGTCGATTTCACGCGATGCTGTCCTGTCAGTCTAGCATTGTGGTACTAACGGTATCGAAGCGAAACCGATAGTATTGGAGCGTGATTGTGCCGGAAAGCGCGTCGCTGCCGAAGCGGTTACCTTCGCACACGACAACGTGCATGGGTTGCGGCCCGGACAATCCCCACGGACTGCAGTTGGTGGTGCACCGCAGCGGCGACGCGGTGTACTCCGACGTGATTTTCGACGAGCGCCACATTGGGGCTCCTGGGCTGGCCCATGGCGGAGCAGTTGCGGCGGCGTGCGATGACGTCTTGGGATTCACATTGTGGATCGCCGGCACACCAGCGGTGACTCGCAGCCTGACAGTGGAGTATCTGCGGCCGGTACCTCTGCATCAACCCCACAGGATCACCGCCCACATCCGGTCCCGCGAAGGACGGGCTCTGCACGTCATGGCGACGGGCACTGATTCCGATGGGGCCAACCGCTTCACCGCCACTGCGGTATTTGTCGCGGTCAGCACGGATCACTTCGCTGCGCACGGCGACGTCAGTGCTTTTGGCGGCCTTCTCGAACAGTTCTCACGCCACGGCGGCCTCGACGACGGGCGATCATGACGCTCCCCCTTTCTCGCAGCCATGGCAAAACCCGACCGCTGGAGGCAAATTCAGCCGGCGGCCGGACGCGGACCGCTGTAGCGCCCGCCTCGCATTCATCCACCCAGCGCCGGGAAGCGATTCTGGACGCGGCCCTGCTCGTGGCCACGTCAGGTGGCTATGAGGCGGTTCAGATGCGGTCGGTCGCCGAGCGGGCCGGTATCGCCGTCGGCACGCTCTACCGCCACTTCCCGGCGAAAACCAACTTGTTGGTGGCGGCGCTGACGCGCGAGTTTCGCCGACTCAACTCGGCTGACGACTGGGCTAGCGGTGACGGCACGCCACTGGAACGGCTCGAACGTCTCACCACACACCTACATGACCGCTGGCAGCGCGACCCCTGGCTGACATCAGCCATGACACGAGCCTTCGCCGTTGCAGACACCCGGGCAGCCGCAGAACTAGACAGCGCCGCCGCCGAGATTCAGAACCTGCTGGCCCGCACGCTCAGGGGCGGCGAACCGACTCCCGCCGATTTACACATCGCCGCGATCATCTCCGACGTGTGGCTGGCCAACCTCGTGGCCTTCAGTGGCCACCGAGCGTCGGCCGCCGCTACCCGCGAACGCATCGACCTGGCCACTCGGCGCGTGGTGACCAGCCGCGCACGACCCGCGGAAACCGCATAACGATACTAGTAGTATCGCAGCGCTACCTAAAGTACCCTTAGGGCGAGGCTCGATGACGCGGCGAAGGAGAGTGCCATGTATACCCAATGGATCGAAAATTGTGTCGTGCAACGCGTCTCCGTGCGCGACGGCCTGGTCCTGGACCTGGACGACTACAACGAGATTGTCATCTCGTGTCCCTTGCTGCTGACACTGCCTGCGTTCGACCGGTATCCCGTAGAAGCGGTGCGCATCGATCCACTCAAGATCGCGACAGACGAACGCCCGTTGTTGAACCTCGCCGGCGCGGTGTGCACTCAAGCCTGGTCCGGCGACGATGGAGGGCTACACCTGAGGTTCTCGCGTGGACACAGCATCGACGTCGACCCCGATTCCGAGGAAACGGCATGGGAGTTGTACGGCAAGCGCCACGGCTACATGGCATGCCTACCCCGGGGGCGGGTACGCGTGGTTCGCCACGACCTCCCCGACAGCGACGACGCCAACATCGTCAACAACGCCGCACAACTGTCGGCGGGGTCGGCGCGACAGACGCACTAAATGCGACCGCGGACGGGGACGGGTCAACTTCGGCGGCAATGCGTGGATCAGATTGAACGTGGACCGGACTGCCCTGGCGACATCGAGGCGGGCGAGCATTCCCGAATGATGCTGTCGAGGTTTTGCTGCACGCGCTCGGGAGCGATGCCAACCGATGGTGAATACAGCATGATGTGGTCCAGGACGCCGTCGTAGCGGCTCAGTTGTTCACGGACCTCGTCTGCCGTCCCGGCGACACCCATGGTGTCGATCATCTCCTCCGACACCGCGGCGAACATCGCCGGGAAATCGCGCTGGGCGAATGCTTCCCGGATGGTTCGGCCTTCGCTGGCGAAGCCGTTTACATCGAGTACCGTCTCGTACGATTTGACCGAGGAGTAGAACGCAATCTGCTGCGCCAGTTCGCGCCTCGCAACCTCGGCGTCGTCGTGAATGGCGCACATCACCATGGAAATGATTTCCACGTCATTGGGGTCGCGGCCCGTGTGCGCGGCACCCCGGGCGATAGCGGGCCGGACGATCTCCTCTACGTAGGTGGTCGTGAACAGGGGATGTCCGGCCAGGCCGTCGGCCACCCGCCCGGCCGCCTCGCACATCCGGGGCCGGACACCGGCGGTGACGATCGGGATCGGCCGGCTGGAGGGTCCCACGTCGCCGGTCGGCGTGAGATTCATTCTGTAAAAACGACCCTCGTGATGGATCGGGCCTTCATGCAGGTTCCATATCCGGCGCAGCAGCATCACGAGTTCTTCCATCCGCAGCGCGGGCGCGGAGGTGTCGGGCACGCCGTGCCAGTCGCTCATCATCCGCTTGGTGCCGTTGCCGATGCCCAGCACCAGCCGTCCGTTGGAGAGTTCGTCGAGATCACGCGCCTCGGTGGCCAGCACCAGGGGGCTTCGGCCGACGCCGTAGAGAATGGAGGAACCGATCCGGCAGTTCTGTGTGCAGTTGGCCATCGCGGCCATGGAGATCGAACCCGACCGGGAGTAGAACTCCGAGGCCCATACGGCGTCGAACCCGGCCGCATCGGCGGCGTGTGCGGTCTGGGCCAGTGACTTCAAATCCGCGCCGAGAACCGACAGGCCGTAGGTGCTCATGACCGGTCTCCTGTGCGCGGGCGCGGGCCGTCGAATACGACGGCGCTGACCCGTGGCCGCCGTCTGGTGGAGGTGATCCTCGGCGACCAGGTACATGAGTGCGTTGATGATGTTTGCGTCGAGCGGGGTAAGAGACGTGGAACGCGCGCGGCCAGCCGTGCGCCACCTCCAAGGCTGGTGCTCAGCATCTTCCCTCCCTGGGTGACCGCACAATGCAGGGTGTCGAAGTCGCCTTCTGTATGGAACTAGTGAAGTGCGCCATCGTGACGACGACGAATAACCCTGAGGCGGACGCGACTAGCTGACCGGTAGTCTCCTCGCGCAATTCTGTCCGGACTTCGAGTTTCCGGCCGGTCTTGGACACCAGCTCCGCGCTGACCTCGTAGGGGACCCCCAGCAACACCGGCGCGTAGAACTCGGTATCGAACCTGCGGGTGACGGCCATCTCACCGACGACGTACAGCAACATGCCCACCATGTCGTCGAGTACGGTCATGACTGCGCCGCCATGTGCGATACCGGGTGCGCCGCGATGTCTGCCGTCGAAGATATGCCTGGCACCCACCCCGTCGCCATGCCGACGCGCTCGCAGGCGATGACCGTGCGGATTGTCTGTGCCGCAACCAAGGCACCACGGGTGGTGCGCATCAAGGTAGTCGCCGTCGGCGGCGACAGCACGATCCTGAAAGCTATGCCACCATGCGATGGCCGAATCTTCTTCCGCTTGCTCTTCGATGACGAAACCCTCCTAAATAGACCCTCGTAGCGCGTGGTTCACCACACGACTGAAGAATTGCGCCGGCGTCGACTGGGCTGATCGCCGGTAGATATGTATGTAGGACTCGTTAGCCCGCCGAGATCATCGCTGCGACACACCTTCCGATTAGGACACTGTCGGCTATCTGGTCCTGCCCGTAATCCCTTGGACTGCAGTGTATTCATAGCCGGCCAGATCGCGTCACAATGAACTGGCACACAGTCCGCAGCGCCTCACAACTCCTGGGAGAAGGCGTCACGCTGGGCTCCAGCACCAGCCATGAGCGGGCCGTACCGGTGATGCAACTCTGTAACGATGTCGGTGAAGGGGAGATCGTGGTACCAACCGCGGTCGTTGAGGTACTCCATGTGTTGGCTTCCCCCACCGTCGTAGGCATGGAGGAGCGCATCGGTGTGGCCGTCGAAGTCGATCGGAGGTACACCGAATCGCGCGCAGAGCTCGGCATTGAACGCCGGAGTAGCCTTCACCCAGCGGTTGTTGAGTTGTAATTCGCTATATCCGTGGTAGACGAACACGTCGGTACCTCCCATCCGGGCACGCAATGTGGTGGTCTGCAGATGGTTGCGCACGTCCGCGAATCCGAGCCGGGCCGGAATGCCCGCCGCACGAGCTGCCGCGGTCAGCAGCACCGCCTTCGGTATGCAATACGCCCTCGACGCTGTCGCTACATAGCTCGCCCGATAATGCTCGGGATCGTCGTCGGTGCTATAGGGATCGTACCAAATCCTGTCCCGCACAGCGGTGAAGATCAACCTCGCCTTCTGCACAGGGTCACGAACGTCACCGACCGCGTCCTCGGTGAAGCGCTGTACATCGTCGTGCTGCCAATCGAGGAACCCAGTTGTCTCCAGGAAACTCGATTCGTTTGAAGTGTCGCTCACAGATAGCCTTTCAGATAAGCCTCGAGGCCGGTATCGACAGTGCCAACGGATCGACTGGCCGTTTCGAGGGCTTCGACGAGGCGTGTTTCGGAGTCCGGGATCGTCGCGGCGATTTTGGCCGCAGCGAGACTACGACTCCGTAGCGATGTGCCGGCATCGGTGGCTGCGGCCGCAAGCTCAGACCACGCTTGGGAAGCGTGTCGGGCCGCGGCCGCCGCTTCGGCTGCGGCGGCGTCCCCGAGGAGATCGGCGATATTCTGGCAACCTTGTGCTTGCAGCATACGAAAGAGCCCGCCACCGGTTCCGGCTTTCTCGATGAACGCCCCGAGCCCGAACAATGCCGCGGTCAGGGCGTCGTCATCAAACACCGTTGGCCAATGCCGTACGTCATCGGCGAACTCCTGCACACCCTTCAAACCGGAAGCCTCGACTTCAGCTGCCTCGATGCGCAGTAGCGGCGCACCTACGGCACCGCCGCGCATGAAAGCTGCGCTCGCGGCTAATGCAGTGGCGGCAATCGGCCCAAGGTCGGGCACTCGCTCCGGCCAGTCGACGTGATATGTGGTGTGCCGGGTCGGTGTAGGGAACCCTACCGAGGACCGCGCCCGGCGCAGGTCATCATAAGCCACCGTTTGGGTGGTCTCGCGGTCATTATCGACCACATAGGCAACCCCTTGTTCGTCATCATATCCGGTGATGACGATGTCGTGACGGCTCATGTGCAATCGGACGCGCAGGTAAGGAAGTTCGCCGATGTCAGCCCAGACCATGACGGGTCGGCCCTTGTCGACTTCGTCGGTAACAAATGACCATCCCACGTCTGCGTCATCGGTCGATCGCACGACGCAGTTTGCACCAACTCGGGAGAGGTAGTCTTTTTCCAGGTCGCTTCCTCGTCCTACCAGGTAGATCTGGGGAAACAATTGCGTAGAGCGGACGTACGAGAAGTCCAAGGCTCCGCCGAGGGTGAAGACCAATCCTTCACTGAGTGTTTCTGTCCCCCATCCTAGTTGTGCCCATTCAGTAAGGTCACGCAGCGCACCGGAACCACAGTGCCCTCCTCTCCTATGGAGATAGGGAATTTCAATCCTCGCCATCGCCGCTTCCTCTCTTATCCAATAGCACTGTTAACACTCATCGAAAGCTACATACCATCAAGGCGTCCCGGCTGGCGGTAGGTGCCAGAACTGTTCGACCGCAGCCAATCTCACCCGCGCAGCTCGAGCGCCTATGACTATGGGAAACATTGCTTTCGATCGCTATCCCGCATCGAAGCGTCAACGGTGAGAGCCCCTGACCCGCAGCATCGCCATCGTTGTACTGAGCTCGCTTGGTGCCGTTTTGCGCTTCCCTGCTTTGGGTGCTCTGTCAGAATCGGATGAGTCCTCGGATGTTGCGGCCTGACCGCATGTCGTCGTAGCCCTCGTTGATCTGATCGAGGGTGTACTCACGGGTGATCAGCTCGTCGAGTTTGAGGTGTCCGGAGTTGTAGAGTTCGACGAGCCGCGGGATGTCGTGGGCGGCGTTGGACGAGCCGTAGAGGGCGCCGCGGATCTGCTTTTCATACAGCGTTAATTCCAGCAGTGAACCCGACATCGATGTGTCTTCGGGGTGCCCGATCGCGGTAACGACCACACGACCGCGTTTACCGACCAAGGACAGCGCCTCACCGATGTAGGACCCTTCGGCGACATCGGTGGTCAACACGCAGACATCGGCGAGTTTGCCGCGGGTGATGTCACTGATCAGTGACCAGGCCTCGTCGACCGTGCCAACGGCATGCGTCGCACCGAAACCACCGGCTTGTTCACGCTTGAACGCCACCGGATCGACAGCCACGATGTTCAACGCGCCCGCGATGCGGGCACCCTGAATCGCATTCATACCGATGCCACCGGCTCCGATCACCACCACGGTGTCCCCGGCACGCACCTCACCGGTGCGCACCGCCGACCCGTACCCGGTCGTCACACCACACCCGATCAACGCCGCCTTGTCCAGCGGTGTCCCCTGGTCGATTTTGACCAGAGACGCCTTGGGGACCACGGTGTATTCCGAGAACGTGCCCAGCAGGCACATCTGGCCGACGTCCTCACCGCGGGCATGGAAACGGTACGTCCCGTCGATCTGGGGTCCCATCATGAGCGCCGCACCCAAGTCGCACATGTTGCCCATCCCCCGCGCGCAATAGGAACAGTGCCCACACGACGGCAGGAACGTCAGGATCACCGAATCGCCCTCGGCGACGTTCTCGACACCCGCACCCACTTCGACCACGGTGCCGGCACCCTCGTGGCCACCGACGACGGGCAGCGGAATGGGCAGGTCACCGGTCACGAGGTGCTCATCTGAATGGCACAACCCGGTCGCGGTCAACCGGACCAGCACCTCATCGGGGCCGGGCGGATCCAACTCGACCTCCTCGACCTCCCACTTCTCTCCCAGGCCCCAGAGCACTGCAGCGCGTGTCTTCATATGTGTCTCCTTAACATCGATGTTTCGGTCGCAGTGGATTGATGATTCACGCCAGTGTCTCGACGGTGAGATCACCGTCGGCGTACTGGCGGCGCAGCTTCTTCTTGTCGAACTTGCCGGTCGAGGTCAGCGGAATGTCGGTGACGAACGCCCACCGTTCCGGTAGCCACCACTTGGCCACCCGCGGACGGAGGAACTCGGTCAATTCCGCGGCGGTGGCGGTGCGGTCGGCAGCCAGGACGACCACCGCCAGCGGTCGTTCCTGCCACTTGTCATCGGGAACCCCGATCACGGTGGCGGTGCGCACCGCAGGGTGAGCGGCCAAATCGTTCTCCAGCTCCACCGAGGAGATCCATTCGCCCCCGGACTTGATGACGTCCTTGGAACGGTCGGTCAGCGTGATGAACGCATCCGGGCTGATCGTCCCGACGTCTCCGGTGCGCAACCACCCGTCCGGCGACACCGCCGAAGTGTCATGCTCGTAATACGACCCGGTGATCCACGGGCCGCGGATCTGAATCTCCCCCACCGACTTTCCGTCCCAGGGCTGCTCGGCGCCGGCGTCGTCGACGATGCGGGCTTGCACACCGGCCACCACTCGGCCCTGGGTTCCGCGCAGGTAAAGGGACCTCTCCGGGGTGTCGCTGTTCCGCGGCAATGCGACCGCGGCCAGCGGGGACGTCTCGGTCATCCCCCAGGCCTGCACAATGCGGACGCCCAGCTCGTCATAGGCGGTCATCAACGACCGCGGAACCGCCGAACCACCGCAGGCCACCATCTTCAGCGAACTCACGTCGTGGCCGGGATTGTCGCGAAGATAGTGCAGAACGTCGGTCCAGATCGTCGGCACAGCGCCCGCCATCGTCGGGCGCGCGGCCTCGATCATCTCCACCAAGGGCGCCGCCTGCAGGAAACGGTCGGGCAGCAGAAGCTGCGCGCCCGCCATCATCGCCGCGTACGGGAGCCCCCACGCGTTGGCGTGGAACATCGGAACGATCGCCAACACCGTGTCGTCAGGACCGATGCCCAAGGCATTCGTGGTGCACGCCGCCTGAGAGTGCAACCACGTCGAACGATGACTGTAGACAACGCCCTTCGGGTGCCCGGTGGTACCGCTGGTGTAGCACATCGCGGCGGCCGACTGCTCGTCGACGTCGGGCCAGTCGAACGTGCTCGGCTGGTCGGCCACCACGTCGTCGTACCGAAGGACGTCCTTGCCGCACCCCTGGACCGCGGCGAGGTCACCCGTGCCGGTCACCAGCACCGTGCGGACCGAGGTCATCGACGGCAACGCCGTCGCCAACAGGCCCAGCACCGTACCGTCGACGATGATCACCCGATCATCGGCGTGATTGGCGATCCACGTCAGCTGGTCCGGCGGCAGCCGCAGGTTCAACGTGTGCAGCACCGCGCCCATCGACGGCACCGCCGCGTAGGCATCCAGATGCTCCTGGTTGCTCCACTGCAGCGTCGCGACACGCTCGTCTCCACGAATGCCGATCTCGCGCAACGCATTCGCCAGCCGTGCCGCGCGCTCCCCCACCTCGCGGTAGGACACCCGAGAGATCTGTCCGGGCCCTCGCGCCGTCAGCACATCGCGATCGCCGTGGATCGTCGAGGCGTGGCGCACGATCCCGGCCACCGTCAACGGAACATCCTGCATGGTGCTCTTCATCGCACGCCCGTCCTGCAGCCCGCGGTGAAGCGTCGTTCACGCATCGATGAGGTCCTGCCGATTCTCGTTCTGCAACAGCAACCGGTACTCCGGGAACAGGTTCTTGGCCTGCGGGATCATTTTGATCAGCTTCGCCGCCGGGCCCTTTGCGCGCACCGTTCCCCTGGCCATCGCCATCGTCAGGTTCACCTTGCCCAACCAGAACTTGTTCCCGGTGTCTGCCGACATGAACAGCTCGACATTGGGCACCGCGGTGCTGTCCGCACCCGTCTCCACCACCTTGTTCGCCATGTCCACTGTCACCACTGCGTCCGGATCGGTGTAGTGCACCCGCAACACCACACCCGAACTCACGAGCTTATCGGCCAGCCCTTCCTTCTCCAGGCCCCGCCGAAAGATTCCAGCCAGAAAGGTATAGACCTCGTCCTCATCCTTGAAAACCGCCATCGTCAACCTCCACCAATCTCGTTGTCAGCATTAAAATATCGCGAGCATCGACTCCATCACGATGCCCTCACTGGATAGTAAACCGTCACACCGCTTCGCAAACCCCACTCGGTCCTCATGCCGGACGCCGCCCAGAACGCGGGCGTACGACCGGGGTCCGCACGAGGCGGGGCGGCCGCGCAGCGGCGGGGTCTTCGCCTCAGGCCGAGCCGGCGAGCACCAGTTCGGCCCGGTCGACGGGGACCTGCTGCGTGATGACCCGCTTGCTGAACATGAAGTCGCGGGGGCGGTTGACGCAGTCGGCGGCGATGAGCTCGCCGGCGCGCAGGTAGAAGCAGGTGAAGTCGCGGTCCCGGGTCGGGTCGCCGCTGAGGACGACCTCGTCGTAGCCGGTGTTAAGACCGGCGATCTGGAGCTTGAGGTCGTATTGATCTGACCAGAACCAGGGCAGCGCCGCTATCGTCTTGGACTTCCCGCAGATGGTCGCCGCGGCGACTTTGGCCTGCTCGGCCGCGCTGGGCACGGACTCCAGGCGTATGCGGCGCCCGTAACGGGCCATGTCGTGGCTGACGCAGTCCCCGGCGGCCACGATCGCGGGGTCGCTGGTCCGGGCCTGGTCGTCGATCACGACGCCGTTGTCGACGACCAAGCCCGCGGCGGCGGCGAGCTCAGTGTTCGGCTCGACGCCGATGCCGACGATGACGAGGTCGGCGGGAATCGATTCACCACCGGCCAGGACTACTTCGCGGACCCTGCCGTCGCCGGACAGAGCCTCGACCAGCGCACCCGTCCGGATGTTGACGCCCTCCTCCCGGTGGATCCGGTCGAAGAACGCCGATACCTCCGGGGCGGTGACCCGTTCGAGGACACGCTCGGTCGCCTCGAGCACGGTGACCTCCAGGCCCAACGCACGCAACGAGGCGGCCGTCTCCAGTCCGATGTAGCCGCCGCCGACGATCACGGCTCGACGCCCCGGTCTGGTGGCGTCTCGGATCTTCTCGACGTCCGCCGCGGTGCGTAGGTAGAAGACTCCGGCCAGGTCGGCTCCCGGGGTGGGGAGCCGACGAGGGCGGGCGCCCGTGCACAGCGCGAGCCTGTCGTAGGGCAGCGACTCGCCGGTGCTCAGCGAGAGGTGGCCCGCCGCACGGTCGACCGCCTCCACCGTCGCATCCAGGAGTTGGATTCGCTGCTTGGTGTAGAACTCGGCGCTGCGGATCGCGAGCTCCTCGAGGGTGCACTTGCCGGCCAGGTATGCCTTCGACAGCGGAGGGCGTTGGTAGGGCAGCGCCGACTCGTCGCCGACGAGGACGATCTCACCGGTCCACCCTTCCTGGCGCAGACTGGCCGAGAGTTGGGCCCCGGCATGGCTGGCCCCGACGATGAGCGCCCGCTCCAATGTCATGCGTCGGATTTCGGGGTGAGGCGGACCATCAGCTTGCTGATACCCCTCACGAAGTTGGACTGCACGTACTCGGGTTCGCCGACGACCTCGATGTTCTCGAAGCGAGGAAGCAGCTCCTCCCAGAGAATCCGCAGCTGCAGCTCGGCCAGCCGGTTGCCCATGCAACGGTGGACACCGAAGCCGAAGGAGATGTGGTTGCGGGCGTTGGCCCGGTCGATGATGAAGTCGTCGGGCTGATCGAATACGCGCTCGTCGCGGTTGCCCGAGGCGTACCACATCACCACCTTGTCGCCCTTGCGAATGAACTGCCCGTTGAGCATGGTGTCGGCCGTGGCGATCCGGCGCATATAGGCCAGCGGCGTCTGCCACCGAATGATCTCCGAGTTCATGTTGGGGATCAGGTCGGGGTTGGCCTTCAGCTTCTCGAACTGGTCCGGGTACCGGTTCAACGCGAGAACACCGCCGCTCATCGAGTTCCGGGTGGTGTCGTTGCCTCCGACGATCAGCAGCACGAGGTTGCCCAAGAACTCCATCGGTCGTTTGATCAGATCCTTGGTGCTCTCGTTGCTCTGCAACATGGTGATCAGATCGAAGCCGGGTTCCTCCCCGGCAGCGGTCCGGGCCGCCTTGTCGTGCCAGTGCTCGCTGAGACCCCGCGCCATATCGCGCATGCCTGCGAACGTCTCGTCAAGGTCCGAGGGACCGCCATTGGCCTGCTCCATCGAGGTTGCCAGATCTGACCACTCGACGAGCTTGCGACGCTGCTCGTACGGGAAGTCCAGGAGGGTCGCAAGCATCCGAGCGGTCAGCTCGATCGAGACATTCTGCACCCAGTCGAACGGCTGATCCAGGGGCAGATCGTCCAGCACCTCCTGGACGCGCGAGCGGATCAGCCCCTCCATCTCACGCAGGTTCTTGGGCGCGACCACCCCTTGGACGGCGGCCCGCTGCCTGTCGTGGCGTGGCGGATCCATCGCGATGAACATCGCGACATCCAGGAAACGAGGGGGGGACCCGATGACGATGAACGGCTCGGAGGAGAAGACCTCATGGTTCTTCTCGACGGTCACGATGTCGGCATGCCGCGTGACCGACCAGAACGGACCGAACGGACTGTTGGGCTGGTAGTGGACCGGAGCTTCGTTGCGCAGGCGCTCGTAGTACGACTGCCAGAGCCCCTGACGATAGAGGAAAGGGTTGCTGAGGTCGATGTCGGCGAGTTCGACGTCCTCGACCGGCGGGAGGAGGCTCTCGACGAAGATCTTCTTGCCGTTCGTTCCGGTCACCAAACGCCGGGTCTTGTCATACAGGTGTGCACCTTGAATCTGCAGGTCGATCGGGATGGTCGCCTGAACTTTCTCGGTGATTGCTTCAGAAACCTTCATTACGTCTTATTCCTTTTCGCTCGTCATTACATCTGGAACTCGGGCAGTTGGACGATCAAGCCGTCCCACTCCTCGGAGACCGGCATCTGACAGGACAGCCGGGAGGTCGGGTGACGCTCCGGGTTCATCGCGAGCATCTCTTCTTCAGCGGGGCCGGAGAGGCCGACCTTGTCGGTCCATTGCGGATCGACGATCACATGGCAGGTGCCGCACGCGGCTTCGCCTCCGCAGTCGCCGTCGATGCCGGGTACCGCATTGTTGGTCGCGACCTGCATCAGTGACTGGCCTTCATCGAGAGGCACCTGGTGCTTGTCGCCGTCGTGGGAGACAAAAGTGACAACGGCCATTACCGACTCCTCTTAAGTTGCCCTGAATGTGAATACTTGTTAACAGGATTGTCCAATCCGAGCGCTTCCGCTATGTTTGCGCGGATCAGGAACTTGTGGATTGGGCTCAGGGGGCACGATCGGTGAAGTTCAGCAACGCCGGTGTGCCTCCGGTCGCGTTCGTGCAAATGCTGGAGAGCCAGGCACTCGACCCGGACGCCGTCGCGCGGCTTCGCACCATCATGGCGCGCGAGGGAACCGACGAGGCGACGCTGATGCAGCACGATGTCCAGGCGCCACTGCGGTGGTTTCGCGATCTGTACCCCGATCTAGACGTCGACCGGGCAACCCTGCTCGGCTTCTCGTTTGCAGGACAGGCACAGTTGACATCTTTCGGCCCGTTGAGCGTCCCGCTGGTCAGCGCAGGCTCGGTAGCCGAGATCGTCGAGCTGCTCACCTATCTACCGTTGATCACCACGGCGATCAATGCACAATTCCGTCCAAACGACCAAGGTCTCACCGTCGGGCTCTGGGGGCACACAGGCGATCGGGCCCTGGACTGCTTAGCAGTCACATATACCGGCTTGGCGTTGTTACGACTGCTGGACATGCTCGTCAGTGACGCGCTGACCGTCACGCTCCACTTGAGTTGGTCAGCGCCGGTCTCCCTGAACAAACTCGCGGCAGAGATGGTACTAGCCGGGCGCCTGTTCTTTGACGCACCGATGTCCTACCTTCATGTTCCCGTCAACGCGCTCAATGAAGTGTGCCGGTTCTCCGATCCCCTTGCGTATCGACTCGCCGTCGCCGAGCTGAGGCGGACCCTCGACGAGCAGAGCGGAGCCACGTCCTTCTCCAAGAAGGTGAGACGGTTGTTGGACGAGGATCCCGGACAGCGAAGTTGCCAGCGGGTCGCAGACGAACTCTCGGTATCCACCAGCACACTCAAACGCCGGCTCGCCGAAGAGGGCACCACCTTTCGCGAGTTGCGCCAGTCGTGTCTGCGGGAGAGCGCGATGATGCTGTTAATCACCCGATCAATGTCGGCAAGCCAGATCGCGACCGAGCTCGGATACGGCGATCTTGCTAACTTCTCACACGCCTTCAAGCGATGGACCGGCCGCTCTCCGAGCGAGTACCGACGCTCACAACGCTGAGGATGTCCCCGCACGCCCGGAGATAGCCGGTCATGGGTAGCTTCTTCTTCTGAAAAGATGTAACCGGTGCTTAAGAATCAGCCACGACGTCACCGAACGGCCGTGGAGGCCGCTGACCGAAGTCGAGTGAGTCATCAGTAGCAGGCCAAACCGTGCCCGACACGGCGACTGAACGGCAGAGCCGGGCGCTGGTGTGAATAGTCATTCGCTATTGTCGATACATGCCAGCGAAGACAGTCCGCACCGAACTCACCTCGGGCGCCATCGAAGGATTCACGCGGGACGGCGTCAATCGCTGGCGTTCCATTCCCTACGCCAAGCCACCAGTCGGCGCGCTGCGGTTCAAGGCTCCCCAGCCGGTCGAAGCGTGGGACGGCGTCCGACCCTGCCACCGATTCCGCTACTGCGCTCCACAGCCCCGCCGATACACCATCGTCGGTCCGGGCAAGTTCCAGCCCATGAGCGAGGACTGCCTCACCCTCAATGTCGTTGCACCCGACGGCGGCTCGGACCGACCTCTGCCCGTGATGTTCTTCATTCACGGCGGGGCGTACTTCCTGGGCAGTTCCGCGACACCGATCTATGATGGCGCGTCGCTTGCCCGCAGCGGTTGCGTGTACGTATCGACAAACTACCGCCTCGGCGCGCTAGGGGCTGTCGACCTGTCGTCGCTGTCCACCGCAGACATCCATATTGACGACAACCTCTACTTGCGTGACCTCGTGTCGGCGCTCAGGTGGGTACGCGAGAACATCGCGGCATTCGGCGGCGATCCCGATAACGTGACGATCTTCGGAGAGAGCGCGGGCGCGCACGCCGTTACCACTTTGCTGGCCGTGCCAGCGGCTAAAGGGCTTTTCGCACAGGCTATCTCACAAAGTCCGGCCGGCGCGCTATCCCGCTCCCAGGAGCTGGCCGCGGAGTTCGCCGCCAAGTTCGCATCCATTCTCTGCGCCGACGAGCGGGAGCCCGCCCGCCTCCTGTTGGCGGCGCGTCCGGCTCAACTGGTGAATGCATTCGATCGCTTGCTCACCACGAGTGCATCGGACCTTGCTGGCGGTTACCCGGTGGGATGCACATTCGGAACCGACTATCTACCGTCCGAGCCCATTCAAGCGATGCGCGACGGCAAGGCGTACCGTGTGCCGCTGATCGTCGGTACGAACGCCGACGAGGGCCGGTTGTTCACTCGCTTCCTCAAACTCCTCCCGACGAACGAAGCCAAGATCGAAGCGTTACTAGCGGGAGCGGAACCCACCTGTCGCGAGCGAATTACTGCTGCCTATCCCGAATATCCGGCCCCCGATGCCTGTATCCGACTGGGGGCCGACTTCACATTCGGATCGACACTGTGGCAGCTCGCGGATTCCCACAGTCGGCACGCCCCCACATATCTGTACCGCTATGACTTCGCCCCGCGAACTCTGCAATGGGCCGGGCTGGGTGCCACCCATGCGACGGAGCTTCTTGCGGTGTTCGACGCCTACCGCACGCCGCTCGGTCGGCTACTCAGCGCCGGAGCCGATCGCCGCTCGGCCCTACGCGTGAGCGACGACATGCAAGGGCGCTGGGATGCTTTCGCACGCACCGGAGTTCCAGGAGACGGCTGGCCGCGCTACACCAGCGACGCCCGTCCGGTCCTCGTCTTCGATCGCGCTTCGCGAGTGGACAACGACCCCCACGCCGACCGCCGGAAAGCATGGGAAGGTTTTCAAGTCCTCGGACGCTGACGAGCGGTTCCCCGCGGCGACGCATGCGTTCACAGCATTTGGCACCGATTGTTTCTGGGAGCCAAGGGTGAAACGGTGGCAAGGAGCACCTCCGGCGTGCCAATCCCAAAAGGCCGAAGAGGGCCACATTCTTGCCGAGGACTTGACGTACGAATGCAACCCCGTGTTGCGGCCTTGGGATCCGATCTCGTCAATCGCTCGAACCGAATGCGGCCGACGAGGTGGCGAACCCAACATTTACGGAGCTGGCCACGCCGGTCGGGTTGCGCCGCCGGACGCAACGCGTTCGCTCACCAACTGGTCCTCGCGACATTCTGCCGGGTAACGTACTGCGAGTGAACGAGCCCTCACATCGGGAGGGCGGGTGCCGATCAGGACGGGGATTGATGAGCGAGGAAGCGATCACCTACGAGGTCGTCGACGGGGTGGCCTGGTTGACGATCAATCGCCCCGAGGCACGGAACGCGCTCAACGGGGCGGTCCGGCAGGGACTGTTCCACAGCGTTCACCGCTTCAACGCCGACGACTCCGCCAAGGTTCTGGTGCTGACCGGGGCAGGCGATAAGGCGTTCTGCGCCGGAGGGGACCTTAAAGAGATGGCGGAGACGGCGCTCACGGTTCCGCCGCCAGACTTCGCGCCGCAATTCGGGCGCAACATCCAGGTCGCCAAGCCGACCATCGCCGCGGTGAACGGCGTCGCCTTCGCCGGCGGATTCCTACTGGCCCAGCAGTGCGACCTCGTCATCGCAGCCGAGCACGCCAGGTTCGCGGTCAGCGAGGTCAAGGTAGGCCGCGGCTCGCCATGGGCTGTCCCGCTGTCGTGGCTGCTGCCGCCGCGGATTGCGCTGCAGATTTTGATGACCGGCGACCCGATCACTGCCGAGCGCGCCCGCGAGGTAGGCATGGTGAACGAGGTCGTGCCCGCAGCGGAGCTGCGGGTACGAGTTCAGGAGATCGCCCTGCGGATCGCTTCCAACGCACCGCTGTCCGTACTCGCGGCAAAAAAGACCGTATACCTCTCCGCAGCGCACCACCTGACGGAGGCCTACGCCCACGCCGACCAGATATGGGAGCCGGTGTACCTCAGCGCCGACGCGCTAGAGGGTCCCGCCGCGTTCCGCGAGAAGCGCACACCGGTTTGGAAGGGACGTTAGACGTGGCCGTGCCGATGGAGTCCTTGATCACCGACATCGGGGCGGAAACGGCCGAGCTGTGGTCACTGATCGCCGAGCTGCCCGAGGGGCAAGCCGGGTGGGACGCGCCCACCCCCGCGGCAGGCTGGGCGGTCCGCGATCAGATCAGCCATCTTGCGTTCTTCGACGACGCCGCGGTGCGCTCAGCCACCGACCCCGAAGGGTTCACGGCCGAGGTGCTGCCCGTGCTCGCCGACGGCCGGATCTCCCCGGACACCATCGCCGAGCGCTACCGGCCGATGCCGACAGCGGAGCTGCTGTCCTGGTTCGACGGCGCGCGCCGCGCCCTCGTCGCTGCCTTCGCAGCGATCGACCCCTCGATGCGGGTGCCGTGGTTCGGCCTCCCTATGAGCGCGGCTTCCTCGCTGACCGCGCGGATCATGGAGACCTGGGCGCACGGTCAGGACATCGCCGACGCGCTGGGAGTGACCCGTGTGCCCTCGGCCCGGTTGCGCCACGTCGCCCACATCGGCGTGGGAGCGCGGGCGTTCAGCTACATGGCCAACGGCCTGGAGGTGCCCGAGGAACCCGTCCGTGTCGAGCTCACCGCACCGGGGGGCACGCTGTGGACCTGGGGCCCCGACGGCGTGCCCAACCGGGTCACCGGCACTGCGCACGACTTCTGCCTGCTCGTCACCCAGCGCAGGCATCGCGACGACACCGCACTGCACGTCACCGGTCCGCTCGCCGAACAGTGGCTCTCCATCGCGCAGGCCTTCGCCGGACCTCCCGGTGGCGGGCGCACCGCAGGACAGTTCGACGGAGGTGTGTCGTGAGGGACCCGGTACGCATCGGAAATTGCTCGGGCTTCTACGGCGACCGGATCGCCGCGGCGCGGGAGATGGTCGAGGGCGGGACGGGCGAGCAGAGCATCGACGTGCTGTGCGGGGACTACCTCGCTGAACTGACGATGCTCATCCTGGCGAAGGCCCAGGCGAAGGATCCGGCGGGCGGTTACGCGCGCACGTTCCTGACCCAGATGGAGCAGGTGTTGGGCACCTGTTCCGACCGCGGTATCAAGATCGTGGCCAACGCCGGTGGGCTCAACCCGGCCGGGCTGGCCGTCAGATTGCGCGAGCTTGCGGACCGGCTCGGTATCACCGTCCGGATCGCCCACATCGAAGGTGACGACTTGCGCGGGAACCTCTCCGCGATCACCCCTGCGGTCGGTGAGGTCAAGCCGGTCTCGGCCAACGCCTACCTCGGGGGTTGGGGTATCGCCGAAGCGCTGGGTGCGGGCGCCGACGTCGTCGTCACCGGACGGGTGACAGACGCCTCGCTGGTCGTCGGCCCGGCCGCCTGGTGGCACGGGTGGGAGCGCACCGACTGGGACCGGCTCGCCGGTGCCGTCGTGGCCGGCCACGTCATCGAATGCGGACCACAGGCCACGGGCGGCAACTACGCCTTCCTCGACGAGATCACCGACCGTCGCTACCCGGGCTTCCCGATCGCGGAGGTGGCGGCCGACGGCTCGTCGGTGATCACCAAGCACGCCGACACCGGGGGGCTGGTGTCGGTCGGTACGGTCACCGCCCAGCTGCTCTACGAGATCGCCGAGCCGGCCTATCTGGGGCCCGACGTGGTGACTCACTTCGACACGATCTCGCTGGCCCAGCAGGCCGAGCACCGGGTGGCGATCACGGGTGTCACCGGCAGCCCGCCACCGGAGACGCTCAAGGTGGCGCTGAACGAGGTCGGGGGCTACCGGAACACCATGACGATGGTGCTCACCGGCTTGGACCTGGAGGCGAAAGCCGCGTTCGCGCAGCAGCAGCTGTTCGACATCCTCGGCGGCCGGGGATCCTTCGCCGAGGTCGACGTCCGGTTTCTGCGTTTCGACACACCGGACGCCCCCACCAACGACCAGGCGTGCGCGCACTTGCGGATCACGGTCAAGGACACCGACCCGCGCAAGGTCGGCCGGGCGTTCTCGAGCGCAATCATGGAGATCGCTCTGGCCGGGTATGCCGGCTTCCACACCACCACGCCACCCACGTCGGAGTCAGTGTTCGGCGTGTATCGCCCAGCGACCGTGCCCCGGTCGAGCGTGACGCAGGTCGTGGTGCTGCCCAACGGTGAGCGCCGGAGGATCGCCGATCCGCCGACCGGTAGCGTGCCGGCCGCGAAGGTCCGGGGCAGCGCGGCAGCCGCGCCGCCGACCGAGCCGACATGCCGCGCGCCGCTGGGCGCGGTTCTGGGCGCGCGGTCCGGCGACAAGGGCGGCAACGCCAATATTGGTCTCTGGGCCCGCGACGACGCCGGCTATGCCTGGGTGCGCGAGCACTTAACCGTCGAGCGACTGCGCGGGCTGCTCGGCCCGGAGGCTGCGCAGCTGCGCATAGAGCGATTCGAGCTGCCCAACCTGCGTGCGCTCAACGTTGTGGTGCACGGGCTGCTGGGGGAAGGCGTGGCATCCTCGACCCGGCCGGATGCCCAGGCGAAGGGCTTGTGCGAGTACCTGCGCTCCCGCATCGTGGACATACCGCAATCCCTTGTCGGCGCGACCTGACAAATCCCGAATTTGGAGTAGCCGGGCCACTCTGTCGACGTATCGCCAATCAAGTCGCCGTCCTCTGCCTGCTGCTTGACGTAGCCCCTTTGCCAAAGCCGTGTTGCCGAACGATGTGATGACGATCGGATGACGCCAACAGCGTCCGGCAGACGGAGAGATGGCTTTGTCCAGTTCCTTGCCGAACTGGACATCCAAAGAGGGCGCAGCGATCTGCCCACGCGGTTGCCGATCTTGGCCAATGAGCGGGCACATCCACGAATGGGGATCACACGCGCAGGCGCCAGCCACCTGCCACTGGGCGTCTACATTTCAACTCAACCTGGGATTGTGAGCAGGTGTTAACGTTCGTAGTGTAGCTCCCGGCGCTGCAGTGCTGCGCGAGCCCTGGTTGCGAGCGAAGGAAGGTAGTAGTGAACAAGGTGGTCGTTGCCGGACGTACCCGGGTCGGCGGCGAACGTCGGGAACGGATTCTCGCCTCTGCCACCGAGTTGATTGCCGAGCGGGGCTACCACGCTGTCTCCATGGCCGACATCGGCGTTGCATCAGGGGTCGTCGGGCCGGCCATCTATCGCCATTTCAACAGTAAGAGCGACCTACTGGCGGCCCTCTTCGAGCGTGTGGTGGACAAACTCCTAAAGCGTGCGACGGCGATCGTGGAGCAGTCCCGCGACGAGGCGGAGGCGCTGACCCTGCTGGTGTCAGATCAAGTCGCCTTGGTAATGGATCAACGCGAGCTGGCAATGGTGTATTACCGCGAGGTGCACAATCTGTCGGATCACCACCAGAGCCAATTGCGCCGAAAGCAGCGGCTCTATCTGGAAGAGTGGGTACACCTCGTGGGGGAGTTGCGGCCCGCGGTCGACGAGATCGAACTTCGGGCGATGGTTCATGGGGCGATCGGAGCCATTCAATCGATCTTGCACTACCGCGGCACTGGTTTGGCTCCCGAACAGACCTCCGCGCTGCTCGTTGCGATGGGTCACGCCGTGCTCGGCGTCCCCGCGTCTAGCTACCAGATGGGTGCCGTGACCACTGCTCGATCCTGTCCTCGTCCTGGCACGCCGCAGCACTAGGGACATTCTGAGGGTGTCAGCAACACACGAAGACGACTTCGCTCAGTATGGTCTGCTCGACGGTCTCGAGGGCAACAGCCGCCAGGAGAGGACTGATCTTATTGCCTGGCTGCATGCCCAGGGCTTCACGACTGATCAAATCCGACTGGCGGCTCCAACCCCTCTCCTGCTTCCTACCGGCCGCGTACTGGGTGATGAGGGGCGGTACATCTCTCTGCGCGAGCTGAGCACAGAAACCGGAATGGACCCAGAGCTCCTCACACGGCTGCTCGATGCTGCCGGCCTCCCTCGACCGGAAGACCCCTGCAACGCGGAACTGCTTCGTGCCGACGGTGACGCAATCGCACGCGCACGACACTTCATCGACATGGGCGTTAATCCAGACGAAACAGTCGCCATATTGCGGGCCCTCACGGCAGGCATCGGGCAGGCCACAGAGATGATGCGTGACTTCGTGCTGAACATGTTGCTTGTTCCGGGGGGGGAGCGAGATCCAACTCGCTGACGCCCTCCAAGAGTTCGCACGACGAGCGAGGCCAGACTTGTTATCCGCGGTTGGCGAACTTTTCCTCATGAGTCTCCGCAGTTCGTTGGAGGCAGAGGCGATCACCGCTGGCGTGTTCCCACTGACTGAGTCCAACCAGTTTTAGAGTCCTGTAGCCCGATGTCGGGCGAGAAGGGACGATGAACGTATGGCTGGTCGGAAGCGGAATTCCGCGGAGGACATCGTGCGCAAGTTGCGCCGCGCCGATGAGTTGGCTGCCGAAGGCAAGACCGGCGAGGAAATCGCCACCGAGCTGGAGGTGTCGCCGGCGACGTTGTACAACTGGCGCCGCTCCTACGGTGGCATGGACACCGACGCCGCCAAAGAGCTCAAGGAGCTGCGCGAGCAGAACGCCCGGCTCAAGCGCCTGCTCGCCGAGGCCGAGCTGGTCAAGGACGCTTTGCGGGAGGTCGCGAAGGGAAAATTCTGAGCCCAGCTGCCAAGCGCCGCGCCGTCGATATGCTCACCACCGCGTTGGGCATGTCGGAACGGTTGGCGTGCAAAGCCGTTGGGCTGGCCCGCTCCACCTGCCGACGTCTGCCGTTGTCGCAGACCCCCGCCGATCCTGACGCCGAGATGAGGGCCTGGCTGCGTTCCTACGCGGTCAAGCACCCGTGTCATGGGTTCCGGCGTGCCTGGGCGGCGTTGCGCTACGACGAGCGCCGTGAGGTCAACAAGAAGAAGGTCCACCGTCTGTGGCGTGAGGAGGGCCTGCAGGTGCGGGTCCGTAGTCCGCGTAAGCGGGCCGGGGTGTCCTCGATCCCGCCGATCGTGGCCGACGCCCCGAACGTGGTGTGGGCGATCGACTTCCAGTTCGACTCCACCATCGACGGCAAGGCCATCAAGATCGCGTCGATGATCGACGAACACACGAGGGTGTCGCTGCTCAACATCGTCGAGCGCTCGATCACTGCCGAGCGGCTTGTCGACGAGCTCCAGACGGTGTTCGCCGTGGCTGGCGGGCCGCCCAAGGTGCTGCGGATGGACAACGGTCCGGAGTTCATTTCTCAAGCACTGCAACAGTTCTGCGACGGGAGGTTCGGCATGTCGTATATCCCGCCGGGCACACCCTGGAACAACGGACATATCGAATCGTTCAACAACCGCCTACGCAAGGAGTGCCTCAACCGCAACCACTGGAACACCCTGCTCGAGGCCCGCGTGGTCATCGGCGACTTCAAGGCCGACCACAACCACCGACACCGACACTCGGCCCTGGGCTACCGCACACCGGCCGAGTACGCTGCGGTCTGCAGGTGCACCCACACCCCGATGGCCTGCAGCATCAACTGAATCTGGATCACACCAACCCGACTCTAGAAACGGGTGGACTCAGAGACGGGGACTCGCCACCGCCGCAGAACGAGCAGCAGGACGGCTGCCGGAAGCGCGCGAGATAACCGTTGCATTCGCCGACGTGGTGGGGCTTACCGAATTGGGCGAAAAGCTTCAGCCCGACGATTTGGAGAGGCTCGCGAATCGACTTGCGACTGCTGCGCGCGATGCAGCCAACCCACCGGTGAGATTCGTAAAATCCATCGGGGACGCGGTCATGCTGGTCTCGTCACAACCGACGCCGCTGGTAACGACGATGCTGGACCTGGTCGACAGCGCGTCGGCAAACGACCTGCCTTCCTTGAGGATTGGCGTGGCGTCCGGGTCAGCGGTCTCGCGGGCGGGCGACTGGTTCGGCAACCCCGTGAACCTGGCCAGCCGAGTGAGCGCGGCGGCGCGGCCAGGGGCAGTGTTGGTGGCGGACTCGACGCGGGCGATCGTCGACGACGACGCAGGCCTCCGGTGGTCGTCCGCCGGCGCATACCGTCTGAAGGGCGTCAGCAGCAAGGTCAACCTGTCGCGGGTGAGGCGCGCCCAGGCGGCTGAGTACCCCGTTTGAATCGAGCTCACTAGCGCCCGCCTAATGAACAAGTCAAGACCTACTTGATAAGCCGAACGCCACCTCGCTATCGCGGCCCCTCGTAACCAATCTAGCGGTCGAATTCGATCTAAAGCGACCGAGCAATGATCTCCTTCATAATCTCGTTTGTCCCACCGTAGATCTTCTGAACGCGAGCATCGGCCCACATCCTGCCGATGGGATACTCGGTCATATAGCCGTAGCCGCCGTGGAGCTGCAAGCAGTCATCAAGGGCGACCATCGCACGCTCAGTAGTCCACCACTTCGCCATCGCGACAGTGGGGATGTCGAGTTCACCGCGCAGATGGCGGGCGACGCAGTCGTCGATGAAAACGCGGCTGATATGGGCATCGGTGGCGACCTCGGCAAGTTTGAACTTGGTGTTTTGGAAGGCGAAGACAGGCTTGCCGAAGGCATGCCGATCCTTGGTGTATTCAACAGTGAACTCGAGCGCTGTTTCTAGTACTGTCACTGCACCAAGCGCAAGGATCAATCGCTCTTGGGGAAGTTGCTGCATCAACTGAATGAATCCCAGTCCTTCAGTCGTACCCAGGAGGTTCTCTACGGGAATGTGCACGTCTTCGAAATAGAGCTCGGAGGTGTCCTGGCCGCGCTGACCGACCTTGTCCAACACCCGACCCCGCCGGAAGCCCGGCCGATCGCCTTCGACCAACACCAACGAGATTCCGTTAGCTCCGGCAGTCGGGTCGGTCTTGGCGACGACGATGATCAAGTCGGCCTGAGCGCCATTGGTGATGAATGTCTTGGAACCGTTGACAACGTATTCGTCTCCAACGCGCAGTGCCTTGGTCGTAACAGATTGGAGATCGGAGCCCGTGCCTGGCTCCGTCATCGCAATCGCGCCAACCATCTCACCAGTTGCCAGTCGGGGCAGAAAACGTTCCTTCTGCTCGTCGGTGCCATACTCGAGCAGGTAGTGGGCGACGATTCCGCTATGCAGCGCCGCACCCCATGCTGAATCACCGATGCGGGCCTGTTCCTCGATCAAGACCGCCTCATGGGCGAATGTTCCACCACCTCCGCCGTACTGTTCGGGGATTGACATGCACAGCAACCCCAGATCACCCGCCCGGGTCCACAGGTCTCGATCCACGTGGTGCTGCTCGATGAAGCGGGCACTGTGCGGCGCGATCTCCTTCTCACAGAACGTGCGCGCCAAATCGCGGAGTGCATCGAGGTCGTCGTCCATCCAGCTAGAGCGATTGGCTGCCATTAGAGAGTCCTCACTGTTATTACTTGCGCACCGATCCCGCAATGGGTCTCGCTACACGCTTATGGGTACATGGTGTACCACGAAACGGACACTGGGTACAACACGTACCCAGAACTTTCCAGAGCGCGGGGCGCTACGGTGAGCATCGTGGAGCGAAAGCAATGGGCGGACACCACAGCGGGACGCCGTGCAACCAGTAAGTTGCCAGGCCGCGAACTACGTCGTGAACAGATCATCGAAGCAGCGCTCAGCGCAATCGAAGACAACGGACCCCACGCACTCACCGGCCAGATCGCAGACAAGGCCGGTTTAGTCCGCACGCACTTTTACCGCCACTTCGCAAGTAAAGAAGAACTCGATCTGGCCGTCGCCCGCCACGTCCACCGCGAACTCACTGCAAAGATTCGCCTAACTCTGGATGTGCAGGGATCACCGCTAGACGTGATTCGCGCGCCGGTCACACAGCACGTCATATGGGCTGACGAACACCCCAACCTCTATCGGTTCTTGGTGAACCGACACTATCGGCGCAGCACCGAGAAAACCTCGCCCGGCACCAGTGCATTCGCCTCCGAACTCGCCGTCGCGGGTGCCCGTTACTTTCCTCGCTACGGCGAGGACTCAGAGGCGGCAGACCGCAATGTCGCCGCCATCATGGGCCTGATGGACGCTTCGGTCCTATGGTGGCTGGACCATCGCGACTCCACTCGTGACGAACTCGTCGTTCGATTGACACGGCAAACCTGGTTGATAATCAATGACAGGCTGCAGGAACTGGGATTCCAGCTTGATCCCCACTTACCACTCTGCGAACCGAAAACCTCATCAGGTACAACTCGAGCCTCCCCACGCTAAACCCTCCGTCTTAGACACCGCCATCAACGATGATTGCGTTGGCGCCGCTCACCAACGCCGCGCATCAACGCGAAAGCTTTCAACCCGAGCGACGGCGCAGCATCGCTAGTGCGCGCAACTACGCCGCGCCACCGAGGAACTACCCGGAATATCTGGCGACTCTCCAGCAACTCGAGTCCTGCGCGGGCCACGGCCGCCGCATCCATTGGACGAGGTCCGGCGAACAGTAGCGCCGCCCCAGGGTCGGCGACTCGGTCGGTGACCATTTTCGTACTCACCACGTCGGGGCATAGCGCCCGGGCACGGATTTGCAATCCCGCATGGTCAAGATCGCCTTGCAGCGATGTGGTGAACGACAATACGGCGGCTTTAGTGGCTGCGTACATCGCGAGTCCAGGGATGGGGGCCAGAGCCGAGAGCGACGCGATGTTGAGGATCGCACCCCCACCTGCGCCCATGGCGGCAACTGCCGCGTGTGACCCGGCAACGACACCTCGTACATTTACATCGAGGATCGACGCAATCTCGGCATCGCTGTGACTCCAGCTGTTACCCGCGATTAGGATCCCAGCGTTGTTTACCCACACCGCCAGAGGGCCAGCGGCTAAAGCCTGAGCAGCGACTTCCCGATGACCCGACGGATCTCGTACGTCGTGCGTGGCGCTCCAAGCGCCACCGCCGACCTCGGTGGCAGCGCGCTCCGCCGCGTCGCCATCGACATCCGTGAGCAAAACCTTGTGACCGGCAGCGGCGAGTTGTCTCGCGATCTCCAGACCAATCCCTCGACCTGCTCCTGTGACGACGGCTGTTGATGGTTCTAGCATGACCATCCTTTCCGGCAGTTTGCGTAGGTTTGCCGACTACGGTTCGCCGGGGTTTGTTGAGGATCTCCGAGGCCACTTGGAGGACTGCGTCGATTCTGCCGGCGCCCTGTGAGGGCGATGTGCTCGGCCAAGCACTCAAAAGTCTCGTGGAATGACCTAGATATCATCGGCGACACAACGTAATAGGTAGGCCGTCGACAGGGACAGGCAGGGACGTATTGTCCCACCGAACGCGGTAGCCGTCATCCAGACTCCAGGTGAATTCCCGCAGCATCTCGTGCAGTATTGCCTTCACCTCCAAGGTGCCGAAGTGCATCCCGATGCACTTGTGCGCGCCTCCTCCGAACGGAAGCCAGGCGAAGCGGTGGGCGTGATCCTCGCGCCGTGGCGGCTCGAATCGCGTTGGGTCAAACCGGTCCGGCTCGGTCCACACTGTGGGCGCAAAGTGGTTGACCGCAGGCGTGATGGCGACAAGCACTCCGGAGGGGACGTAGTAGCCATCAATTGCGGTGTCGGTCACCGTCTTACGCATAACCAACGGTACCGGTGCAACTAGTCTGAGCGACTCCTTGATGACCAAGTCCATCGCCGTGAGCCCCTCCAGGTCCTCAATGTCCGGCAGATCGTCGCCTAGACGGTCAGACTCAGCACGAAGTCGATCCTGCCATTCAGGATTCTTCGCCAAGAAGTACGCCACAGCGGCAGTGGTGATCGTTGACGTGTCATGAGCGGCCATCATCAGAAAGATCATGTGATTTATGATGTCCGCATCAGTGAAGCGTTCGCCGTCCTCGGCGCGCGCCTCACATAGCGCGGCGAATAAATCATCATTCTGCCCCGAGCGTGCCGCCGGTAAGTGCCGGGCGAAGTACGCCTCCAGCAACCGGCGACCGCGCACTCCGGCGCGGTACCGCGTCCCGGGCAGAGGAGCACGCACGATCGCACTGGCAGCGCGGACGGTTGCTACAAAGGCTCGATTTACTGAACGGCTGTCCTCTTTCCCGCGGCCGCCCATGAACACATCGGTTGCCACGTTGAGCGTCAAATCCTTCAACAGGGGATACAAGCGGACACCCGAACCGGTCGGCCACTTCGGTACGCTAGAACGAACCGATGGCCCGACCTGCTTGACATAACCGGTTAGTCGCGGACGTGTGAACGCCTCCTGCATGATTCGCCGATGCATCAGATGCTCATCGAAGCTCATCAGCATCAGCCCCCGATGAAAGAACGCATCGATGAGAAAACCCCAACCATCTTGCGAGAAAGCCTTGGCTTTGGTGGTGAGTGCTTCTTGAGTTGCCTGCGGTCCCGCAATGACGACCATCTTGGTGCCAAACGCCCCCATCCACGAGACCGAACCAAATCTCTCGTACCGCTCTCTACTGAGGTCAGAGCCGAAGCGAATGTAGTCCAGTGTGTGGCCAACGAGAGGCAATCCCTGATCGCCGATAACTGGCTTCAATCCGCTACCTGTCGGCGGCGCGGCAAGTTCGCGAACCGGCCATCGTCGACTCACCTCCTGGATAGCGCGCTCGACGCGCTGCGGGAGGGGATTCAGTAGTACCGACGACAGACGGTCACGGGACTTGCTTGCCGAACCGGACGGCGATTTGGTCATCGAGTGCCCCCTTGATGTTGTTTCTCGCATTATCGGAAGGATTTCACCCATCGTTTACACCGGTGACCACCCTGTCAACGGCGATCACAGTTGCCGCTCGAATGTCAGCGACTCCCCGCCGTCCTCGGATACCCGTCACTGAACAGAGCCGCCACTAGTCGACGCTATCGGCCCCGCTGGGGGCATAGGGCATGTCGGCCAGATGGGTGTTGGCCGGCTCGGGTGTCCCCCTGCGCGACGAGTTCGCGGGCGCGGGACGCGACAGGACGTAAGCGCGCCGCTTCGGCCTGCGCGCACGAAGGCGATACAGGAAGGTCGGGCTGGGCCAGTTGGTGGATATCGAACCGCGCGCCGAGCGATACCAGCTCGTGCACATAGTCCACACGGATTTGTCCAGGCGGCGACCCAACCGGTCGTTGAAGCGCTTCTCCACGTCGGCACGCACCTCGATGACACTTCGCGGATGGGCACGGAGAACCTTCATCAACCTGACGATGTGTCGGGCCTGCGACTCGAGCATGTAGACAATCGACCCGGATCCCACGTTGGTGTTCGGCCCGTACATCATGAGGAAATTCGGGAAATCTGGCACCGACAGGCCGTAGTAGGCGTGCGCGCCATCTGCCCACACGTCCGACAATGTTCGGTCCGAACGGCCGTGGACCTCCATCGGGGAAAGAAACTCGGTGGCACTAAAGCCGGTGCCGTAGATGATGACGTCGGCGGCATGGAATTCGCCGTCCACCGTGCGAATTCCGCCGGGTTCTACTGCCTCAATATCGTCGGTCACCAGTGCGACGTTGGGACGGGCGAGTGCGGGGTAGTAGTCGCTGGAGAACAGGATCCTCTTGCATCCGGGCGCATAGTCCGGTGTCAGTTGGGAACGCAGCCGCGCGTCGTGCACCTGGCGACCTAGGTGCCTGAGGGCGACGCCGCCAAGGACTCGCGCCACTGGCTTCGCATCGACGAGTGCCAACGCCAAGAACTCGAATATCGTCCAGATCATCAGACGTTCGCTGAGCCGCAGAATGGGTAACTTGCGCAGCAGTTGGTGATGCCGCCCACCGTACTGACGATCGAATTTGGGCAGCACCCATGGGGCTGACCGTTGGAAAACATCCAAGTGCGCGGCGCATGCAGCGACCACCGGGACGAATTGCACCGCACTTGCGCCAGTGCCGACGACCGCAATGCGCTTGCCGCTGAGATTCAGATCGTGGTCCCAATTGGCGGAATGAAACGACGGGCCCGCGAACCCCGACATTCCAGGAATGTTCGGGATCGAAGGGCGCGACAGCTGTCCCACGGCCGAAATGACGACATCACACTCCAATTCTTCGTTGGAAGTCGTGGTCAGACGCCATGTGTTCGAGCGCTCATCGAAGGCTGCCTTGGCGACTTCGGTCTTCGTCCGAAGGAGGGGCAGCAATCCACTTTCGTCGACGACGCGGCGAAGGTAGGCGAGGATGTCGCGTTGTTCCGCGTAACGCCGGCCCCACGTGGGATTTGGCGCCGAGGAGATCGAGTACAGCTGCGACGGGACATCACAGGCAGCCCCCGGGTAGGTGTTCTCCCGCCAGACTCCCCCGACACCATCGCCCTTTTCGACGATGAGGACCCTGTCGAACCCCGCGCGTGTGAGGCGGAGTGCCAGGGTAATTCCGGCGAAGCCGGCGCCGATGATGACGATCGAGGGGTTACCAGGGGGATTGTCCTGGGTTTGTTCAAGTTTCACGGGTTTCATCGTTAGCTCATACAACCTTCGTGCTGGGGCGCCTCGTGGTCAAGGCGTGCGCAGGGACGCTGTCAACGGACGGTGGCCGAAGTAGCCAAGAACTCGCCACCGAGCCTGAGGGCCTCACGCGCTTCGGGCAATAGGCGAAACATCGCCTGGAAGACATGGATCTGGCCGCGGAAAACTTGCAACTGCGAGGAGACCCCTGCAGTCTGCAGACGTTTGGCAAAGACTCTGGAGTCGTCGAGCAACATCTCTCGTCCGCCGACCTGAATCAAAGTTGGTGGCATGTCCGTGAGATCAGCGTCGAGCACGCTTATCCTCGGGTCGGCTGGATCGGCGCCCGCCACGTACAGACCCATTGTTCTCGACGCAGAGATGGCGGACGCAAAGGGGTCCCGTCTGCGCAGATCACGGTCCATCGCAAGTTGACATGTCAAATCCAGCACCGGCGACATCAGCAGCATGGCATCCGGCGTCGGCAGTCGATGTTCCCGAGCGCCAAGCGCCGTCGCCGCAGCAAGCTGGCCGCCTGCGGAATCTCCGGCGAGCGCCACCGTGCCAGAAGACGCGGTGATCGCGCTTCCCTCTGTCAACCATCGATAAGCGATCAGTGCATCATCTGCGGCCGCCGGGAAGGGATATTTCGGGACCAATCGATAGCGCACGGCAAATACCGGCCTGCGGGCGGCCGCGGACAGTTCGCTGATGAGGCCACGGTGGGTCTCGGGAGAGCACATAGAAAATGCGCCGCCGTGTATATAAAGAATCGGCGGAGCATCCGAGGCCACGTTGGCCGCCTTGACCCAGTCGCCTCGCACACGTTCACCGGCGAAGGGCGTGTCTACCTTCTCGACACTGATTGCGCGCCTTGGCCGCGACACCACGAGTGTTCCCCGTAGCACGCGGTCCATGACCGCGAAGCCATGCTCGTTGGCCGGAATCACCTGCGTGAGAGGTCGAAGAACGCGTCGCGCCGTTGCCGCGACCAGGTGGCTCGCCATGCTCGGATTCGGCCTGGCAGGTGAACTCATCCGGCGGTGACCACCTTCTGTGGGGCAGTGTCCGCCTTTTTCGCCGGTCGTCGTTCGAAACGGTAGTCGGCCAGGTCGAATCGTCGACTGCGCCAGATCGACTCGACCGTCGTCGTCGGACGCAGAGGCACGTCCCCATGCTTGTCGAAGTAATAGCTGTTCGCGCCCGCGCAGCTGTCCTGCCAGAAGACCTGCGTATGCCGCCGTGCCAGCATCTCCGCGAAGAAGCGTTGATTCGCCTCCTCGCGTACCTCGACGTAGTTCGAGCCGGCCGTCCTGGCCTGCCGGAGGCAACGGAGAATGTGACCCGCCTGTGCCTCGATGAGTGCGAAGTAGGACGAGCCGTTGTATCCGTACGGGCCAAACACTGAGAAATGGTTCGGGAATCCTGGCACGCTGACGCCCTCATATGCCTGGAGTCGGTTCTCGTCCCACCACTGTGCCTGGTCTCGGCCGGCGACACCTCTGAGCGAGTAGGTGGGCATGCTGTCCGATTCCATGACCTTGAATCCCGTTGCCAGCACGAGCACGTCGATCTCGTGTCTGGCGCCATCGGCCGTAATTACCGCGGTTTCATCCACCCGGGTGATGGGGTTGGTTTCAAGATGGACGTTGCCGCGGTTGAACGTCTTGAGATATTCGTTGTGAAAGCTTGGCCGCTTGCAGCCCAGCGCGTAGCGCGGTGTCAGCTTATCCCGAACGACCGGGTCTGTGACCTGCCGACGCATGTAGCTGATCGCTGCACGCTCGATCGCCGACGCCAGCGGTATGGCGGTATGGAAGTGCGCTGCGACGGGAAAGGTGAGTTCGACAAACGCCTGGCTGGCTGCCCGCGCGGCGATCTGCGCTCCGGGTGCGAGCCGGAGAAGAGCACTCAGCGGGCGGGGCACCGCGAAGTCGAATTTCGGTAGACACCATATCGGGGTGCGCTGAAAGACGGTGAGTGTGTCCACGTCCTTGGCTATCGAGGGGATCAGTTGCACCGCCGAGGCGCCCGTCCCGATGACGGCGACCCTCTTTCCGGTGAGGGTCTGCTGGTGGTCCCAGCGCGACGTGTGCATCGTGACCCCGCCGAAGTCCCCGACCCCCGGTATGTCCGGCGTTTTTGGTCGCGTGAGAACCCCGGAGGCATTGATGACGAACCTGGCTGTCAGTTCCTCATCTGTCGAGGTGAACAAACGCCACAATGTCGATTCTTCGTCGAACTCAGCCCTCACAACCGTGACTCCGAAGCGGATGCGCGACGCGAGGCCATATTTTTCCACGCAATGCTTCGCGTAGTTCTTCAGTTCGATCCCCGGCGCATAGGTACGTGACCACGACGGGCGTTTCTCAAAGGAGAATTGGTAACTATATGACGGAATGTCTACTGCAATCCCCGGGTAGGTATTCCAGTACCAGGTTCCACCCACCCCTTGGGCCTCATCAACGATGAGGAAGTCTGAGAAACCTTCCTTCAGCAGCTTGATGCCCACCCCGATCCCGGAGAATCCAGCTCCGATGACCAATATCTCGTGGGTGGGGACCTCGTGGGTGGGGACCTCGTACGTAGAGGCTCCGGAGGTGGGGGCATTCTCGTCGCCCGCGACATGGACACTCAAGCGTCTTTCCTCACTCTCGAGGCTGCGCGCTTAGGCGGTACTTTCCCGACGCCCACGTCCAGGATGTCGGCTTTGACGTCAGACCGCGTTGGCAGGGCGCCTGCGCTTTTTCGGCCCTGGGTTACCTTGGCCTTGCGGCCCTGGGCAACCTTGGCCACATTCGAGCCGTTTTGGGCGTGTTCGGTTGGGTGGTGCTCAGTTCGTGCGGTTGTCGGGGTCGTTACATAATCACCCATGTCGACCTTGGACAGTGCGCGCACGAACTGGGTGGCGAAACCGGGGTACATGGTGCCGTTGTATCCGTCATTCGTGAGGTACCAGCTCTTGCAACCCGAATTCCAAGTCGTACTTCCCAACCGCTGCTGTACCTCGCCGTGGTAATTATTTTGCCGATCTTCGCGGACCTCGAGCGTACTGAGATCATTCGCGATGATCGCGCCGATGGCTTTGACGATGTAGTTGATCTCGGCCTCCATGTACACGAGGGCCGAGTTATGGCCGGGCCCTGAATTCGGACCGAAGGTGAAGAACAGATTGGGATAGCCCGCAACGGTGACGCTCCGGTACGCATAGGCGCCCTGGGACCACTCGTCGGAGAGCTCACGACCAGCTGCGCAGATGGGAAAAGGCGTGCCGGCCTTGCATACATCGAAGCCGGTGGCAAAGACGATGCAGTCCACTTCGTGTTCGATGCCATCTGCGGTCCGTATGCCATTCGGCGACAGGGTCGCGATCGGCCATGAGATGAGCTTGCAGTTGTCGCGTTGAAGAGCGGGGTAGTAATCGCTGCTCATCAGCATCCGTTTGCAGCCGGCGCGGAAGTTCGGCGTCAGCTGGCGCCTGAGCCAAGTATCCGATACCTGCCTCCGTAAATTCGCCTTCGCCACCAGCTGGATGCCGGTGGTGACCGGGGTATCCCAGACCATGCCGACGGCCATGAGCTCGTGCACCCAGAACCACGCCTGCCGTGCGGCTTTCTGCACGAGAGGCGCTCGACGAAACGCCGTGCGCGCCCACTGCGGATGGGAGAAGTCGGGCCGAGGGAGGACCCAGCCGGGGGTGCGTTGGAAGACCTTCACCGACCGCGCAGTCTTCACCAGTTCGGGAATGATCTGAACAGCGCTGGCTCCGGTGCCGATCACGGCGACACGTTTGTCGCTCATGTCGTAGTCGTGATCCCAACGCGCACTGTGGATCTTGTGACCATCGAAGGTGTCCAGTCCGCGGATGTCCGGCAGGCTCGCATTCGCCAGCGGCCCACTGGCCATCACTGCGGTGCGCGCCGTGAACTGCGAGCCGTCAGCTGTCTGCGCCGTCCACAGTGCGCTTTCCTCGTCGAACTCCAGACCGGTGACGTTCACTCCGAACCGGATGAAACGCGACAGCGAGTACTTGTCCACCATCGTCTTGATGTAGCCGAGGATCTCGGCGCTGCCCGAATACGCGCGGGACCAGTCCGGATTTTGCTCGAACCCGTAGGAATAGAGCAGCGACGGGATGTCGCACGCCGCGCCGGGATAGGTGTTGTCCCGCCAGGTACCACCCACCTCGTCGGCACGTTCAAGGACAACGAAATCGTCGATACCCTGTTGTAGCAACCGGATTGCGGTTCCCAGGCCGGCGAAACCCGCACCGACGATCAAGACGGTCGTGGTGTCGCTCATCTGGCCACCGGTTCGTAGGTCAGCTCTTCTGTCCACGTCGGTGACTTACCGAGCACCTCGGTGGGGAAGTGGTCGATCGCGGTACCCAGCCGCTGCGAAATGAAATGCAATGGCTGAGAACGCTTGATGCTGGCGGACATGTGAGCCTTCAAGATGTGGTAGCCCGGAACGCGGCGCGTGAACTCACTACGATCTCCGACGTTCTCGTACCGCATCACCGCGTTGTAGAGCTTCTCCTCCGACAATCCCATGGCGTTGAGATTGGTCAACATCCTGGTGAGCAACGGCACGTAGAGGACGCCGCCGAGAAGGATTCTCGGGTCGATGAGCGCCCCCATCGTCTGAGTCGCATGAATGCGCATGGGGCTGGCGCCGAGGTCGTTCAGAACCTGGAATCCCACTGCCAAGTGCCGCGATTCGTCGTTGTTGACCTTGTTGAAGACCTCGGCGCAGAGCGGATCCTGCACCTCGTCGAGAAGGAACTTGAGCAATGCTCCGTCGAGCGCAGTCTCCAAGGCTGGGATCGCCGCTCCGATCACCGTCAGCGGGAGGGCCTCGGCGTATCGGTCGATCCACTCGATGACCAGTCGAATATTCTTGTTCGGCACCGGGATTTCCCCTTCCTCGAGCATCCCCCACCGCTGCATGAGCGCCAGCTCCGCGTTGGCGTGCCGCTGCTCCTCGGCATGGAAATACCGGTAGATGTCACCTAGAGCCTCGAACGGCGCTTTCGGCGCCATGGCGGCGAACGCGCGTGCACCGACGTGTTCTATCCACACCACGTCAGCCATGAACTGCTTCAGTTCGGGCCGCTGCTCATCAGTGATTTTATCGGCGCCCGGCGCATCCCAATCGATGTCGGCCAGCGCCCACTGCCGATTCTTGATCGTCTCGAGCATATCGCTGTATTTGAATGCCATTGGAGTCTCCTTTGTCTTTGTCTGGAATGACTTAGCGCGCGATTCGCTCAACCAAACCGAGCGCACGGGTATACGTGGCAGGCACTGCCCGCTTAAATAACCAGAGAATCTTCGCGTCGACTTGGGGTAGGACGTGCAACTGACCGCGATCGTTCGCGTCCAACGTTTTGCGCGCCACCGATTCCGCCGACACGCCGGTCCACTTCATCAAATTCGTTGCCAGCTTGGCGGCCGACTCCTCAATACCAGGGTTATCGACGATGTTGGTCTTGACAAATGTCGGGCACAGTACAGTCACCGCCACACCAGTACCACTCAGCTCGGCCGCCAAAGTCTCGGATAGCGAGAGCACTCCGGCCTTGCTGACGTTGTAGGCAGCCATCCGAGGCGCCGCTCCGAAACTTGCAGCCGACGCGACGTTGATAATTCCGCCGCTGCCCCTCGCGCGAAGCCGCGGTACGAAGATCTCGCAGCCGTAGATCACTCCCCACAAGTTGATTGAGAGCGTCGTCTCCCAGTCGCGTTTAGCCGTCGCGCCGATGACATTGCCACCGACTCCGATGCCCGCGTTGTTGATCACCAGGCTGGGCGACTCCCCAAACCACTCTTCAGCGCTGTGGGCGAGTTCGCGGACCTGTTCTTCATCGGAGACATCGCACACGATGTCGAGGCCATCACCGCCCGCTTGGACGACGAGACCGACCGTCTCCTTGGCACGCACGGGATCGATGTCGGCGCATACCACCCGCCCGCCTCTGCGGGCGAGCTCTACCGCAAAAGCGCGACCAATTCCACTGCCAGCCCCTGTAACAACCGCGTTCGCGCGGTCACTTCTGCGAGGCGACTTGCCCCACCACAAGAAATCCATCAGTACCGAGTCCTTGGCAGATCGGAGCATGCTGATCCGGTGAACCAAGCCAATCTGCTGCCGCTTGGTGGCAGTGAACACAATTGTGGTCGCATGCCACCAGTTTGGCGGGGGTGCTATGTCTTTGTCAAGATGTATGCGTGCGGACAAAGGCAGCAAGGTGGGGCGGGCGTACAGGCGCCGAACGACGGGCTGACCGGAGGCAGCGCCTAGTCGCCGCCGCAACAGATATCTGGACGGAAAGCGGATGGGCAGCGGTTACCATGCGTGGGGTCTGCTCCAGAGCCGCGCTGAACGACCGCTATTACTATGAGGAGTTCAAGACCCGCGATGAGTTGCTCGTAGCAGCGTGGGACGGTGTCCGAAACCAGATGCTCGGCGAGGTTTCAGCAACGTTTGCCGAACGCGTCGGTCAACCACCTGTCGAGACCATTCGCGCCGCGATCTCGATCGTCGTCCTCCGCATTTCGCAAGATGCCGGCCGAGCCCAGATTCTGCTGACGCAACACGTCGGCAGTTCAACATTGCAAGATCGTCGTGCGGTGGCCTTGCAGGAAGCCACCCAGCTCGTCATGGCCGCCAGCAAGCCGCATCTGAAGCCTGACGCAGACGAAATGGCCTTGCGCATGGACACGTTTGTAGCGGTCGGCGGCTTCGTCGAACTGATCAGCGCCTGGCACGCAGGACTACTCGTCGACGTAAGTCAAGTCGACATCGTCGAACATACGAGCAGACTTGCTGAAACACTGGCTCGCCGCTACGTGGTTGATACGTCTCGCTAGCTGGTACTCGGGATGCAATTTCCCGGTGGCGAAGGCTGCATTGGCCGCAGGGGGCGTGACACACCGTTGACTTACCTTAGAAACGGTGGAAGGTCCGTCTCGTCGACCTGCCAAGCCGACGCTCCTGCTGTCGAATGGCGGCTTCACTCAGAGGCCAATCTGCTTGGCGATGATCTCCTTCATGATTTCGGTGGTGCCGCCCCCGATACCCAGGATGCGCGAATCGCGATAGTGCCGTTCGACCTCGGTCTCGCGCAGATAGCCCATGCCACCGTAGAGCTGCACGGCGGTGTCGACGGCAAGCGCACAGGCTTCCACGGCCTGGTTCTTCGCCATCGAGACCATCCGCACGTCGGTGTCACCCGCGATGATGCGGTCCACGGCGGCGCGGGTATAGGTACGGGCAACGTCTACGGCCGTGGCCATGTCGACGATCTTGTGCCGCACCACCTGTCGGGTGGATAGCGGTCGACCGAAGGTTTCGCGCTGCTTGACCCACTCCAGCGTCAGGTCGAGGCAGCGCTGGGCCGTGGCGTAGCACTGGACGGCGATGAAAGCACGTTCGACTTGGAACTGTTGCATGATCTGCAGGAATCCGCTGCCTTCGGGGCCAACCAGATTGACCACCGGCACGCGCACGTCGCTGAATCCGAGTTCAGCGGTGTCGGAGCACAGCCAGCCCATCTTCTTCAGTGTCCGCGAGACCGCGAAACCCGCGGCGCCACGCTCCACCACGAGCAGTGAAATCCCCGACGGGCCCGGGCCGCCGGTACGCACGGCGGTGGTCACGAAATCGGCGCGGACACCCGAGGTGATGAACAGCTTCGCACCGTTGACCACGTAATGGTCGCCGTCGCGCCGTGCGGTAGTACGGATGCCGGCGACGTCAGAACCGGTGTCGGGTTCGGTGATGCCGAGGCTGCCGATCTTCTCCCCGGCCAGGGTCGGCACCACGAAGCTGCGGATCTGCTCGGGATCGCCCTGCGCGGCCATATGGGGCACTGCGATGTGATGCGTAAGTAGGCTGGCCAGCAAGCCCGAGGAGCCGCCGGCCTCCATCACGGCCTCGGTGAGCAGCACCAGGTCGCGCAGGTCACCGCCGGAGCCACCGATCTCTTCCGCGAACCCGATGCCCAGCAACCCCGCTGCGGCTGCGCGGCGGTGGAGTTCTCTAGGGAGTTCTCCGGCGTCCTCCCAGTCTTGCAGGTGAGGAACGATCTCCTTCTGGGTGAACGACATGGCGAGGTTGCGCAACGAGATGCGCTCGGGCGTCATCCACGGGTCGGCTGCGGCCGCCTCCGCTTCCCGCTGATCCGGCTGTTTCATGTGAGTTGCTCCTGCTGTGATCACTCGGGGACGGCACGATTGCCACGTCGACCCCATTGTCGTCGAATGTTAATGACCGATAACGTAGCGTGTCAGGAGATCGACGTTGATGTCACCTGGAGGAAAGTTGATTGACGTCCTGCCCGACCGGGTCGACACCCGCGCGCCGGTATACCTCGAGAATCGCGAGGGACTCATCGCGCAGCTCCATGCGCTCGCCGAACAGCTGGCGCTGGCCAACGGTGGCGGCGGCGAGAAGTACGTCGCCCGGCACCGTAGCCGCGGCAAGATGCTGGCTCGGGAGCGCGTCGAGCTGCTCATCGACCCCGACACGGCCTTCCTGGAACTCTGTCCGTTCGCGGCGTGGGGCACGAAGTTTCCGGTGGGCGGCAGCGTTGTGGTCGGCATCGGCATCGTCGAAGGCGTCGAGTCGATGATCATCGCGCACGACCCGACCGTGCGCGGCGGAGCCTCGAACCCCTACACCTTCCGAAAAGTGTTCCGGGGCATGGCAGTCGCCCGCGAGAACCGGCTGCCCATCATCAACGTCGTCGAGTCGGGCGGGGCGGACCTGCCCACGCAGGCCGAGATCTTCGTGCCCGGGGGCCAGCTATTCAACGACCTCACCCAGCACAGCGCGCAGGGCCTGCCGACACTGGCGCTGGTATTCGGTAACTCGACGGCAGGCGGCGCGTACATCCCCGGCATGTGTGATTACGTGGTGATGGTCCGCAACCGGTCCAAGGTCTTCCTCGGTGGTCCGCCGCTGGTGAAGATGGCGACCGGCGAAGTGTCCGACGACGAGTCGCTCGGCGGCGCCGACATGCACGCCCGCACCTCCGGGCTGGCCGACTACATGGCCGAGGACGAGCAGGACGCCATCCGGATCGGGCGGCGCATCATGGCCAGACTGAACTGGCGCAAGCTCGGGCCCGGCCCGACACAGCCACCGACCCCCCCGCTGCGAGACCCCGACCAACTCCTCGGGATCGCTTCGGTGGACCCGAAGGTTCCCTTCGACCCACGTGATGTCATCGCCCGAATCGTGGACGGGTCCGCCTTCGACGAGTTCAAGCCGCTATACGGCACCTCGCTGGTCACCGGTTGGGCCTCGATCCACGGATACCCGGTAGGGATCCTTGCCAACGCGCGCGGAATCCTGTTCAGCGAGGAGGCGGAGAAGGCCGCCCAGTTTATTCAGCTGGCGAACCAGATCGACACGCCACTGGTGTTTCTGCAGAACACCACCGGCTACATGGTCGGCGCGGAGTACGAGCAGGGTGGCATCATCAAGGACGGCGCGAAGATGATCAACGCCGTCTCCAACAGCGCTGTCCCACACCTGACGATCGTGATGGGCGCGTCCTACGGTGCGGGCAATTACGGGATGTGCGGGCGGTCCTACTCTCCCCGCTTCCTGTTCACCTGGCCCAACTCGCGTTCGGCCGTCATGGGCCCGGCCCAGCTCGCGGGCGTGCTGTCGATCGTGGCCCGCGAGTCGGCCGCCGACCGGGGGCTCCCGTTCGACGAGGAGGCCGACGCCCAGATGCGCGCTGCCGTCGAGGGCCAGATCGAGCGTGAGTCGTTGGCGCTGGCCAACAGCGGCAGGCTCTACGACGACGGGATCATCGACCCGCGCGACACCCGTACCGTTCTCGGGTTCTGCCTTTCCGTGGTCCACAACAGCGAGATCCGTGGCCAGCGTGGCTACGGCGTGTTCCGGATGTGATGGCGATGCCCGTGATCAAGAAGCTGCTGGTGGCCAACCGGGGAGAGATCGCCCGACGCGTGTTTCGCACCTGTCGCGAACTCGGCATCGCGACCGTCGCCGTGTACTCCGACGCCGACGCCGACGCCTGGCACGTGGACGATGCCGACGAGGCCGTCCGGCTACCGGGTTCCTCGCCGGCGGAGACCTACCTCGACGGTGACCGGGTGATCGCCGCCGCCCTCCTCACCGGCGCCGACGCCGTGCATCCCGGCTACGGCTTCATGTCGGAGAACGCCGGCTTCGCGCGGGCCTGCGCCGACGCCGGGCTCGTGTTCGTCGGCCCGCCGCCGGATGCCATCGACGCGATGGGTTCCAAGCTGACGGCCAAGGCGATGATGGCCGATGCGGGCGTGCCGGTTCTCCCGGGCGGCGACGCGACCGGCCTGGACCCCGACAAGCTGCGCAAGCTCGGCGCCGAGATCGGCTACCCGCTGCTGGTCAAGGCGAGCGCGGGTGGCGGCGGGCGCGGCATGCGGGTTGTCGAGTCGGCCGACGACCTCGACGGAGCCGTGGCCTCGGCCTCGCGCGAGGCGATGTCGGCGTTCTCGGACGGCACGGTGTTCCTCGAGCGGTACGTGCAGCGTCCCCGCCACGTTGAGATCCAGCTGTTGGCCGACATGCACGGCACGGTTGTCTCGCTGTTCGAGCGGGAGTGCTCGGTGCAGCGCCGCCACCAAAAGGTCATCGAGGAGGCGCCCTCGCCCGTCGTCGACGACGACCTGCGCGCCCGGATGGGCGCGGCGGCGGTCGCGGCGGCACAGGCCGTGGGTTACGTCGGGGCCGGAACGGTCGAGTTCGTCCTCGACGCGAACGGCGGCGATGACGACGGGACGTTCGCCTTCCTGGAGATGAACACCCGGCTGCAGGTCGAGCACCCGGTCACCGAACTCGTCACCGGGCTCGACCTCGTGCGCCTGCAGTTGCTGGTGGCGATGGGTCGGCCACTGCCTGCCGAGGTGAGCAAGCCGCGGATCACCGGCCACGCGGTCGAGGCCCGGCTCTACGCCGAGGACCCCACGAAGGGCTACCTGCCGCAGACCGGAACGCTGCGCACGATGCAGATCCCCGACCACGTCGGGGTCCGGGTGGACTCCGGCGTGCGCGACGGCTCGGTGGTCAGCCACCACTATGACGCCATGCTGGCCAAGGTGATCGCCTGGGCGCCCACCCGCGCCGAGGCGCTCGGCGCGCTGTCCGCCGCGCTCGCCGGCGCCCGGATCCACGGACTCACCACCAACCGGGATCTGCTGGTTCGCGTTCTGCGCCACGACGAGTTCGCCGGACGCGGCACCGACACCGGGTTCCTCGACCGCCACGACGTGGCCGACCTCGGCGCAGCCCTCATCGACCGCGACGGGGAGGGCTTGCACGCCATCGCGGCCACACTCGCCCAGGTCGCGGGACGCCGCGCGGCGGCCCCCGTCCAGCCGACGCTGCCTGCCGGGTGGCGCAACAACCCGTCCCAACTGCAGTCCACCGGATGGCTGACCGCCGACGGCCGCGAGCGTCGGGTGGGCTATGCGCTGCTCCGCGACGGCGTCGAGGTCGAAGTCGACGGCAAGCCCGTCGAAGACGTCAGCGTGCTCGTGCAGCGGCCGGACCGGGTGGTCCTGGAGACCGGCGGGGTGCGGCGCGGCTACGACGTCGTCCTCGACGCCGACATTGCCTATGTCGACAGCCCTGCCGGGTCCACTGCGTTTACGCAGGTACCACGGTTCCTGGACCCGAGCGCGCTAAAGCCGGCGGGCTCGCTGACGGCGCCTATGCCGGGTTCGGTGATCCGGCTGCCCGTCGCCGCGGGCGACGTCGTGACGGCCGGGCAGGCGCTGGTGGTGGTGGAGGCGATGAAGATGGAACACACCATCGTCAGCCCAATCGACGGGATCGTCGCCGAGCTTTCGGTCGAGGTGGGTCAGCAAGTGTCCACCGGCGATGCCCTCGCGGTGGTCGGAGCGGCCGCCGGTGCAGATCAGGATTGAGCACCATCGGACCCGTCACCGGCCCCGGTGGCCGGTGACATCGAAGTAGGAGAGCGGTATGGAACTGCACGAGACCGAGGAGCGGCGAGCGCTGCGCAAGGCCGTGTCCGAGATCGCCAAGGACTTCGGGCACGACTACTACGTGGCCAAGTCGCTCGGCGGGGAAAAGAGTTCGGAACTCTGGCACGCCGTCGGGGAACAGGGGTTCCTCGGGATCAACATCGCCGAGGAGTACGGCGGCGGTGGCGGCGGCATCTACGACATGCAGATCGTCGGTGAGGAACTGGCCGCGGCCGGCTGCCCGCTGCTGATGACGGTGGTCTCCCCCACCATCTGCGGCACGATCATCCAGGCTTTCGGCAGCGACGAACTCAAGGCACGCTGGCTGCCGGGCATCGCCAGCGGCGAGGTCATCATGGCGTTCGCGATCACCGAGCCGGATGCGGGCTCGAACTCGCACAACATCTCCACCTACGCCAAGCGCGTCGGCGGGGATTGGATACTCAACGGCACCAAGTACTACATTTCCGGCGTCGACGAGGCGGAGGCCATCCTGGTCGTCACCCGCACCGCGACCGACGACCGCGGACGCGGACGGCTGAGCCTGCTCGTGGTCCCGACCGACGCGCCCGGGCTGACCAAGACCCTCATCCCGGTACAGGCGGTGACACCTGAAAAGCAGTTCACGCTGTTCTTCGACGACGTGCGGGTGCCGGCCGAGAACCTGATCGGCGCGGAAAACGACGGTTTGCGTCAGGTATTCATGGGCCTCAACCCCGAACGCATCATGGGCGCCGCCCTGGGAAACGGCATCGGCCGCTACGCGCTGGACAAGGCCTCTGCCTACGCGCGCGAGCGCAAGGTCTGGGACGTGCCGATCGGAGCCCACCAGGGCCTGTCCCACCCGCTTGCGCACGCTAAAATCCAGCTGGAGCTGGCCCGGCTGATGACCCAGCGGGCGGCCTCATTGCACGACGCCGGCGATCCCGGTTCCGCGGAGGCGTCGAACATGGCCAAATACGCTGCGGCCGAGGCGGGCATCCTCGCCCTCGACCAGGCGATCCAGACCCACGGCGGCAACGGGTTGGCCACCGAGTACGGGCTGGCCACTCTCTGGGGCCCGGCACGGCTGATGCGGACCGCGCCGATCAGCCGAGAGATGATCCTCAACTACGTGGCACAGCACAGCCTCAACCTGCCACGATCGTACTGAGCATCCTTCATCCGTTCCTGTCCGCTTCCGTCTACCAAGACGGACAGTGGTGATCGGTCGCCCGCCGGGGCCGGGTCCTGCCTTAACGAGCATTTGTCAACCAAAACTGCCGAGGAGGCAAATCAACATGGATCGCGGTATCGGTCAGTGGGTCACCAAACGGGCCTTCCTCAACGGGCAGCGCACAGCGCTCGTCCAAGGTGACACCAGCTTCACGTACTCCGACTTCGATCGGCGCACCAACCAGGTGGCCTCGAGCCTGTTGCGTCTCGGTGTCCGTAAGGGGGACCGGGTGGCCATACTGCTGGTGAACTCGGTCGAGTTCCTGGAGGTCCTCCTCGGCTGCGCGAAGATCGGCGCCATCACCATCCCGATCAACGTCCGGCTCGCCGGCCCGGAGATCGGCTACATCCTCGCCGACTCCGGCGCCGACGTGTTCGTGTTCCACGCGCCGCTAGCAGCGGCGGCGGTCAGCGCGCTGACCGAGCCTGGGGTCCGGGTCCGCCACACCCTCCGGGCCGGGGGCGCCCCGGCCGACGGCGAGATCCCCTACACCGACCTGCTCTCCGACGGTGCGCCCGCGCCACTCGACAGCGACGTCGAGGGCCGCGACCCCGCGTTCATCATGTACACCTCGGGCACCACCGGCCGCCCGAAGGGCGCCATCCTCACCCACGACAACCTACTGTGGAACGCCATCAACGTGCTGGGCGCCGAACAAGGCCTGACCGGCAGCGACGTGACTGTCGCAGTCGCCCCGATGTTCCACATCGGCGGGCTCGGGGTACATACGTTGCCGTTGCTCTACGTCGGCGGGACCAGCGTGATCCTGCCGTCGTTCGACCCGGTGGGCACGCTCAAGGCGATGGCCGAGAGCCGGGCCACCGTCCAGTTCATGGTGCCGGCGATGTGGTCGGCGCTGACCCAGGTGCCCGACTTCGACTCCTACGACCTCTCCGCGCTGCGTCTGGCCATGGGCGGCGGCGCACCGATGCCGCTGACTGTCATCGACTTCATGCACCAACGCGGAGTCCCCTTCACCGAGGGATTCGGGATGACCGAGACCGCCCCCATGGTCTCGGTCTTGGACGCCGCCAACATCACCACGCGGGCCGGGTCGATCGGCCGGGTCGCCATGCACGTCGATGCCCGAATCGTCGACGCCGACGACCGGGACGTCCCGGCCGACACCGTCGGCGAGCTCCTGGTGCGCGGACCCAACGTGTTCGTCGGGTACTGGATGAAGCCGGCGACCACCGCCGAGGCCTTCCGGGGCGGCTGGTTCCACACCGGCGATCTCGGCCGGATCGACGTCGACGGCTACATCACGCTCGTCGACCGCAAGAAGGACATGATCATCTCGGGCGGGGAAAATGTCTACCCCATCGAGGTCGAGCAGGTGCTGTTCCGTCACCCCGGTGTGCTCGACGCCGCGGTCGTCGGCGGTCCGGACGACAAGTGGGGTGAGCGCGTCGTCGCCGTGGTGGTGGCCGACCCAGCCGCCGAACAGGTACCCGGCGCCGACGAACTGATCGCCTGGTGCCGCGAACGGCTGGCGCATTTCAAGTGCCCGCGCGAGGTGCACTTCCTTGCCGAGCTGCCCCGCAACGCCACCGGCAAGCTCCTCAAGACCGAGCTGCGCAGGCGATTCACCGGTGTCGAGGGCGGCGTCGTCCAGCGCTGAGGCACGACACCGGAGGCGGAGCTCGGGTTTGGGAAGTGTTGTCGCGACGAGTAGCCAAGGTCACCGCTGCAAATAGCTGAAGATGTTATTTGTCGCTAACGTTTAGAGGCGCAGGGTTGGGACTTGTCGGCCGAGACAACCGGGAGGAACACGACATCCGGCATGTGTTGCGGGTGGGTCTTGCCATGCGCTCGCCTGTCACCTTGCGATAGGTGCTTGAGCGTCCCTGACGCCCATGAGCTTCGGCGAAAGGGGGGTGCTTCAGTGTCGTACGGCGGCGACCGACGACTCCACCCGATCAGCCTTCCCGCAGTAGAGCCCGGTGGCAGCGTCGAAACATGAATCGGACTCGGACCACGAGGCCCGAGACATCCGGATCGCCGTCGGTCACCACACCCATCCGTCCGAGACTACCGGTGTTACTACGCTGCGAGGAGTACCGCGGTCGACTGCGGCCAAGCCCACGCTCTGGCGTGGCGCACCCAGCTGAGATCCACCGTCACCGATTACGCGTTGATTCACGCATCGGTTTCTCGGACAGTCCTCGTTCATCACCGCGCGGGTGTCAGCCGAATCGGCAGATAAGTGGTGCCCCGAAGTGAGCTGTTGGTTGACCAGGTGGCCGAACCGGCCGCTGCGATGGCCGAGGCTTGGGAAGTGAGTTCGCGGAGCACCGCCTGGCCCTCCATGCGACTGAGGGTTGCTCCGATGCACATGTGAACGCCGTAGCCGAATGCGATGTGATTGCGCGGATTTCGGTCAGCGCGGTAGGTATCGGGATCCTCGAAGACCTCAGGGTCGCGATTGGCCGCGCCGAATGCCAACAAGAGCCGCGACCCGCTCGGGATAGTCACCTCGCCGACCCTGTAGTCGGTGCGAGTGTAGCGGTACAGGTTTTGGATGGGCGCCGAGTACCGCAGCTGTTCCTCGACAGCGCTGGGGATCAGGTCGGGATCGTCTCGGATCATGGCGAACTGATCGGGGGCGTGGGCAAGGGTGTCGAACATCCCGCCGATGAGGTTGGTGGTGGTTTCATTCCCAGCGAATAACAGGAGCATCGCGATGAAGAAGAGCTCGTCGTCGGAGAGCTTGCCGTCCTCGTTGTTATCGACGAGCCGACCCAGTACGGTATCTGACCCCTTGAGCTTGCCCGAGGCCAACTGATCCTTGAAGTACCGGCGCAGTGCCGCAATCGCCCGAACCCCCTTGAGCCCCTGCCGCAGCCCGGCGGGGCTCACGCCGGCATTGATGACGCCGACACCGTCTTCGGACCATGATCGGAAGTTCTGGACATCTTCGGGCGGAATCCCGATTATGTGCGCGATCATTCGGATGGGCAAAGGCACGGCGAGGCGCTCCATAACGTCGCAACCGGGGTTGGCGACGACGTCGGCGACGAGTTCTTTGGCGAGTTGGTCTGCCATCCCCTGCCAGTCGCTCATAGCTCCCCTGGTGAACCCGGGTTGAACCTGTTTGCGAAGCCGGGTGTGGTCATCGCCGTCGGTGAGCACCAAGATCGGTGCCGAGATCTTCATTCGGGTGACGCCCTGGCTACTTGTGACGGCGTCGGTGTCGCGTAGGGCTGCTCGGATGTCTTCGTGTCGGCTCAGAATGAAGGTCGCACGTTTGGGGTTGTAGTGCACCCGCCCTCCGGCGTGCAGCGCGCGATAGGCATCGAATGGCTGCGCCGCGGTCGCTGGATCGAGTGGATCGTAATCGGTGTTTACCGCACCGGTCCATCCTGCATAGCCACGGCGCCGGACCCGTACGGCCGCAGCAATGTTCATTCCGACAGCCGCCACCACCGGTGCCCCGATTTGCCGCACCGCGCTATCCGAGAGCCATCTACTCATCGGTAGTCCCCGCTAAGGTCGCCGGACGGTTGGTGCCTGAGCGCGCTGCGCAGTATGTCATGGCATCAAGGCTGGCCAACGGCGATCCACCGCGTCAATGGTGCGGCAACAGTTGATAGGAAATCGTCTGCCCTCGGCGGGTCTGGATTATCACTATAGAGCTGTGAAATGCTAATACTGCGATTGGGAGAGTCTATTAATTCTCATTCCGAGAATTCTCCCAAGCCGACCAGGGGTGTCGAACATCGGAAGGCCTTGGAAGTGACAGGCAACGACTGGCTACTCGAGCAGCCCAGAGCGGCCGCTGCGACTGAAAGGATTCTCCAGGCGGCCGCGAGTTTGATCGGACGCCGAGGCTTCGATGATTTCTCCATCCACGAACTCGCCGCGTCGGTCCACTGTTCGCCGGCAACGATCTACCGTCACGCGGGTGGGAAAGCCGCGATTTGCGAAGCGGTCGTGGTGAGGCTGTCGTCGCGCATCGTAAACGCCGTGGACGACGCAATCTGCGATTTGACAGGGCATGAGCGGATCGTCGTCGCCGTCAGCGTGGCCCTACACCACCTCCGCACGGAACACATTGTCCAACAACTGCTTCGGTCATCCAATCCGAAGAACCGGCGATGGATCGAGACCTCGCCCATCGTCACCGGCATCGCGACAAGCATGATCGGCTCAGACCGTCACGACGAGGCCGCCGCCCAGTGGTTCGTACGCGCAGTGCTTGCGCTGTGGCACTGGCCGGCAAGCGTTCCTGGCACAGAACGTGAGATCATTGAGCGGTTCCTCGGGCCAGCTTTGAGCGCGTAAAGAGCGTGCCACTGAGCCCAGCAAGGCCTTCGCCTTCGTCTCCCCAAGCCGATCTCATTGTCGATGTTGACGACGGTTGAAAACCCGGCCAGTTGCGACGTTGATAGAACTCATCCCGGAACTACCTCCTCGCCTTTCGGCCGGATATGACAGCCGCGGGGTGTTGGGATCCGGGTGTGCAGCGTCGAGTTCCGTGGTCGGCGTCTTGTGCTCCGGGCCCCGCTGGAGGTGTGGACGTGGAAGCTCATCTTCGTCGGTCTGGCCGTTGCTCGGTCTGGCGTTGTCGGTATTTTCGTTTGGCATCGAGGCCTTCGTACCCGCGGATGTGCAACCCCCCCGAGGAATGCGTTCACGGAAGCGGTTCGTGAGGCCTTGACAACCTGACGTCGCCGGGCCGCGGCCATCGCAAGGCCCTGAAAGACGCTCAGTCCGACGAGTCGTTCAGCGTGCGGTCGAGAAAATCTGCGACTGCCGAAGTGAAGGCGTCGTTGTCGTCGCCCGCAACCATGTGGCCCGTGCCCGAAACGTCGACAGCCTCGGCGTGCGGTACGACTTCGAGGAACTCCTCGACCGACTGCTGCGACGTCACGTCGGAGTGAACGCCGCGAATGAGAAGCGTTGGTGCTCGCACGCGGCGGGCCCCTTCGATGAGAAGGTCGCTTATGGCGCCGAATTCTTTGGCACCAGTTGCTGGGTCGCCCTGCAGGAACTCGAAGTTGGAAGCTATGAACGCCGGATCCCATCGCCAGATCCACCGACCGTCGTCGCGCTGCTGCAAGACCTTTCGGAGACCGTCCAAGTTCTTGGGCCGAGCGCGATGCCGGTTGTACTGGGCAATGACGTCCGCGGCCGCGTCGAGCGTATCGAATCCGTCGGGATGGGCGCCCATGAAAGACACGACGCGGCGTGCTCCGTGAAACTCCATTCGCGGAGTTATGTCGACCAGTACGACGGCTCCCCACAGATCGGCAGGCGCCACCAAATGCGTTCCCAACACCGTCATGCCGCCCAAGGATGCGCCAACGACAGCTGGCGGGCGGCCATCGCTGGCATATCGGCGAATCGACAGCAGGTCGGATGCAAGTCGGTCGAGATCGTATCGACCATCGGGGTCCCACTCGCTGTCGCCGTGACCGCGGGCGTCGTAAGCGACGACGGTATACCCGCGCGCGTGTAAGCGGCGCGCCGTAGTCGCCCAGGCATGGCGGTTCTGTCCACCGCCGTGCAGCAGTATGACGACCGCGCGGGCGGATTCGTGTCGGTAGACATCGGCTGCAAGGGCGGTTCCGTCTTCGTTGCGGACGCGCTCGAACGTTGAGGTCATTTGCTGTGTCCTCGATGGTCGCCTTGGGCAGCGTTCTCGTTCCGCGACCGGATCACGAGGCGCTCTGGGCGACGACGGTCACTGTTCCCTGTGCGGCGCATACCGGGCGTCCCGTATTGGTGATGTCGATCCTGGCGACGCCGCTACGCTTCCCCAGCGCGATGATGTCGGCGACCGCAACGCAGACTCCACTGGACACCGGACGTAGGAGGTTCAGTTTGAATTCGGTTGTGGCCACCCATGACCCAGGTGGGATCACCGGATAGAACACCACGCCCAAGCAGTGGTCGACCATCGCTGACAGGCATCCGCCATGCAGAGTGCCGAAAGGAGTCAACAAATCGGCTCGGGCGTCCATTTCCACTACCAGTCTCCCGGCGGAGAACTCGATGTGGCGGAAGTCCAAGTACTTGGCGAGCCCTCCCGAGGTTCCCCCCGCGTGCTGGAGCTCCTCGGCTATTTGCTTGTTGAACTGGGGGAAGTCCATGGTCAGCGCCTCGTTTCGTTCAGCGATACCGATGCCATCGCTGAGACACTACTCCGCAGTTGTCGCAGCAATGCAACTGTGAGTGTCGGCCAGTAGCGCGGGAAGCAGGAATCGGCGCAAGAAAGCATCGATTCCTTCGGGGCTGCGGTGCCGGGGGCCGCGAACCGCGAGCAAGCTGAGGATGATGCGCAAAATCCATTCGGCGGCGTCATCGACCGAAACGCCGGCTTCGAGTTGATGCCAGTGTGCGGCGAACACGGGTCGCAGAAACTCGGCGACGAGTTCGAACAGCGCCACCGACGTTCCCTCGGCCAGTCCCACGCCGGCGAGTTCATCGTCGCTGGCGAAGAGCATGCCGATTATCGGTTCGCGGCGTGCCGCGCGCACCGTGACTGCAACGAAGTCCAATATGGCAGAGCCCAAGTCGGTGTGCGCCAAGATCCGTCCGCTGGTGCGGTGCAGGTAGCGTTCCGCTGCGCGGACGATGACACCGGATACGACGGATTCGCGACTAGCGAAGTAGCGATAGACCGTGGCGCGCGATACGCCCGCATGCCTGGCGATATCCTCCATCGTGGTGCCCGACAGCCCCTTGCCTTGCAGGCACGTTTCGGCGGCGTCGAGTAGGCGATCGCGCGCCATATCGCGGTTTCGCCCAGGAGTCGCGTCGCCCCGCCGCAACGATCTCTTCGTCACGGGTACGAGTATGCCCTGTCAAGGGACTCGCTCTGTCGAACACCCGCGGTTGTCGCATGGAAACGGATGTGACAATATCGCAGTCGTGTCGCATAGAAGACCTCGACGATGAGCGTGATCTGACCGTTGGCCATCCCACCACGCACTCCGGTTGTCGTCGGCGTCGGTGAACTCACACATCGCGGTGAAGGCACCGTCGATCCCATCGATTTGGCCGCCGAGGCCGCGCGTCGAGCGCTGCATGATGCTTCGGCCGCGATCGGGCATCGCATCGATACCGTGGCGACGCCCGGAATCTTGATGATCCCACGCGACAACCCCGCGTCGAGGATTGCCGAAGCGACTGGGCTGACGCCGGATCATCGCATCAGTTGTCCGGTCGGCGGCAACACCCCCCAGTATCTGGTCGAGGTCCTCGGCCGCCGCATTTGGCGCGGCGTCAGCGACGCGGCTCTGATCGTCGGAGCGGAAAGCGGCGCGTCAGCACGCAAAGTCGCATCCGGTAGCGCACTTTTGGAGCCCAAACCCATCGCAGCACAGGACGAGTCACTCGGTGACACCCGCCCGGGACTGAGCGAAGCCGAGGTGGGCGCCGGGTTACATTGGCCGCACGAGGTGTACCCGATCTTCGAATCCGCGATCGCGGCCCGATCAGGCCGCACATTCGACGAACAGCGCCGCTGGCTGGGTGACTTGATGGCTCCGTTCACGGTTGAGGCGTCCCGACATCTCGAGCAGGCCTGGTTTCCGCGTGCCCGTAGCGCAGACGAGCTCAGCACGGTCTCCCCGGCTAACCGGATGGTGTGCGAGCCGTACCCGAAGCTGCTCAACAGCATCATCGCCGTGGATATGGCTGCCGCTTTCGTGATCATGGCCGCCGAAGTCGCCGAGGAACTCGGAGTGCCCAGTGATCGTTGGGTCTTCCCGTGGTCGTCGGCCACATGCAACGACGTGTATTTCCCGGTTCAGCGGCCTGATCTGGGTCGTTCCGCCGGAATAAGGGCCGCCGGCAAGGCGGTATTGGCGGCCAGTGGACTTCACATCGACGACATTAGATGGTTTGATTTCTACTCTTGCTTTCCTTCCGCGGTCGAGGCGGCGATCGACGCCTTGGATCTCGACCCGGCGGATGACCGCGGGTTCACGGTGACCGGCGGACTGCCCTACCACGGAGGGCCGGGTAACAACTATGTCAGCCATTCGATCGTCGAGATGGTGCGACGCTGCAGGAGCGACCCGGACGCCGTCGGGCTCGTGTCCGGACTGGGCTGGTACATCACAAAGCACTCGCTGGGTCTGTGGTCGGCGACTCCACCGCCAACGGGATGGCAGACTCCGGACATGGCCGATGCGCAGTCTGCGATCGACGGCACCTCCCTCCCGGTCGCTTCTCCCGCCGACGCATCCGGAGAGGCGACCATAGATGGATACACCGTCGTGCACGACCGTGACCAAGGCCCCTCCTGGGTGCCGATTTTCGCGCGCATGACCGACGGCCGCCGCGTCGCGGCGCGCAGTGACGATGCCGAGGTGGCGGTGGCAATGTCACGAGACATGTGCGTCGGACACCAAGTCGCCGTGCGGCAGGCGGACGGACACGTCGAATTCGAACTGTCGTGAACGCCGACGCGCTCGTGCTGACCAAGCCGCGCACCCTTGAACGGCGGCATCTTCCGGTGCCGCGCATCGACGACGAGTCCGGTCTCCTGCGGATCGAGGCGTGCGGGCTCTGCGGAACCGACCACGAGCAGTTCAGCGGACACCTGCCGACGGGGTTCGCCTTCATCCCCGGACACGAGATCATCGGCGTCATCGAGGGAATCGGTGACGCCGCGCGCGAGCGTTGGGGCGTCTCGGTGGGTCAGCGAGTCGCCGTCGAGGTGTTCCGATCGTGTCGGGAGTGCGACTCGTGCGGCCGCGGCGAGTATCGCAGGTGCTCGAGCAACGGCCTCGCCACCATGTTCGGCTTCGTCGACGTGAACATCCCGCCCGGCCTGTGGGGAGGCTATGCAACCCACCTGCATCTGCCGTTCGATTCCATGCCGTTGCCGGTCCCGGACGGACTCGACCCGATCGTCGCGACGTTGTTCAATCCGCTTGGGGCAGGGATCAAATGGGCTGCCATGTTGCCCGAGACAAGCCCGGGCGACGTCGTCGCGGTCCTCGGACCAGGGATCCGCGGGATTTGTGCTGCCGTAGCCGCCAAGGAGGCCGGAGCGGCATTCGTCGCGATGACCGGGGTCGGCCCTCGCGACCGAACTCGGCTAGCCGCAGCCCACCAGTTCGGCGTGGACCTGACCATCGACGTCACCGAAGACGACCCGGCGCAGGCCCTGCAAATGGCGACCGGCCGGCTCGCAGATGTCGTCGTCGACGTCACCGCGAAGGCGCCAGCCGCATTCGCGGACGCCGTCGCACTCGCGCAGCCCGGCGGACGCGTGGTGGTCGCGGGCACACGCGGCGGCGGCGGAGCGCCGGGCTTCGAGCCAGACCTGCTCGTATTCAAGGAACTACGCATCTTCGGTTCGTTGGGGGTCGACTACCCCGCCTACCAGAGCGCCATCGAGCTGCTGGTCTCTAGGCGTTGGCCCTTCGAAGAATTGCACCGCGAGATCACCGGTTTCGCCGGCCTGCCCGGGCTGCTCGACCTTCTGGCCGGCAACGAGCCGGACCGGGTCCCCGCTCTGCACAACGTCTTTGTGCCGATCGCCTGACAGCGCCAACTAGCGCCCAACCGGAAGGATCCACCGTGAGCAGCCAAAGCCGGGTTGACATGCTTGCCCTGACAGATGCCCGCGAGCGCGCCGCTCAATGCGGGATTCCGGACGCCATGGCTGAACTGTCTGTTTTCAGGATCGCGCTTCATCAGCCCCCTGTAGCCGTCGCATTGCATGGAATGCTGGAGGCGTTGCTGTGGAAAGGCGCGCTGGATGCGCGGCTACGGGAGCTGATCATCATGCGAATCGGCTGGGTCACTAATTCGGTCTATGAGTGGACGCAACACTGGAGGGTTGCCCGCTTGCTCGATGTGCCCGAACGCGACCTGCTCGGGGTGCGCGACTGGCAGAACGCCGGCCACTTCGGCGAAGCCGAGCGGGCGGTACTGGCGGCGACAGACGAGACGTTGCGTGACGGCACCATCTCGGATGAAACCTGGGCTGAGTGTCAGCGCGCGTTGCACGGGGACCCGGCCGTCCTCGTCGAACTCGTCGCCGCGATCGGGAATTGGAGATTGTTCTCAGCGCTGCTGCGGTCCTTGCACGTGCCGCTAGAAGACGGCCTCGAAGGATGGCCCCCTGACGGAGTTCGACCCTCCGTTGACTGAAGGGTGATCGGCTCGCCATGTCGACTCCGTGCTATGACTCTGCCCCTAGCACCTGTTGGTCGGGATCTGACGATGTCGAACGGTCGGGCGGTTGCATCTGCAGACGGCGATTCCACCACCGAGGATTGCGCCGGGCCTGAAGACTGAGCCGACGGAATTCCATCCGCTGCAGTCGAAGGAGAACTGGAACACCCAGCAGCGGGACGATCGCACCACGGACCGCACCTCGGCGACCATTCTCCAGCAATCCGGCTACAGCACTGAGCCCCGAAATGTAAAGAATACCGTTGTAAGGCACCAGGATTGGGCCGCATAGTCCTTCGCACTCGGACAGGCTTGGCACACCAAATCTCCAGCGCTTCGGCCAGTGTATGAAGTGAGCCAACACGGTCGTCAGGAACAGGCCGTTCACAACACCGAGGACAGCCTCGTGACGCTTATCGGCACGTTCCGCCATGCGAAGTACTACTGCGGTGCTCATGCCCCAACCCGTCGCTGCCGGCACCGGACCAATCACCGACGCGAACGGCATCGCAACTCCGGACAGCAATTCGTAGAAGACATGCGCGCTCGCTGACACGGCGCCAACTTGTGTGCAGATTTGCCGGGACGTCTTCGGACGCTGACGGGACGGCGGTAATGGCCCTTCCGCCCGCATCAGCGGAATGCCTGAACGCGCGATGCGGCCACGGCGCAACGCACTTCTTCGTGAAGAGGTCGTTCCATATGGCGGCTTTCACCACAAAAGTACTTGTCGACCTACACGTTACTCCGTAGCTGTTGGCCGCCATCGGCGTCGAAGAGTTCCTTGGTCCAACGTTCGAGGATTTCTGCGCTATCCCAGTCGTCGGGATGGAACCCGGCGTGGGTGTAGGAACGGAAGCGCTCAATCGCTGCTCGGCTGAACAGCGGGTTATGACGGAAGGCTCGAAGGCTGCGCAGCAACCGCACCGGGTTGTAGGCGGCACGATCGCCGGCCAGAGAGCGGGTGGTCTGGATGACCAACTCGGTGAACAATAGGAGACTGGCGATCCGCATTCCCCAGACCCTGGTGCGTTCGCTTCCACCGACCGTCTCGTAGACATCGAAAGCGACGGCCTTGTGCTCGCATTCCTCCAGTGCGTGCCAAAGCAGAATCGGCCGCACCTCGGTGTAGCCGATCAGTTCTTGAGCTTCGTCGCTGGTGAGAATGATCTCGGCGAATGTCGCCGTGTAGTGCTCGAGGGCTGCCGTCACAGCCAGGCGCATCTTGGGAGAAAAACGCTTCTCGAGTCGGCCAACCAACTTCTTGATATGCCGATCGATCCCCTCGGTGGGATAGCCCATCGCTTGAAGGCGATCGTTGAGCAGCCGATGCTGGTGCCGGTGGGTGGCCTCTTGAGCGATGAATCCCTTGACCGCCTCCTTCAGGTCAGCGTCGCTGATGTGGTCCCGGTACTCGCGGACTGACCGGATGAAGAAGTCTTCGCCTTCGGGGAACGTGGCCGACAAGGTGGACACAAAGTGGCTCATCACCAAGTCGCCATCGACGAAGTGCTGCCGACTGGTCTCAGCAGGCATGTCGAATCGGACACGGCGGGGCTTCGGGACGACCCGCGTGGTGGGCCGTGTGGACGAATCGTCGCTCATGTTGTTCTCCTGTTGTCATGGGCACTGATGATCTGACTTTACGCCTAGTCAGAATTAGATGGCAAGCTATGCGTTGTGCGATCGGTGCGGGTGTACAGCGGGATGTCCGCCGAGGAGCGTCACCGGAACAGGCGCACGCGTCTCATCGAGGCCGCGATGGAGTTGATCGGCACGCACGGCGTTGCCGCCGCCACGGTGACTGCCGTATGCGCTGAGTCCGGCGTGACGTCACGCTACTTCTATCAGCATTTCCCTGACAGAGACGCCCTCTTGCGAGCTGTCTACCAGCAGCTCTACGCAACCTTCCAGGAGGTGATAGTTGACGCGATCCCCGATGCCGGCGCCCCACCCGAGGTGCTCGCGTACGCGCCGATCCGCGGGCTGGTCAGCATGATCAACAATGATCCTCGACTGGGTCGGATCTTGTTCGTGGAATCTGCAACGGAGCCGCTGCTTCGGGAGTTACGCAGCGACATGATGACCGGTTTCACCGACCTCGTATTGCGTGAGGCCAGACTTCACCTTGACATCGCCGACTCCGCAGTGGGCGTTGCCCATTTGGCCTCGACATTGGGTGTGGGTGGGTTATTCGAAGTCTTGCGCCGCTGGCTCGACGGAGAACTCGAGTTCACCACCGATGAACTCGTTCAGCACTGCGCAGGTTTCCTGGGCAGCCTCGGCAGCTATGTGCTGCTGCAGAACGCAGTCGAGTCGGCCACGACCAAAGCCAAACCTCAGAGTTAGCTTCTGGCGCCTCCCGGCCGCGCTTCGCGAATGTCGAGGTGCCTCCGCTTGCTTCATTCCGGACTGAACACATGAACGCCGCTGTACAACATTAGAGGCCAGCGTCGTCGACCAAATAACGTTCGGCGAGCGTCTCGGCAAGCCGACTCGTGTGCTCCACGATCTCCCCCTGGATGACGTCAAGCAAACCTGCATGCCATGCGGTGATCAATTCGACGAAGCCACCAACGGCCACCAGTGTGTCCATCCGAAGGGCGGTTTCATCGGCTTCCGGCCTCAGGTGTGGCTCACTGGCTGCGATCACCAGGTGTGTCGCCTCCTGCAGTGCGACAGCGCGCCGATCCTGAAGCGGGGAACTGCCCACGTGTTGAGCCAGTAGAATCTTCGCCCTGCCCGGATCCTCTGCAATCCGGTCGACCACCGCGGCGATGGTCACGCGGATGGTCTCCATCGGCGGCTGCCCGATGCGTTCTGCGAGCGTCGCAGAAACCTCACCGAGCATCTCGTTGCGCACGCCGTCCCATGCAGCGACAAGTAACTCGTCGCGGGTCTTGAAGTCTTCGTAGAAGTAACGGTCGTTCAGGCCGGTTTTGGCGCACACTCCTCTCATCGTGACTGCTGCCCAACCGCTTTCACTCCAGATTTCCGTCGCGGCATCAATGAGGCGCTGACGGCGCTCCGCCCGGCGTTCAGCACCGGTACGCCCGCCCCATCTCTTCGACCGCGTCCGCACATGTCCATCTTGGCAAACCACAGTAGGTCGCAACACTTTGGTAGCATCCGCCCCCAATGGGGGCGCGTGCCACCATAGGACTCCGCGGAGGGCAGCGATTGACGATCAGAACGCTCAAACTTCGAGTTCTCAGAGACGTGGCAGCGGCTGTCGTCATTCCCGCCCCCAGCAGTGATCGTGCGGCACTGGCGACGGTGGCGGTAGGAGGCGCCCTGCACGCCGTGCAGGTATTCGCGGCCGACTGGCCCGCCGCAATCCCGTAGGGAGTCGACTCATCACGCTCTTGAGCGAGGCCCCCACCGGTCGCCGTCACCACTTGCACTACGTGCGGTAGCGTACCGATACCGGCAGTATCGCTACCAGTGGAGGCCAAGTGACCGACGGCAGTGCAGATGCCCCAAGCCAGGCCAAGCGGCCTGGTCGGCGCGCCAACGGATCCACCGATCCGGCCGACACTCGCGAGTACAGCGAACGGTTGGCGACCCTGGCCCGGTTCACCCTCCGACACAAAGCGCTCGTCATCGGGGTATGGCTAGGCGCCGCGGTGGTTCTCGCGCTGCTGTTCCCACAGCTGGAAACCGTGGTGCGCCAACAGTCGGTGGACCTCATTCCTCGCGACGCCCCGTCCTTGCAGACGGTTGACCGCATGAGCGCCGCGTTCGGCGAAGAAGGCTCGAAAACCATGGTGTTCGTCGCCATGGAAGACCCCACTGGCTTGACTCCAACTGCACGGCAGCGCTACGGCGAACTCGTGCGCCGGTTGCAGGCCGAGGGCGACCACGTCCTGCTGGTGCAGGACCTGCTGGCCGATCCGATTACCGAAGCTCAGGCAGTCAGCGCCGACCGCAAAGCCTGGTATCTGCCCGTCGGTGTCACCGGCACCCTCGGAGACCCCACGGCAGCCGAATCCTTGAACGCGGTGCGCGACATCGCCGCGGAGGTGTTCACCGGATCGACCACGACCGTCCAAGTGACGGGACCACCGGCGACCTTCAGCGACATGATCGCCTCCGCCGAGCACGACCTGCTGTTCATCTCGATCGCTACCGCCGGCGTGATCGCCCTGATCTTGCTGATCGTCTACCGGTCAGTGTTCACCGCGCTGTTGCCACTGCTGGTAATCGGGTTGAGCCTGGCGGTTGGGCGCGGCGTGCTATCCGCCCTCGGCGAGATGGGCATGCCGGTCTCCCAGTTCACCGTCGCATTCATGACGGCGATCCTGCTCGGCGCCGGAACTGATTACACAGTTTTTCTGATCAGCCGGTACCACGAGCAGCGCCGCGCCCAAGTACCCGCCGATCAGGCGATCATCCACGCCACCGCCAGCATCGGGCGCGTCATCCTGGCGTCCGCCGCCACCGTGGCACTCGCGTTCTTGGCCATGGTCTTCGCGCGGCTCAGCGTCTTCGCCGCCCTGGGCCCCGCGTGCGCCATCGCCGTGCTGTTCGGATTTCTGGCGACCGTCACCCTGCTGCCACCCGTGCTGTCGCTAGCCGCCAAACGCGGCATCGGTGAACCCAAATCCGATCGCACCCGCCGCTACTGGAACAGCGTCGCCGTCGCCGTGGTCCGCCGTCCGGTGCCACTGCTGATCGTCAGCCTGGCCATCCTGCTCGCCCTATCGGCAGCCGCTGCGACCATCAAAATCAGCTACGACGACCGCAAGGGACAACCAGACACCACGGCCAGCAACCAGGGCTACCAACTTCTGGACCGCCACTTCCGCAAGGACGTCGTCATCAGCGAGTTCCTCGTCGTAGAGAACCCGACCGACATGCGGACCGGGAGGGGGCTGGCCGATCTCGACGAGATGGCCTCTCGCGTCTCCCAGATCCCCGGCGTCACCAGGGTGTCCGGAGTCACCCGCCCCACCGGGGAGCGCCTCGACCAAGCAGAACTGGCCTGGCAGAACGGCCAGATCGGCGACAAAATGGCCGGCGCGGTCGCCGAGGGCAACTCACGCAAAGACGACCTCGCCAAACTCACAGGCGGCGCCGACCAGCTCGCCGACGGCCTCGCCCAACTCGATGGCACGGTGCGCACCGCCCTCGCGCCACTGGCCGGAATCCTCACCCAAGCTCAATCCGCGGGAACTCAGGTCAACCAGTTCCGCCCGCTGCTGCAACAACTTTCCGCCACCGCCCCCGCCGTCGACCAAGCCATCCAATCCGGCCCAGGACTGCGACCGCTGGCCAACCAGGCGCAGAACGCGATCACCCAGCTCGATCCACTCGTGGGCGCGCTCAACACCTCACCGTGGTGTGCCGCCACCCCGCAGTGCGCCCAAATTCGTGACCAGGTGAAGATTTTGGTCAGCCTGCGCGACAGCGGATTCTTCGACCAGATCGCCGACCTCGGGGACCGCTACGATCCCGCGACCAATGCCACCGTTGGTGGCACCCTCGCCAACGTCCAGAACGCAGTCGCCTCGCTGGACAAGGCATTCGGAGCCCTGGGTGATCCCGACGACCTGGCCACCAACCTCCGCCGACTACAGGAGGGAATCGGACAGCTGGCCTCCGGCGCTCAAGCACTCGCGACCGGTGTCCGCACCCTCGCCGACAGCAACATCGAAATGCTGTCCGGTATGAGCCAGATCGCCACCCAACTACAGAATTCCTCACGCGCAGCGGCGGACTCCGACTCCTCGAGCGGTTTCTACTTGCCCGCTAATGCATTCGAGAACCGGCAATTCACCGATGTTGCCAAGCAATTCCTCTCACCGGACGGCAAGACCGCGCGGTTCATGATCGAAAGCAGCCACGACCCTTACAGCGTCGAAGCCATGGAGCTCGCCAGCCGCATCACCGACACCGCCAACACCGCACGACCCAACACGTCGCTCGCCGACGCCACCGTATCCGTCGCCGGCTTCCCCGCCGTCAACTCCGATATCCAACGATTCCTATGGGCCGACTTCGCACAACTGGCCGTCGCCACCATAATCATCGTCGGCGTCATCCTGGTCCTACTGCTGCGCGCACTCCTGGCGCCGCTCTACCTCTTAGGCACCGTCGTGCTCAACTACCTCGCCTCGCTCGGCATCGGCGTTGTGGTATTCCAATGGGGACTGGGCTACGAAATCGCTTGGCCCGTACCATTACTGGCATTCATCATCCTCGTCGCCGTCGGCGCCGACTACAACATGCTGCTCGTCTCACGGCTCCGCGAAGAATCCGGGACCAACATCCGCGTCGGCGTCCTGCGCACCGTGGCAAACACCGGAGCCGTCATCACCTCAGCTGGTCTGATATTCGCCGCCAGCATGTTCGGCCTCATGGTCGGCTCAGTCGCCATCATGATCCAAGCCGGCCTCATCATCGGCTTCGGATTGCTGCTCGATACCTTCCTCGTGCGCACCCTCACCGTGCCCGCCATCGCCACACTTCTACGCGAAGCCAGCTGGTGGCCTTCCAAAGCAACGCGGACCCCAGTAGCTGACACCGCCACGCAGAAATAAGGAGCAACGCACTACTAGTGGAAGCGAGGAATGCGAGGAACGCGAGGTCCATTCGCAGACGTGATCTTTGGTTGCGGATCCGTCGTGATCTGGTGTTGCAAGCCCGTCGAGTAAGCGTCCAAACTGACATCCTGATTTCAAGGTTCCCGCTCTCGGTAAATCAAAGGCGGCCTTGACCACCAAGGTGTCTCAGTCCGCAGGCAGTCCGCAGTAGATTTTCGCGACTCCTGCGCGCGCCAACCCACCCAATGCAGCTGAGCTGGGAAAACTTACGCGGGCCAACGTACCCAACGTCATCAAAACCCCAGGTGGCGTGGTTCGGGACGAAGAGGTCGTGGGTTCGAATCCCGCCACCCCGACAAGTGAGCAAGGCCCTGACCAGGGAAATCTGGTCGGGGCCTGCTTTGTTTACAAAGCAGGCCCACCCGCACATTTCCGCAGTTCGCCCATAGCAGTGCTATAGCTTTGTACGGACATCCGCCGTACGCTCGTAGCTACGCAGACGCGTAGCTAGGAGGTGTCACCGATGGCTGCAAAAACGGAACGAGTGGAGTTCCGAATGGAAGAGGAGAGCTTGGTGCGCATCCAGCGTGCCGCAAGCGCGGTCCACGAACAGACCTCAGAGTTTGTACGCAAGGCTGCACTTCAGCGCGCGGAAGATGTCTTGCGACAAGAGCTGGTGACGGTCATGGAATCCGAACAGTTCGATGCGTTGATGTCCTCACTGGACGTTGCAGATGCTGCGCCGCGACTGGCCGCAGCAGCGCGTAAGCCTGCGGTGTTCAAGAGGCGCTGATGTACTTCGAGTCCGCGCGGTTAGACGACGACCACATACTCGAGGGGTTCGACTGCGGAAAGGAGCCGTTGAACAAGTGGTTGCTAGACGATGCTGTCCGCGCGGACAACAGTGGGATCGCACACGTCTATGTATGGACTCCGGTTGATGAGCCCAAGGTTTGCGCCTACTTCGCCATATGCCCTACCGAGGTGGTCCGCAAAGATGACGGGGTATCAGGCCGCCTCGCAGGCGGATACTCCAGAATCCCGGGGTATCTCATAGCACGACTAGCCCTCGACAGTTCGCTTCGCGGAAGTGGCTACGGGGAACAGCTACTAGTCGACGCGCTCGGCAAAGCCGTAGCTGCTTCTGAGATCGGCGGCGGCCGCCTAATTGTGGTGGACGCCATTGATGCCGAGGCAGAGGCGTTCTACGTGCATTTCGGCTTCAGTCCTGTGAAGAACCGCGAAGGCCGCTTGGTGATGAAGGTCTCCACCGCAGCGAAGGCGCTTGGGGAACGCTGGCGCGACTAGCGCCTACACACGACGCCCGCTAAGACTCCCTGCGCCCGACAGCCACCCCGCCAAGCGCTCAAGGCACTGACCAGCGAAATCTGGTCGGTGCCTTGAGCGTTTATGCGGCCGGTTCGCCGTTCGGTTGCGTGCGGACACCAAGGACCGGTTGCCTACGGCGACCGTGGCTCCACCCTCGATCCCACGGCCAGCAACCACGGGCATCGGTCCACACGAGTTGGAACGCACGGATTCGCGGGCTACACAGTGCGACCGCATTCTTCAAATGCACATCCGGATGTTCGACATCGATGACCTCGAACATGAATTCACCCTGATAGTCGATCTGCATGGCTGGCCGCAAAAACGTGCCATCCTCGACAATCTGATGGCCGAGTGAATTCAGCACACGACCGGCCGTTCGCGGAGGCAAACCCGTGACCAGCAACTCGGGCAATCCCAAGTGGTGCAGGCCGATTGTGTACGCGAATGGCCGACGATCGTCTTCAACAAACTGGACAGCCCATCCGTGGTCTTTCATGATCCCGCGCAACATGTCGAGGTACTCCTCAGTGGTGCCGTTTGGGTTCTCGCATTTCCAGCACATACCCACCCCTTCCCGATCGATTGAGCCCAGCCTGCACCCGCCCACCGACAAGTTCGGCTCGGGCCAGCAGAAGAGGTCGTGGGTTCAAATCCCGCCACCCCGACAAGTGAGCAAGGCCCTGACCACGGAAATCTGGTCGGGGCCGGCTTTGTTTCAGGACAACAGCGGCCACCCACCCGGGCCGCAACCCGACCCGGGAATTGGCGCCCAGCCGGCCTTACCTCCGAAGGCCCGGTCGACTTATGCGCAGATGCTGACAAACGGAACGGTGACGCACGGCGGCGGCCACCCGGGGCCACCCCAGCCTTGATCGCCGCCGCCCCAGCCACGGTGGCCCCAGCCCCAGCCGTGGTGGTCATCCCAGTCGCCGCCGCCCCAACCGTGGTCCATCGGAATCATGCCCGGGTCATGTGCCGGCGAGGCGCCGGCAGTTCCCGAACCGATACCCAGAACCGCAGCTACGAGGCCCGCGGCGAGTGCTGTTGTCGATGCAATCTTCCTGTACGTGGCCATGGCCCGCCTCCGGAAACTAACAACTCAAAATCAGTAATAGATACCGTCAAGTCTAGTTTTTTGACGCCGCGGATGACATGGCCCGAGTCCCCGGAAATGGTTGGCCCGCCCCGCCTTGGTGAGCTCCATCTCCATATTGGGACATATATGTCCTATTTTCGATCAATCGTGCTACTTTTGATGCATGGCTGAACTGAAATCGCTCGACACCGGTGTGCGTTCGCGTACCCGGAAGGCGATCCTCGACGCCGCCACCGCCGTCCTGGCGACCAACCCCGCGGCGTCGTTGAGCGATATCGCCACCGCCGCGAACGTCGGCCGCAGCACGCTGCACCGCTACTTCGCCGAGCGCTCCGAGCTGATCCGCGCCGTCGCCCTGTACGTGCACGAGATATGTAACGCCGCCATCGACAAAGCCGAGCCGACCTGCGGCCCGCCGCTCGCGGCGCTGCGCCGCGTGGTCGAATCCCAATTGGACCTCGGCCCCATCGTGCCTTTCGTCTACAACGAGCCGACCATCGTCGCCGATCCGGAGCTGTCCGCGATCCTCGACACCGGCGACGAGGCGATAGCCGAAGTGCTGGCGCGGGTTTCGGCACGACCGCAGACCAGCCCACCGGAGTGGCCGCGCCTGGTTTTCTGGGCCCTGCTCGACGCCGGATACGAGGCACTGCGCCGGAACATCGCGCCGCGGGTCGAGATCGTCGACGCCATCATGGCCAGCCTGACGGCCGGCACCATCACCCCGGATCCATCCTGATCCGCCTGAATTTGCTTTCACCTCAACAAGTTAGGTAACACCCATGTCCATCAGTCTCGTCACCAACGAGGTGACGAACCGGACACCGCAACGCCATTGGTGGGCGCTGGCAGTGCTGATGCTGCCCGTGCTGCTCATCTCCATCGACAACACGGTGCTGGCCTTCGCGCTGCCCAGCATCGCCGCAGAGTTCCGCCCGTCAGCCGCCACGCAGCTGTGGCTCGTCGACATCTATTCCCTGGTGCTGGCAACACTTTTGGTGACCATGGGCAGCCTCGGCGACCGGTTCGGCCGGCGCCGGCTGCTGCTCATCGGCGCCGTCGGGTTCGCCGTCATCTCGGCCGCTGCGGCGTTCGCGCCCAGCGCCGGCTACCTGGTGGCCGCTCGTGCCGCGCTCGGTGTCTTCGGCGCCATGCTGATGCCGTCGACGCTGTCGCTGATCCGCAACATCTTCACCGAAGCCACGTCGCGCCGGCTCGCCATCGCCGTCTGGGCGTCGTGCTTCGCGGCCGGCTCGGCCCTCGGCCCGATCGTCGGCGGCCTGCTGCTGCAGCACTTCCACTGGGGTGCGGTCTTCATGATCGCCGTGCCGATCCTGCTACCGCTGCTGGTGCTGGCGCCCAAGCTGGTGCCTGAATCGCGGGACCCGAACCCGGGCCCGGTCGACGCGCTCAGCGTGCTGCTGTCGCTGGCGGCCATGCTGCCGGTGGTGTGGGCGATCAAGACCGCCGCGCACGACGGCATCTCGGCTCTGACGCTCACCGCCGTCGCCCTCGGCGTCGCCGCGGGCATCTGGTTCGTGCGTCGGCAGAACAGCAGTGCCACACCGATTCTCGACATGCGACTGTTCGGTCACGGCCCCTTCACGGCGTCGATCCTGGCCAACTTCCTGTCGATGGTCGGCCTCATCGGGTTCCTGTTCTTCGTCTCGCAGCACCTGCAGCTGGTACTCGGGCTGGACCCGCTGACCGCTGCGCTGGTCATGCTGCCGGGTGCGGCGGCCTCGACGATCGCGGGCATCGGCGTGGTGCGGCTGGCCAAGCGGTTTGCGCCGCAGACGCTGATGGTGACCGGCCTGCTCCTGGTCGCCGCCGGCTTTCTGTTGATCCTGATGTTCCGCCACGACCTGACCATGGTCGGGGTCATCGCGTCGTTCACCGTGCTCGAACTGGGTGTCGGCGTCTCGCAGACGATCTCGAACGACACCATCGTGGCGTCGGTGCCGCCCGAGAAGGCCGGCGCGGCGTCAGCGGTGTCGGAGACCGCCTACGAGTTGGGTGCGGTGATCGGCACCGCCGGGCTGGGCACCATGTTCACCGCGTTCTATCGCGCGAACGTCGAACTGCCCGGGGCACTTTCACCCGGTCAGTCGGCCGACGCCGGGGAGAGCATCGGCGGCGCCATCTCGGTGGCCCGGACCCTGCCGACCGAGCTCGGCAACCACCTGATGGAGTCGGCACGCGTCGCCTTCGATTCGGGGATCGGCGCCACCGCGGCGACCGCCGCAGCGCTGGCACTGGTCGCCGCAGCGATCGTCGCCGCCGCCTTCCACGGCCGGCAATAGTCGCTGAACGTACTGTGGCCCCAACGCCTTTCGGCGTTGGGGCCACAGTCCGCTGTTCGGCTACTTGCTGCTGCCGGTCTTGCCCTTGGGGGCCTTGGTGGCACCCTTGATCGCGTTGGTGATCGACTTCGCCACCTTTGACACGGGGTTCTGCGCCTTCTTGGTCTTGGGCGCACCGTCCTTGGGCGTCGTCACCTTGTCGGCGCCCTTGGTGTCAGTGCCCTTGGCATCGGCATCCTTGGTCGCGCCCTTGGCATCGGCATCCTTGGTCGCGCCCTTGGCGTCGGCGCCCGTCGCGTCAGCAGACTTGGCGTCGGCGTCCTTCTTGTCGGCGTCCTTCGCGTCGGTGGCCTTGCCATCAGCAGCCTTGGCGTCGGCTTCCTTGGTAGAGGTGTCCTTAGCCGAGGTGTCCTTCGCCGCGTCGGTGGCCGGTGCCGCCTCGGTCGAGGTCGCCGCAGTGGCCGTGGCCGCCTTCTTGGTCGTCGCCGGAGCCGGGTCTGCCGCCGAGGTGTCCGTCGCCGTCTTCGTGCTCTCGGCCGCCGTACCCGCCGCCAGCGCCGCAACCGGCGCTGCGGCCAGAGGAACGGTGACACCACCAGGAGCATTCGGGTTCACGTTCAGCGCCGTGATGATCCGATTCACGATGTACGGCACGGTGCCGGTTTCAAAATCCGTGACATTCTTCTGAATGTTCTGCACGAGGCTCACCACATTGTTGAGCACGCCGTTGTAGATCGTGCCCGGATTCAGGGTGAGTACCGACTGCAGAATTCCCGTCACGCTCTTGACCACCTGCTGAACCACCGGAGTTGTTCCGAGGCAGGAGCCGCAACCAATTCCGACTGTCGAAATCGCCAGGCCGGCGACCAATGCGGTGACCGAATCAAGCACCGCGGGCACCAATGCCTCGCCCACCGCCAACGGTTGCTGCAGGATGTTCTGCACCGGACCGTTGATGCCGGTGATCAACTGCAGTCCGCCGGGAAGCAGACCACCCACCAGCGAGTCGATGGCGCCGTTGACATTGAGCGTGCCGAGGTTCCCCAGCACGTTGACGAGAGTGCCCGGCAACGCGCCACCGAGGGTGAAGGTCGCGCCGGTGATGTTGCCGATCAACTGCATGCCCTGTTGCACGCCGTAGTTCGCATCGAGCACCACCTGGCGCACCAGCGGATTCACGCTGGTCTCCACCATGTAGCTGGTTTGCCCGACCGTCTCGGCGAGGGCGTTGTAGATGTTCCCCAGCGCCACGATCGGGTTGACCAAGGCTGTCAGGTGCACGTCGGATACCTGCACGTGAGGAACTGCCGGCAGGTGCGTTGCCGTTTGCGGCACCATCGGCGCCACAGCAATCACACTCGCCCCCGCGAGAGCAACGCCCGCAGTGAGATACGGCTTCATGGTGAGCTGCATTCGAATCCTCCCAGTTATCGCGACACCCGTGTGACGCAGAAACTTACCCCTAGTAAATGGGTGTTTTTGACGAACACACACATTTTCCAGCTAACCAAAATCGATCGACCGGGAAATTATCGATTGCGTTAGATTGCTGTTTTAGCAGGCAAGTTAGGCGTGCTACCGAATCAGCAAATTTGGCCAGCAGGACCGCCCAAATCCGCATTTACGACGTCACAGCCACTTCACAGCAGGGCGAGACCCACGTCACACCCACAATTGAGCGACGGACCGCAACTGCGAGCCGTCGATAAATTGCGACTTCAGCAAATTTCGCTACGCGTAATTTTCGTGCGCGTCATTCATAGCCGCGGCCAACATTCCGGGAACGCTCGACGCCGGCCCCGATTCCACATACTGAGACGGTGCGTCGAGCCTTACGGCGTGGCGAAATTCAGGCGGCGGCAGTTTGCCGACGCTTGGCAATGCTGCCGGCAACGGACGTCGCCACGACGGTCAACAACGCGCCCAGAATCAGCGCCGACGGCTCCCCCGGACTCAGCAGATGCTGCTGGGTACCCAACGTGGCAGCAGCCACCGGAACACCCAATTGCGCTGCCGCCAGGACCCCGAGCGAAAGCGGTTGCCCGAACAGCCGGCCACTGAGATGCGCAAGCACCGCCCCCACGCCCAGCGCCACGCCGAGCGCGATCAAATCCGGATGCTCCCCGAGTTCCCGCACCTGCAATGACGCGCCGAGCCAGACGAAGAACAACGGCGCGAAGAAGCCCTCGGTGATGCCGAACAGTTGGCGCGCGAGCCGTCGGGGCTCTCCGACCGCCGAAAGGCACAGTCCCAGCGCAAAACCCGCGAGCATGATCGAGACATGCGTCGACTTCGCCAGCGCCGCCAGGCCGAACAGCACGATCAGGCTGATCCTCAGTTCCAGCGCCAGGTGCCGGCTGTGCGAGTACTTGTGCATCCGCTTGAGCCATCCGCGCTTGGCTTCGTACTGCAGAAAGAAGTAGAGCAGGACCGCGCACGCAGCGATCGCCAGCGCCCCCACGGCCGCACGCGCAGCACCGGCCGGGTTGATGGCCAACGGCAACAACACAATCGACGCGGCATCCGCGATCGCGATCTGGGCGGTAACGGACAGCACCGGCGGCCCCGTCAGACCCAACGATTGGATCACCGGCAGCGCCAGCGCCGCCGACGAGGACGCCATGAGTACCGCGTACAACGGTGCGTGGCCCGTGCCGAACAGATGCGCGATGACGGCACCGAGTACCGCCGCGAATGCGCCCACCACGATCACCCGCAACAGCGCTCTAGGCAGATCACCCCGTAATGACTGGTCGCGCACCGGCACATGGGTGCCGACGATGAACATCACCAGCGCGAACCCGATGTCCGCCAGCAGCACGAACGTCGGGTTGTCCGCGTCGACGATGCCGAACCCGGTCCGCCCCACGATGATTCCGGCCACGAGTTCGCCGACGATCACCGGCACCCGCAGCTTCGGCACCGCCGCCAACAGCGGCCCCACCAGTCCGATGACGGCCAGCAGCGCCAGGGCATGGAATCCGAAATCGCCCATCGGTCAGCCGGTCAACGTCGTGGTCAGGACTGCCACGACACGAGCCGGCAGGGGATGCCGGTGTTCTCGTCGGTCAGATAGCTGGCGCACACCCGGTGGTAGCCGTCGCCGATCTGCAATGGCGCCCCGCTGTGAACATCGCCGCGTACCAACAGGATCGGCGAGAGCTTCTTGCCGTCGCTGATCTTGCCCAGGTCGGCCCGCACATGGGCGTTCGTCTCCGGCAGCAACGGCAGTTGTGCCGCGCGCAGGATGTCTTTCGCTTTCCGCGTCGTCGTCTTCGCGGTCTTGAGCGCTGCGACCACCTTGGCCACCTCATCCTTGGAGGCCAGCATGGTCAGGTAGTCGGCCGCCGCGTCGTAGTCATGATCCTCGGGATCGTCCAGCCACTTCACCGCCATCGCCACACCCTAATCGCGGCCGCGGCGGTGCGGGCTGCGCGCGGTGAACTCTCAGCGGACGGGCAGGCATCGACGTACATCACAGCCCGACCTGTTGCCTTCCGATAGTTTCCGATATATCGTTAATGCATCGGGGGCGCGCTAGGTGCCTCCCTCCCGAAAGAAGAACACATCTATGGACACCCCATTCACTCCACCTGGCCGCCCGTTCGACGGCGGCCCTTTCAATCACCCATCGCACGGCGGCGGCTTCGGTTTCGCGCCCGGCGATCGTTCACCGTTCGTCGGCCCTGCTGACCGGCGCGCCCGGCACGACGAGCGCCGCGCAACCCGCAGGGACATGCGCGAACAGTTCCGTGACCACGTGCGGGAACACCGCGGCGAGGGCGGCCCCGGCTTTGGCTTCGGCCCAGGCTTCGGCGGCCCCGGCTTCGGTTTTGGTCCCGGCTTCGGCCCCGGATTCGGCGCGGGCCCCTTCGGACCGGGCGGTCCCCGCGGACGACGTCATGGCGGCCGAGGACGTCCCAGTGGCCGCAGCCGGCGTGGCGACGTTCGCGCCGCCATCCTCAAGCTGCTCACCGAGCGGCCGATGCACGGCTACGAGATGACCCAGGAGATCGCCGCACGCAGCGACGGCCTGTGGAAGCCCAGCCCCGGCTCGATCTACCCCACCCTTCAACTCCTGGAGGACGAGGGTCTGATCAAGCCCGCCGAAAGTCATGGCAGCAAAAAGACTTTCGAGCTGACCGACGACGGCCGCACCGCCGCCGACGCGATCGAGACCGCCCCCTGGGAAGAGATCACCGAGGGTGCCGATCCCGCCGCCATGAACCTGCGCAACGCGCTCGGCCAGTTGTTCGGCGCGGTCGCTCAGTCGGTGCATTCCGCGAATGCCGAACAGCAGCAACGCATCCTGGACATCGTCAACAACGCCCGCCGCGAGATCTATCAGATTCTCGGCGAGTCCGACTAGCGTTAGCCTGGCTACATGACGACGTACGCGCTCGGTCAGTACCAGGTCCACCGGGTCGGATTCGGGGCCATGCAGCTGCCCGGGCCCGGCGTCTTCGGTCCACCACGCGACCGTGACCAGGCGATCGCCGTGCTGCGACGCGCGGTAGAGCTCGGTGTCAATCACATCGACACCGCGCAGTTCTATGGCCCTGACGTAGCCAACCAGCTGATCCGCGAGGCCCTGCACCCATATCCGCAGGGCCTCGCTCTGGTCAGCAAGGTCGGCGCCCGCCGCGACCAGGCCGGCAACTGGTTACCGGCACAACAGCCCGACGAGCTGCGGGCTGCCATCGAGCAGAACCTGGCGACCCTCGGCACAGACCGGCTGGCAGCGGTGAACCTGCGGGTGATGGGCCCCGACGGCGATCCCAGCGCACCGGGCGAGGTCGACCGCGACCTGTTCGACCGCCAGCTCACCGCCATGATCGCCGCCCGCGACGAGGGGCTGATCGACGGCATCGGCCTGAGCAGCATCTCGCTCGAACACCTGGAGCTCGCGCTGCAGCGCACCGACATCGCGTGCGTGCAGAACGCCTACAACCTGCTCGACCGCTCCTCGCAGCCGGTGCTGGACGCCTGCGCCGCGCGCGGCATCGCGTTCGTTCCGTTCTTTCCGCTGGGATCGGCGTTCAATCCGGAGAACCCCGTGCTCGGCCACCCCGAAATACGGCAGTCCGCAAGCGAACTCGGCCGGACTCCCGCACAGGTCGCGTTGGCCTGGACGCTGGCGGCGGCGCCCAACATGCTGCTGATCCCTGGCACGTCCTCAGTCGCGCACCTGGAGGAGAACCTCGCGGTGGCCGACATCGAGGTACCCGCCTCGCTGACAGCCGCGCTCGGATGAGCACCGACATCGATCGCATGCCGCGCGGCGGCCCGCAGGCGTCGTGCCTCGATCGGGCGTTGCAGACCGACCTGCCCGAGTATCTCGACCGCGACGACGTCGACCCCGCCGTCAAGCGCAGCGTGGTCCGCGCTCTGGAGCTCACCGGCAACTGGTTCGGCCTCCATGAGCGCTTCGCCCACATCGCGATGGAAGAGGTCGCCGACATCCCGGACCCGCGCATCCTCGAGCTCGGGGCCGGCCACGGCGGGCTGTCGAAGAAGGTGCTCGAGATGCACCCCACGGCAACCCTTACGGTCACTGATCTGGAACCGGATTCGGTTGCCGCCATCACCGCAGGAGACCTGGGATCCGATCCGCGGGTGACGGTGCGCGACATGGATGCGACGGCCATCGACGCGGCCGACAGTGCTTACGCCCTGGCCGTTTTCGCGTTGTCGTTCCATCATCTGCCCCCGTCCGCCGCGGTCCGGGTGCTCGCCGAGGGCACCCGGGTGGCGGACAAGTTGCTCATCATCGACCTGCCCCGGCCACCGTCACCGCTGCACGTGATGCGGCTGGCCGCCATGCTCCCGCTGGCCCCGTTCGTACCGTTCGTGCATGACGGCGTCATCAGCTCGCTGCGGGCCTACAGCCCGGCCGCGCTGCGGGCGCTGGCCGATCGAGCCGGCGTCGACATCGAGTTGCGCGGGGGCCTGTGCACGCCGCAAATCGCCATCGCCACTCGCAGGTAGGTCCGCGTACGTTGGAACCCATGACGGACTCCTCCAACGAAGTGATGGACTGGGACAGCGCATACCGTGAAGAAGGCGAATTCGATGGGCCGCCGCCGTGGAACATCGGCGAACCGCAGCCTGAGCTCGCCGCATTGATCGCCGCAGGCAAGGTCACCGGCGAGGTACTCGACGCCGGCTGCGGCTACGCCGAACTCTCGCTCGCGCTGGCTGCGGACGGTTACACCGTGGTCGGCATCGAACTCACGCCCACCGCAGTGGCCGCAGCGAAAAAAGCTGCCGCCGAACGGAATCTGACCAACGCCACGTTCGTCCAGGACGACATCACGTCGTTCACCGGGTTCGACGGCCGGTTCGACACCATCATGGATTCGACGTTGTTCCACTCCATTCCGGTGGAGGGCCGCGACGGTTATCAGCAGTCCGTGTTCCGTGCCGCCGCGCCGGGCGCCAAGTACTACATCCTCGTGTTCGCCAAGGGCGCGTTCCCCGCCGAGGCAGAACAGAAGCCGAACGAGGTCACCGAGGCCGAGCTGCGTGAGGCCGTCGGCAAGTACTGGGCGATCGACGAAATCCGGCCGGCGTTCATCCACGCCAGCATGCCTGGCCGAGCACCCGCTGGTCCCGGGCAGCCCACCTTCGAAATGCCGCCACACGCCCTCGACGAGAAGGGCCGCATGAAGATGCCGGCGTTCCTGCTCACGGCACACAAGGCCTGAGCGTCAGGTCGACGCGGCAGTCAGCGCACCGGCGAAGGACTCCAGTTCTTCGCCGGTGACGTCGACATGCGGCGACACCCGCAGCACGGGAATCTTCATCTCGTGCGGGGCCCGATCGATCCCCGCCACAGTCGTGACGATGCCGTGGTCGGCAATCAGTTTGGCGCGCACGGCATTCGGGTCGGCGCCGCGCGTCGGCTCCAACGTGGTGATGGCCGTGGGCTCATCGACATTCTCGACCACCCGCCAACCCGGCAGGGCCGCCAGCGCGGTCCGCGTGAGCCGACCCACCTCGGCCAACCGCGCCCGCACCAGTTCCGGCCCGGCCACTAGATGTTCCTCAAGCGCAGTTGAAAAGGCCACTCGGGCAGCCACATTGGCTTCGCCGAGGTCCAGTCGCTTCAGCACCGGCAACGGCGTCCCCCATTCCGGCAGTGGGATGCGCGGCCGAAGCCGGTGCGACACAGACGAACTGATCGCCAGCAACCCGACCCCGCGCGGCCCGGCCAGCCACTTACGCGACGATGCGTAGATGACGTCGGGTGACACCGCGCAGTCCAGATGGCCCAGCGCCTGTGCCGCGTCCACAGCCACCGCCACGCCGATCGCGTGGCACGCCAGCACGAACTCGGACAACGGCTGTGCCACGCCGCGGTGGCTGCCGAGCGCCGTCAGATGGGCCAGAGCCGGCGGATCGCTCTGCAAGAGCGCGACTGCTACCTCGACGTCGAGCCGCCCTTGTTCGTCGACCGGTAGCTCGCGGACGGTGAACCCGTTGGCTGCCATCACCACCAGGTTGGGGCCGTACTCGCCCGGCAGGCAGGCAATGGTCTTCTCGCCATCCCAACTGCTGAGCAGCAGATTGAGTGCATTGGACGACCCGGTGGTGAACACGACGTCACCGGCGGACATCCCGGTCAGCGCGGCCACCGCCGCCCGCCCGCCTTGCAGGACGGGTTCCGCGGATTCGGCTGCGACATAGCCGCCGACCTGTGCTTCCAATCTGGCGTGCTGGGCGGCGGCGTCGATGACGGCGAAGCTCTGCCGCGAGCAGGCGGCGTTGTCGAAATGCAGGCCAAGCGGTTTGGGCCGGGCAGCACGCCACAGGCGCGCGACGGTGGGATCGGCCCCGCTCACGTCCGCAGGTCCGGCTTGACCGCCAGTGACAGCCCGAAGTCCCCGGCCGGGTCGGTCCACCACTCGGTCTGCTGCAGCCCGGCGGCCGCTAGCTCGGCCGCGACGCCCTCGGGGCGGAACTTGCACGACACCTCGGTCAACATCTCCTCACCCGCCTCGAACTCCACCGACAGACCCAACTCGCGTATCTGAATCCGTTGCGCGGCAACGGACCTCAGCCACATTTCGATACGCTCGTATTCGGTGTTCCATCGTGCCACATGTTCGAAGCCATCGAGATCGAAATCAGCGTCCAGCTCCCGGTTCACCACTGCCAGGACGTTGCGGTTGAACTGCGCGGTGACCCCGGCGCTGTCGTCATAGGCCGCGACCAACCGGGTGGTGTCCTTCACCAGGTCGGTGCCGAGCAGCAACGTGTCACCCGGTCGCATCGCCTCGGCCAGGCTCGCGAGGAACTCCGCCCGCGGACCGGCCGTCAGGTTACCGATCGTCGACCCGAGGAACACGATCAGCCGGCGGCCCACGACGGGCAGCTCGCCCAGGTGCTGCTCGAAATCGCCTCGCACCCCGCTGATCTCGACACCGTCATACTCGTCGGACAGCTGGGTGAGTGCCGCGCTGAGCACGTTCTCGTCGACGTCGAACGCCACGAATCGGCGCAGCGCGGCGGCGTCCCGGAAGGCGTCGAGCAGGATGCGCGTCTTCTCCGACGTCCCACTGCCCAGCTCGACCAGCGTGTCCGCACCGGATGCCGACACGATCGCACCGGCCGCCTCATGCAGGATGTGCGCCTCGGTGCGGGTCGGGTAGTACTCGGGCAGCCGGGTGATCTGATCGAACAGGTCACTGCCGACGGCATCGTAGAACCACTTGGGCGGCAAGGATTTCGGCGACTGCGACAGGCCGTCACGGACATCGTGCCGCAGGGCACGAGGTGCCCAGTCGGCGGCGAGATGGTTGGTCAGCAGCGGTGCCGTCTTGCTCGGTGTCATTGTGGTCCTCTCCAGTTCATGCCAGTGCCGTCACCTCGACACCGGCGGCCGTCACCTCGACGAGGTGCCGGTCCGGGATGTCCTGCCAGTCCGGGTGGTCGTCATAGGGCTCGCTGGCCAGCACCACTCCATCAGGTCGGCGCAATACCGACAGCGTGTCGCCCCACACGGTGGCCAGCATCCGGGAACCGTTGGCCACCAGGATGTTCAGCCGCGCCGACGGGTCGGCTTCCCCTACCGTGCGCACGCTGTCCGCCAGGTTGTCCAGCCCTTCGGCGAAGATGTGGGCGGCCAGGATCGCGCTGTCGACCGTTGATTCCGCGGACCGTGACACCGGCAGCACCGCTCGGTCGACGACGCCGTTGTGCGACAACAGCCACGCTCCGTCGGTGAACGGCGCCGACGCCGACGGCTCGATGGGCATCCCGACCGTGGCCGAGCGGACGGCGGCCACCACACACCCGCTGCGCAACGCCGGCGCCACCGACGCCAGTGACGCATCGCCCCACAAGGGCGCGGCACTACGCCAGCGGCGCGGTGCCGCGCCATCGAAGAACCCGACGCCCCAGCCATCGGCATTGAGCAATCCGTGCTTCTGCCGCCGAGGCGAATAGGACTGCACCAGCAGGCCATTCGCAGGTTCCAAGATCAGTGACGACACCGAGACGGGGTCGCCGAGCCAGCCCAGGTGACGACACATCAGCTGTCCACCGACCAGGCCAGCCGCACGCCGGAAAAAATCTGCCGCCGGATCGGGTGGTCCCAGTTGCGGAAGCTGGGCCGCAGAATGTCGCCCGCCACCGCCCAGGAACCCCCGCGCAGGACCCGGTAGTCACCACTGCCACTGCCTTCGAAGAACGGCTGTGAGTACCGGTCGTAGATCATCGGCGTGAATCCCGGCCAGGGCCGCAGCGGGGACGTGGTCCACTCCCACACGTCGCCCAGCATCTGCTCGACTCCGTAGGCCGATGCGCTGTCCGGATATGCCCCCACGGGCGCCGGCCGCAGCGCGGCGCCGTCGAGATTGGCCCGGTTCCCGTCGGGTTCGGTTGCGCCCCAGGGATATCGGCGCCGCGCGCCCGCCGCGGGATCCCAGACGCAGGCCTTCTCCCACTCGACCTCGGTGGGCAGCCGCGCACCGGCCCAGGCGGCGTAGGCCTCGGCTTCGTAGAAGCTGACATGCTGCACGGGTTCGCCGGCGGGCAGTTCCTCGACATGACCGAACCGGACTCGCGTAGCGCAATCTGCACTCCAGAACTGCGGCGCGACCAGGCCCGCCTGTTGCCGATGCTCCCAGCCGGCGGCGGACCACCAGCGCGCCTGTCGATAACCACCGTCGGCGACGAACTCGCGCCATTCGGCGTTGGTGACCGGCACCCGGCCGATCCGGAACGACGGCACATCGACGACGTGCGCCGGGCCCTCGTTGTCGAGCGCGAAGGGCTCAGCCGATGCGTCGACACCGAGCACGAACGGTCCGCCGGGCACCAGCACCGACGTGCCCGCGACCCCGGCGCGCCCCTGCGGCAAAACAGCGCCCGGACCCAACAGCGGTGGGCCGCTGCGCAGACTCAGGGCCTGCAGCATGGTCTCGTCGTGCTGGTTCTCGTGACTGATGACCAGAGCGAACGGAAATTCGGCGCCGGCCTCGTCGGGCAGCCGGTCAAGAGCGTCAAGGGCTTTGGACCGGATGGTGCGGCAGAAGGCGCGCGCGTCGGTCGGCGGTAGCAGCGGCAGGGACACCCTGCTGGCGCGAGAATGCACGAATGCGTCGTACAGGTTGTCGACGTCCGGCGGTAGCAGCCCGGGGCGATTCGGGTCGCCGCCGCGCAGCAGCCACAGTTCCTCCTGCTGGCCGATGTGCGCGAGATCCCACACCAGCGGGCTCATCAGCGGGTCGTACTGGCGCAGCAGTTCGGCATCGTCGAACTCGACCAGGGCCAGAGTCCGGTCCCGGGCTCGGGTCAGCCCTCGGGCCAACAGCTCGCGCGTACTCACACCCCACCTTTCAGCCGATCATCAAGTGCCAACCCGGTGATCGCCGAATCGATTCCGTGCGCGACGACCTGGTCCGCAAAATCGTCGGCCGCACTACGGCCCTGCATCACCTGCCGCAGCAGCCGGTCCATCGAGCCCGCCACATCAGCCGGCGCAACCTCGGCAGCCGCTTGCACGCACTGCACCGCCGCGGCCCGCAGCCGCGGATCGGCCAGCCCCACCCGCGCCGCCTGATCCCACGCGGTGGCCACCGATTCTGTTGCTTCCCAAGCGATCTGCGACAGCCGGGCATCGTCGAGCAAGGAGACCAAGGTGAACACCACTGCCGGCCACAGGTCGTCGGACAGGGCGTCGAGGTAGCGGATCTCCAGCCAGCGCCGCGGCCGAACCGGCGGGAACAGCGTCGTCAGGTGGTAGTCCAGGTCGGCCTCGGTCGGCCGGCGCCCGCCGAGCAGCGTGCGCCCGTCCGCCCAATCCGCGAACGGCACCCATTCGGTGACAGGTTCCGCCTCGGGCGTGTGCACGAGCATCACCGGCGCTTTGAGCGCATAGCGCGCCCAGTCGCTGGCGGGATCGTCACCGCTGGCGCCGAGGATCGGCCCGCAGCGCGCGGTGTCGAGCTGTCCCCAGATCCGCTGGCGGGTGCTCTGCCATCCGGTGAACTCACCGCCCAGCATGGGCGAACTCGCCGACACGGCGATCATGGTCGGACCCAGGGCGTGGGCCAACCGGACGCGGTCAGCCCAACCGTCACGCGGGCCGGCGTCGATATTGATCTGCAGCGAGGCGGTCGAGGTCATCATCGCCGCCCCGGCCGCACCCGTCCCACCGGCCGCGAAGAACGCCTCCATGGCCCGATAGCGACCGCCGGGGTTCACCCGGGCCTGCGGACGGAGCGGGTCCACGCCGAGCGGCAGCAAGCCCAGTCCGCGGCGCCGCAACGATTCCCGCAGCACGGTCTGATCGGCCTGCATGGCCGCGATCGCGGCCCCGGCGCCGTCCAGCGGCGGTCCTGACAGTTCGATGGCGCCGCCGGGTTCCATGGTGATCGCGCTGCCGCCGGGCAGCTGCGGAACGGCTGCCACGGCTTCGCTCAGTTCATCCCACCCCGGCCGCCGCGTCACGTCGGACAGATCGAAGCAGTGCGCCTCGATTTCGAGGCCGACGCGGCCCACCGGCCCGTCCCGCAAGCACCCGCCGCCGGCCAGCAGGGCGGCGCCGTACGCGCTGGACAACTCGGGGTATTCGGCGTGCGGTCGACGCACGGCGGTAGCGGTGCCCATCTGAACATCCCCTTCCGAGATCCGGGTCGACCCCCGCATCCGTTGGTTGGTGTTCCCTAGTGTTCGTCCGACGATGCCATGAGGTACCGACAAAAATCTGCGCAATATCTCTGCGCGGCCTGACTCGCCCCGGCCACCGTCATTGCCCCAAGGCGTTCTGCATGGCCCCGGCCAGTACGTTGACCGCAGGACCGGCGTTGCCGGATTGGCAGACTTTCGCCTGCAGCAGAACGTTCTCCCGCAGCCGGGTCTGCACGAAACAGCGTCGATCGGTGTCTGCCTCCTGCTTGACCCAGGCGGCGTCGGTCGGGCCGGCCTGTGCGCCCGCGAAGCTCCAGATCTCGGTCCGGCCGTCCTCGAGGTGCATCGCGGTGGTCTGCCCCGAACATCCGACGGTCCGGTCGACGACCCGGTGGAACGCCCGTGCCGCGGCCTCGGGCGTGGCGAAGACGCCCACCGCCTGCTTGGCCGAGTGCCTGTCGTCGGTGGCCGTCGTCTGCGCTACGGCTCCGTTGAACGACGCCAGGTCGGGGTCGCCGTACACCTCGGGCAACCCGATGTCGCCCCAGTTGTTGCACACCGGGAGGTCGACGAAGAAGCCCTGGTAGGGCGCGGTGAAGGTGGACTCCCAGCCCATCGGGGCGCCGACCACATTGCCGACCGAGCCCTTGCCGAGGACCGCGTACGACACCACGCCGGGGTCCGACGGTCTGGCGGCCGCGACCGGCGCCAGGGCGAGTGCAGCGGTGACGCAGGCTGTGAACCAGATCGGGCGCGCAGTCATGGTTTCGATGATGCCAGCTGCGGCCGACGTGACCAGCGGCGCGATGTCAGCCGGTCAGTCGGGCGGTGGCACCCGCGTCGACCGGCAAGACCGTCCCGGTGATGTGTGTGCTGTCCGGGTGTGCCAAGAACATCACTGCGCGGGTGATTTCAGCCGGCTTCATGAAAGCCACCGGCTGCAGATGCAACGACCCGAACACCGATTCCACGTCGGCGAGAGTCGGTTGGTCCAAATCAGGACGCATGGCTCCGAACAGCGCATCGTTGAAGGTCATCGGGGTTTCGACATTGCCGGGGGCGACGGCGTTGACGGTGATCCCGAAGCCGGCCAGATCGTGCGCGGCGACCTTGGTCAATCCGATGACGCCCCATTTGGACGCGGCATACGCGGCCTGGCCGAAATTCCCGCTGCGGCCGAGCATCGAGGACACCGTGACAATCCGCCCATACCCGCGGGCGATCATCCCCGGCGCCACCGCAGCGATCGTGTTGAACGTCCCCGTCAGGTTGGACCCGATGACTTCATCCCACTGCGCCGACGGGACGTCGGGCAGCATCGCGATCGCGCTGACACCGGCATTGGTGACTGCGATGTCCAATCGGCCCAACCCCGACTCGACGTCGGCCACAAAGCGTTCCAGCGCGCCACGGTCGCTTGTTGACAGTTTCGCTGTGAGGCAACGTCTTCCGGCCGCTTCGACCATTTCAGTGGTGGCGGCCAGATCCGATTCTGTCGCCAGCGGGTAGGCGATCTGCTCGTTGTTCTCGCATCGGTCACAAATGGCAATATCCGCGCCCGCCTCGGCCAGCGCCACCGCGTGCGACCTACCCATACCCCGAGCCCCACCGGTGATCAACGCAACGAGGCCGTCAAAGTCGCCCATACAACTCCTATCGCAGTAATCGACAATCCCGGGCACCCGCCGGTTCAGTCGGGCTTGCCGGTCACCACACAGTGGGTGTGGCTGTAGATGGTCGGCATGCACAGATTGCAGTGTGTGCAGCCCGATTTGACGCTGCGGTCCGCTTGAATCCGGTTGAGCAGATCCGGTTCGGCCAGCAGAGCAC